>NZ_CP063656.1:2465000-2765000 GCF_015209725.1 Lysobacter ciconiae | reverse complement strand
GCCGCGAGCCGCTACCAGTTACCGGCCACCGGCAGTGCGGCAGGCGGCCCTACTGGGCCTTGATCGCCATCGCCGACACGCCGCTGCTGGCGAGCTTGCGCTTGGCATCGGCCAGATCGCCGGCGCTGCCGTAGGGCCCCATGCGCACGCGATAGACGGTGTTGCCGTTGATCTGCGCCGGCTCCACGCGGGCGCTCAGGCCCATCATTGCCAGCTGCGCCTTCAGCTCCTCCGCCTGGCCGGAGGCCTGGAAGGCGCCGGCCTGCAGCAGGTAACGGCTGCCATCGGCGGCAGCGGCGACGGGCCTGGGCTCTGCCGCCGCGGCCGCGGGCGTGGCCGCCGGGCTTGTTGTCGCGGCGGTGCTGGCCGCTGGCGTGGTTGGCGTCGGCGCCGTAGTCGTCGGCTCTTCGCTTACCGGCGTCGGCAGCGCCGGATCGGCCGCGTCCGGATTGCGGGCGACCGCTGCCGCCGGCGTCTCGCCGCGCAACGCGGCCGCAGCGCGCAGGGCTTCCGCGCGCTGCTCTTCGGCGCGCTCGGTAGCGGCCAGCTCGGCGTCGCTGACGGCGACTTCCTTCCCGGGAAGCAGGGTGTAGAAATCGTATTTGGGCCCGTCGCTGGCGGGCGGCTTGCCGGTGGGGCCTGGACCCACCACGCTGTCGTCCACCGCAACCGGGGCCGGCTGCGCGTCGGGATTGGGCTGCGGCCGGAAGAAGCCATCGCCGTCGGACTTGAGCACCTTGGGCAGCAGCAGGATCGCCACGATGGTGATCAGGATGCCCAGGATCATCCATGCCCAGCCGGGCATGCCGCTGTTGCCCTGATTGCGTCGCGCCTGTGATTTACCGCGTCGTGCTGCCACTTACATCACCTCGGGGGCGCTTACGCCCAGCAATTCCAGACCGTTGGCCAGCACCTGTCGGGTCGCCATCGCCAGCACCAGACGGGCGTGGCGCTGGTCGGCATCATCCACCAGGAACTGATGGTCGTTGTAATACGACTGGAAGACTTGCGCCAGTTCCAGCAAATAGGCGGCGACCTGGTGCGGCTCCAGGTCGCGCCCCGCGGTCTCCACCACATCGGGGTAGCGCAGGATCGTCGTCACCAGCTCGTGGGTCGCGGCGTCGTCTTCCAAGCCCAGCTGCAGGCCGGCGTCGCGGTCGAACGACAGGCCGCGCTCATCCAGCTGGCGCATCAACCCGCACATCCGCGCGTGCGAGACCTGGACGTAATACACCGGGTTGTCGAGCGACTGGCTGCGGGCCAGGTCGATGTCGAAGGTCAGCTGCGAGTCGGGCTTGCGCGCGACGAGGAACCAGCGGGTGGCGTCGCGTCCGGCCTCGTCGACCAGATCGCGCAGGGTGAGGTAACTGCCGGCGCGCTTGGACAGCTTCACCTCCTCGCCGCCGCGCATGACCGTCACCATCTGGTGCAGGACGTACTCGGGCCAGCCCTGCGGGATGCCGGCATCGAGTGCCTGCAGGCCAGCGCGCACGCGGGCCAGCGAACCGTGGTGGTCGGCGCCCAGCTCGGTGATCGCGCGCTGGTAGCCGCGCTGCCATTTGCTCAGGTGGTAGGCGACATCGGGCACGAAGTAGGTGTAGGTGCCGTCGGACTTGCGCATCACGCGGTCCTTGTCGTCACCAAAAGCGGTGGTCCGCAGCCACAGCGCGCCGCCGTCCTCGTAGGTGTGGCCGTTCGCGGTGAGCGCGGCGACCGTCTCCTCCACCTTGCCTTGCGTATACAGCGAGCTCTCCAGGAAATAGACGTCAAAGCCGACGCCGTAGGCGGCCAGGTCGCTGTTCTGCTCGCGCCGCAGCCAGGCGACGGCGAAGCGGCGGATCGCGTCGAGATTGTCGGCATCGCGGGCGCCGGTAAGCGTCTCGCCGTCGAGCTCGACGCTCGCGCCGTCCAGGTAGGCCTGGGCCACGTCGGCGATGTAGTCGCCACGATAGCCGTTCTCGGGCCACGCCGGATCATCGGTGCCGATGCCGCGGGCACGCGCCTGCACCGACAGGGCGAGGTTCTCGATCTGCACGCCGGCATCGTTGTAGTAGTACTCGCGCGCCACTTCCCAGCCGTTGGCGTCGAGCACGCGGGCGATGCAGTCGCCGATCACCGCCGCGCGGCCGTGGCCGACATGCAGCGGACCGGTCGGGTTGGCGGAGACGTACTCCACGCCGGCGCACCGGCCCTGGCCGGTGAGGTTGCGGCCGTAGCGGGCGCCCTGGGCGAACACCTCGCCCAGCTGCCGGCGCCAGGCGGCCTCGTCGATGTGGAAGTTGATGAAGCCCGGACCGGCGATCTCGACCTTGCCGATATCGGCATTGGCCGGCAGGGCGTCGACGATCGACTGGGCGATCGCGCGCGGATTGGAGCGCGCCGGCTTGGCCAGCAGCATCGCGGCGTTGGTCGAGAAGTCACCCTGCACGCGCGCCTTCGGTCGCTCGATGACGAAATCGGGCGTCGGCAGATCTGCGGGCAGGGTGCCGGCGGCGCGCAGGGCGTCGATGGCGTGCGCGATCAGGGCGTGCAGGGTGGCTTTCACGGAAACTCGACGGTGCGGCGGAACCGGCCATTTTACCCGGTTCGCCACGGCGCGTCCGGACGGTCTGGCGAGGCTTGAAGCGATGGAGGGGAGGTCGGTGCGGGGGGCCGGTGCCCGTGGTTTATTGCCGTATCCGCGGCGGGGGCCCGCGGCCACAGGTCAGGGGCTGGAGGCGCAGGGCGGCGTCGCGGTGCATTCGCCGTCGCAGCCGCCGATAATGGCCCACTCTCCGCCTGGCCTCGGGTCGTCGTGCGGGACCTGCAAGAGCCGGCGATGACAGCGAGCGATTTCCCCGATTACCCCTTCACGCCAGCCCGGTTCGAGGTCCGCCCGGGCATCGCGATGAGCTATCTGGACGAAGGCCCGCGCGACGGCGAGGTGGTGGTCATGCTGCACGGCAACCCGTCGTGGAGCTTCTACTGGCGGCACCTGGTGCGCGGCCTGTCGGACCGCTACCGCTGCATCGTGCCGGACCACGTCGGCATGGGCCTGTCGGATCGGCCGGACGACGGGCCGGATGCCTCGCCGCGCTACGACTACACCCTGCAGTCGCGGGTGGAGGACGTTGGCGCGCTGTTGCGACACCTGGCCATCACTGGACCGGTGACGCTGGCGGTGCACGACTGGGGCGGCATGATCGGCTTCGGCTGGGCCCTGACTCACGCTGACCAGGTCAAACGGCTGGTGGTGCTCAACACTGCCGCGTTCCCGCTGCCGGCCGCCAAACGGATGCCGAAGCGGCTGAGTTTCGGTCGCGATTCGCGCATCGGCGGCTACCTGATCCGCCGCTTCAACCTGTTCGCCCGCGGCGCGGCGTGGATGGGCACCAGGCGCTCGTTACCGGCCGACGTGCGCCGCGGCTACATCGCGCCCTACACCGGCTGGAAGAACGCCATCAGCACCCTGCGCTTCATGCAGGACATCCCGCTGGGCGAGGGCGACCGGGCCTGGCCGCTGGTCGCCGAGGCCGGACGCCGCCTGCCGGAGTTCGCCGACCGTCCAGTATTCCTGGGCTGGGGCCTGAGGGATTTCGTGTTCGACCGCCACTTCCTCAAGGGCTTCACCGACGCGCTTCCTGACGCGGAGGTGCACGCCTTCGCGGACGCCGACCACTACGTGCTGGAAGACCGCCACGAAGTGCTGGTGCCGGCGATCCGCGAGTTCCTGGATGGGAATACCGTGGACAAACATCGCCTGGACGGCCATCCCTTGCCCCGTGACTGAGCCGGCCAACATCGCCGACGCGCTGCCACGGCTGGCGGCGCAGCATCCGGATCGGATCGCGATGCGCTGCCCCGGCACGCGCCGGCGCGACGGCCGGGCGAGTTACGACCTCAGCCTGACGTATGCCCAGCTGGACGCGCGCAGCAACGCGATCGCCGCGGGACTGGCGCTGCGCGGGGTCGGCCACGGCAGCCGCGTGGTGGTGATGGTGCGGCCGTCGCCGGAATTCTTCTTGCTGATGTTCGCGCTGTTCAAGGCCGGCGCCGTGCCGGTACTGGTCGATCCGGGCATCGACCGCCGCGCATTGCGCCAATGCCTGGACGAGGCGCAGCCGGATGCCTTCATCGGCATCGGCCTGGCGCAGGTTGCGCGCCGCCTGCTGGGCTGGGCGAAGTCCGCTCGGCTGGCGATCACCACCGCCGCGCGTCCGTGGCTGAGCGATGCGACGCTCGCGCAGGTCGAGCAAGACGGGGCCCGGGCAATCGCGACCGGTGATGCGGTTTCGCCAGCCGCGACAGACGCCGACGACCTCGCCGCGATCCTCTTCACCAGCGGTTCCACCGGCGTGCCCAAGGGCGTGGTCTACCGGCATCGGCACTTCCTCGCCCAGGTGGCGATGCTGCGCGACGCGTTCGGCATCGTCCCCGGCGGGGTGAACCTGCCGACCTTCCCGCCGTTTGCCCTGTTCGACCCGGCGCTGGGGGTGACCTCGATCATTCCCGACATGGATCCGACCCGGCCTGCCGAGGCCGACCCGCGCAAGCTGCACGATGCGATCGACCGGTTCGGCGTGGACCAGCTGTTTGGATCCCCGGCGCTGATGGCGGTGCTGGCGCGCCACGGCGAGCCCCTGCCGACACTGAAACGGGTGATGTCAGCCGGTGCGCCGGTGCCGGCCGATGCGGTGGCGACACTGCGCCGGTTGTTGCCCGATGACGCGCGGTTCTGGACGCCGTACGGCGCGACCGAATGCCTGCCGGTGGCGATGATCGAGGGCCGTGAGCTGCAGGCCACGCGCGAGGCGACCGAGGCCGGGGCGGGCACCTGCGTTGGGCGGCCGACCGCGCCCAACGTGGTGCGCATCATCGCGATCACCGACGCGCCGATCGCCGAGTGGTCCGACGCGCTGTGCCTGCCCGACGGCGAGGTCGGCGAGATCACGGTTACCGGACCGACCGCGACCGACACCTATTTCAACCGCGACGCGCAGACGCGGGCTGCGAAGATCCGCGAGCGTGTGGGCAGCACAGGTGCCCGGGTCCACGCGTCGGATGCGGTCTACCTGGACAACGCCATCCCCGGAAGCGTTCGGAGTGGGAATGACGAGCGCATCGTCCACCGCATGGGCGATCTGGGCTATCTCGATGCGCAGGGCCGGCTGTGGTTCTGCGGTCGCAAGTCGCACCGGGTGGAGAGCGCCGCCGGCCCGCTGTACACCGAGCAGGTGGAGCCGGTGTTCAACACGCATCCGCAGGTGCGGCGGACGGCGCTGGTCGGCGTCGGTGCCGTCGGTGCGCAGCAGCCGGTGCTGTGTGTGGAACTGGAGGCGGGCGTGCGCCGGAACGAATGGCCCGCCATCGAGCAGGACCTGCGCGGGATCGCGAACATGCATCCGTCGGTCACGATCGATCGCTTTGCCCTGCACCCGGGATTCCCGGTCGACATCCGCCACAACGCCAAGATCGGACGCGAGAAGCTGGCCGTTTGGGCGGCAGCCACGAAGCAGTGACCCGACGCCGTTAAACGTCGCGGCACACCGGGTCGTGGTCGTTCGCCGCAGTCGCCGTCGAGGTTGGTGACAGCCCTGCACGCAACTGCTGCGCCCCTCGCCTCCGCCGCCCGCTAGCGGCCGCGAGAGGCGTAACGGGTCGCGCAATCGGCGCCAGAACCAGCGCTTACGCGCCCTCAGACCGACAGATGCTCGATCGCCGCCACGCTGCCAAGACGGTCGCTGAGGCGGCGCAGCAGGGCGAGGCGGTTGCTGCGCACCGCCGGGTCGTCGGCGTTGACCATCACCTGCTCGAAGAAGGCATCCACCTGTGGGCGCAACCGCGCCAGGCGCCCGAGCACCGCGACGTAGTCGCCCGCGTCCAGCAGCGGGTCGGTGTCGGCGATGGCGGCATCGATCGCATCGGCCAGCTCGCGCTCGGCGGGTTCGGCGAACAACGCGGCATCGACGGTATCGGGTACCACGCCGTCGGCCTTGCGCAGGATGTTGCGGCTGCGCTTGTTGGCCGCGGCGAGCGCCGCCGCTTCGGGCAGGGTGGCGAACTCGCCGATCGCGGCGAGGCGGCGGCCGAAGTCGGGCAGCGAGTCGTGGGCGACATGGCTCACCGCCTCGAACTGCTGCGGCGACACGCCGCGGTCGGCGTAATAGCCACGCAGGCGGTCGTAGACGAAGGCGGTGATATCGAAGGCGCCGATGTCGGGATGCTGGACCGGCTGCGCGGCGAGCGCGCGCTCCACCAGGTCGTGCAGCAACAGCTCGTGCCCGCCTTCGAGCAGCGTGCGCGCAAGGCCCAGCGCATTGCGGCGCAGCGCGAAGGGGTCCTTGTTGCCGGTCGGCTTCAGGCCCGCGGCAAAGCCGCCGGCAAGCGTATCCAGCCGTTCGGCGATCGCCAGCACCTGGCCCAGCGGCGAGGGCGCGATGGCGTCGCCGGACACGCGCGGCAGGTAGGCCTCGTCGATCGCGTTGGCGACCGCCTCCGGCTCGTTCTCGACCGCGGCGTAGTAGCGCCCGGCGATGCCCTGCAGCTCCGGAAACTCGCCCACCATCAGCGATTGCAGGTCGGCCTTGGACAGCTCGGCGGCGCGTCGCGCCTGCACCGGATCGGCGCCGATCTGGCCGGCGATCGCCTCGGCCAGCGCGGCGACGCGGGCGACCTTGTCGGCCATGCTGCCCAGCTTGTTCTGGTAGGTGACCTGGGCCAGCCCCTCGACCATCGATGCCAGCCCCTGCTTCATGTCTTCCACGAAGAAGAACTTCGCATCGCTGAAGCGTGGCCGGATCACCCGCTCGTAGCCCTTGCGCACCTGCTCCACATCGGTGCTCTCGATGTTGGCGATGCCGACGAAGTGCTCGCTCAGCTTGCCGTCCTCGCCCAGCACGGGGAAGAACTTTTGGTTGGTTTCCATGGTCGCGATCAGGGCCTCGGCCGGGATCGCGAGGAATTCGGTTTCAAACCCGCAGGTCACCGCGCTGGGCCATTCCACCAGCCCGTTGACCTCTTCCAGGATGCCCGGATCGATCCGCGCCTCGCCGCCGCACGCGCTCGCTGCCGCCCGCACCTGCTGCACGATCCGCTCGCGGCGCTCGTCGGCATCCACCAGCACCTTCGCGGCCCGCAGCGATTCCACGTAATCGTCCGGCGCGGTGAACCACACCGGCTTGTCGTGCATGAAGCGGTGGCCGCGGCTCATGCGGTCGCTGCGCACGCCCAGCAGCTCGATCTCGACCACCTCGCTGCCCAGCAGCGCGACCAGCCAATGCACCGGCCGGGCGAAGCTGTAGTCGTGATCGCCCCAGCGCATCGGCTTGGGGATCGGCATGGCCGCCAGCGCGTCGCGGACAATGTCGCCCAGCAGATCCGCGGTGCGCGCGCCGGGCTTTACCGACCGGTGGACGAAACGTTCGCCCTTGTTGTCGGTGGTCTTCTCCAGCGCGGTCCATTCGACGCCGGCCTTGGCCGCGAAGCCCTGCAGCGCGCGGGTCGGCTGGCCTTCGCCGTCGAGGGCGATGTTGAGGTAGGGGCCCATCACCTCGGCCGACTGCTCGGGCTGCTCGCTGGCTACGCCTGGCAGCAATACGGCGAGGCGACGCGGTGTGTACAGCGGCTTGGCCTCGTCGCGCTCGAAGGCGATGCCGCGCTTGGCGAGCCCCTCGATCACGCCGCCAAAAAAAGCGCGCGCCAGGCCCGGCAGCGCCTTGACCGGCAGTTCTTCAGTGCCCAGTTCAATCAGCAGGGGCTGCATGGTGTTCATGGAATGTCCTTGCGTACGGCGATCAGATCGTCACGACCCCTTGCATCAAGATTGCGCGGAGCAGGGCGCGCGCTGTTTTTCAACAGCAGCAGAACGCCGGCGACCGGGGGCAGGAACCAGCCGAAAAAAAGCCAAAGCCACGGATTGCGATGGGTGGTCTGGGCCCAGTAAGCGGTAAAGACCCCGAACAGGAAGCCGCCAAAGACAAACTCGGTGGTGGTGTCCATCACACGGCCTCCGAAGGGACCGAAGTGGAAGCATTCCGGACACCCGGAAAGCCGAGCTTCTCGCGCTGGGCGAAGTACGCCTCCGCGACGGCGTGGGAGATTTTGCGCACCCGCAGGATGTAGCGCTGGCGCTCGGTCACCGAGATCGCGCGGCGCGCGTCCAGCAGGTTGAAGCAGTGGCTGGCTTTCATCACCTGCTCGTAGGCCGGCAGGGGCAGGTTGAGTTCGACCATCGCCAGCGCCTCGGCCTCGCACTCGTCGAACCGGCGCAGCAGCACCTCCACGTTGGCGTGCTCGAAGTTGTAGGTGCTCTGCTCGACCTCGTTCTGGTGGTAGACATCGCGGTAGGTGACCGGATGGCCGTCCGGGCCATGGGTCCAGACCAGGTCGAACACGTTGTCCACGCCCTGGAGGTACATGCACAGGCGCTCCAGGCCGTAGGTGATCTCGCCCAGCACCGGCCGGCACTCCATCCCGCCGGCCTGCTGGAAGTAGGTGAACTGGGTCACTTCCATGCCGTTGAGCCAGACCTCCCAGCCCAGGCCCCAAGCGCCGAGGGTCGGTGATTCCCAGTTGTCCTCGACCAGGCGCAGGTCGTGCACCAGCGGATCCACGCCGAGCGACTTGAGCGAGTCGAAATACAGCTCGACGATGTTGTCCGGGCTCGGCTTCATCGCTACCTGGTACTGGTAATAGCGCTGCAGGCGGTTGGGGTTGTCGCCGTAGCGACCGTCGGTGGGACGCCGGCAGGGCTGCACGTAGGCGGCGTTCCATGGCTCCGGTCCGATTGCGCGCAGGAAGGTCGCCGGGTGGAAGGTGCCCGCGCCCACCTCCAGGTCCAGCGGCTGGATCAGCACGCAACCCTGGTTGGCCCAGAACTCGTTCAGGCGCTGGATCAGCTGCTGGAAGGTCGGCGGAGCCGGGGTGCCGGGAGCGGTCTTCGACATGCTGGAGAGGCCGTGGGAACAAAGCACGGTAGTATACGTGCGGCCCTGCGAGGGCCGCTTTTTCACACCGGCCTGTCGCCCCCGCGCGGTGGGCCGCACCTGACTGGAACCCTGCCGTTGACTGCTCCCTTCCTGATCATCGAGACCGGCCAGCCGGTCGCCTCGATGCGCCGCCACGGCGGTTTCCCGCACTGGATCCGCGTGGCCAGCGGGCTGCCGCGCGAGCGCGTGGTGTCGATCAACGTGGAAGCCGGTGAAAGCCTGCCGACCGCCGCGGGCTTCGCCGGGGTGATCGTGACCGGCTCGGGCGCGATGGTCACCGAGCGCCGCGACTGGAGCGAAGCCACCGCGGCCTGGCTGGCCGACGCGGCGCGTGCGGGTTTGCCGATTTTCGGCATCTGCTACGGGCACCAGCTGCTGGCGCATGCGCTGGGCGGTGTGGTGGGCGACAACCCGGCCGGGCGGGAAATGGGCACCTTCGAGATGGAACTGCTGCCGCCGGCGGCCGATGATGTCCTGCTTGGCCCCATGCCGGAGCGCTTCGCGGTGCAACTGACCCATCAGCAGAGCGTCCTGAAGGTGCCGGAGGGCGCCGTCGTGCTGGCGCGCTCCGCGCTGGACCCGGTCCAGGCATTCCGCTGGGGCGACAATGCGTGGGGCGTGCAGTTCCACCCCGAGTTCAGCGCCACCCACATGCGCGGCTACATCCAGGCGCGCAAGGTTGCGTTGCAGCGCGAGGGACTGGATCCTGCAGCGATGGTGGCCCAGGTCGCCGCCACGCCGGAGGGGCGGCGGGTGATGCGCCGGTTCGTGCACCATGCCACCGGGCTGGCGCGCACGAACGGTTGAAAACACGGACTCAGGCGGCGCGCGGGCGGGGAACCAACAGCAGGCGCGACACGGCGCCGCAGGTGCGGCCACGGATCAGCGGTATCAGGGAGATGAGCGGGATGAACGAGATTCGCAAAGTGCCCAAGGGCGCCGGGGCCGAGTGGTTGCTCGGCGGCATTGCCTTGCTGCGCAGGGCGCCTTTGACGCTGGGACTGCTGGGCCTGATCTGGGGCGGCCTCTCGGCGCTGGGCTCGCTGGGCGGGCAGGTGTGGCTGAGCGCGCTGATGGCGGTGGCCGGGCCGATCCTGTTTGCCGGAATCATCTATGCCGCGCGCGAGGTGGACCGTGGCCTGCCGGCCAGCCCGCGACACCTGCTGCAGGGCGTGCGCGACGGCAAGGCGCCGCGCCTGCTGGCGATGCTGCTGCCGCAGCTTGTGGCCATGGTCGTTCTGGTGATCCTGCTGGTGGCGATGGTGGGGCCGGAGCAGCTGCAGCGCCTTTCCACGGTGATGATCGAGCTGCAGACCAATCCCGACCCGGCCTTGGTGGAGTCCCTGCCGCTGGGCGCACTGTTCGGCTGGATGGTGGCGGCGATGGTCGTCGGCGTCGTCGCCGGGTTTTTCACCTTCGTGGCGATTCCGGAGATCATCTTCACCCCGCGCACGGCCTTCGCGGCGATGCAGCTGAGCCTGCGTGCCTGCCTGCGCAACCTGGGCGCGCTGCTGGTCATGCTGGTGCTGCTGGTGATCGGCATGATCGCGCTCAGCCTCGCCCTGCAGCTGGTGGGCGCGCTGCTGGCCTTCGCGATCGGCGCCCATGCGTCGATGTTCGCCGTGCAACTGCTGCTGATGGCGATCCTGCTGCCGGTGCTGGGCGGCGCGGTGTATCTTGCGTGGCGCCAGATGGTGGGCGACGCGCCGGTGACTGAAACGGTCGCGGGCGGCTTCGAGGCCTGACCGCGGCGCGCGAGCTCTCGGGGGAGAGCGTTTACGGCCCTGCGTCGCGGGGTTTCCAGGGATCAATCAAGGGGAGAGAAAAACGATGAGCACTCGTGCAATGGGGCCCATGGCCGGTCTCGGCTGGCTGACGCGCGCAATCAATGTCGGCCGCAACGGTCCGGGCGCGGTTTTCGGCGGTGCCGCGCTGATGACGGTGGTCGTGCTCGCGGCGGTGTTCGCGGGTGTCGCCTTGCAGTTCGCCCTGGCGGCGACGATGGGAGACGGGCTCACCGGCATGATGCTGGGCACCGCCGTGATGAGCGTGCTGGTGATCGTGGTCATGGCGATGATGGTGGTCGGTTTCCTGCGCCTGCTGGACAGGGTGGAAAGTGGCAGCGGCGCGCGCGCCACCGATGTGTTCGCCGGTTTCGGTGACTTCGCCACGTCCCTGCGCACGATCGGCCTGATGGTGATGCTGGCGGTGCTGCAGAACGTGATCCTGATCGCCGTGCTGATGACCTTCGCCGGCGGATTCGTGCAGTGGTATCTGCAGATGCTGCAGTCCTCGATGGCCGGCGGCGGCGACCCGGCGATGCTGGACCAGCTGCCGGCGGGCATGGGCATCGCCAGCGTGGCGATGCTGGTGGTCGGGCTGGTGTCCTACGGCGTGCAGGCGATCGCGCTGGGCCAGGTAGTGCTGCGCGGGCGCGGGGTGTTTTCCGCACTCGGCGACGGAGTCGTGGGCACGTTCAAGAACCTGCTCCCGCTGTTGGTGTTCGTGATCGCCGCCATCGTGGCGATGATCCTGGTATCCATCGCGGTCCTCCTGCTGGCCATGCTGATCGGCGTGCTGGCCAAGTTTGCCGGCGCCTGGCTGGCGGTCGTGCTGGCGATCCCGCTGTACGTAGCGGGCATGCTGGCGATGTACGTGGTCATGTTCGGCGCGATGTATCACCTGTGGCGCGATGTCTGCGGTGGCGGCGCGGCTGCTGTCACGGCTCCGGTGGCCACCGACGGCATCGCCGCCTGAGGACACGCAATCACGCCCCGGGCGGCATGCGCCTCCGGGGCATCACCGCAGCGATTGTTCGAGCGCGCCTTGCATGGTGGCCATCGCGTTTGCCATCCACCAGACGCCCAGCGCCATGGCAAGGGTACCGACGAGCGCCAGCCAGGCGACCGCCCAGGCCGGCATCCGCGGCCGCGCAGCCCATAGCCGGGTTCCGCTGAGGCGATCGGGCAGGGTCTGGTGCAGCGGCGGGACGGCGGCCATCAGGTGGCCGATGTTGAGGGTCAACCACGACGCGACGCCGGCGACATGCCGCAGCAGCGCGCGGCCCGGGCTCAGCCGGTGCCGCCGGGCATCGGTGACCTGCAGGCCCAGCAATCGTTGCCCTGGCGTGGCCTGCCTCGGCCCGGCTTCCAATGCGATGTGGTAGATCGCCGACACCACGAACAAAGTCGCCGCTGGTGGCCATCCCAGCGCCCACAACGCGTGCTCCAGCTCGGCGGTCGACGCCCTGATCGACGGGTCCTGCATCACGGTCAGTGCCAAGGCCGGCAGCGGCACGCCCTCGATGATCGCCCGGCCCATGGCATTGCCGCAGGCTTCCAGCAGTGCGTTCATCTGCTGTGCAAACGCTGCAGCGCGACCGGAGACAAGCGGCCAGGCCGGCAGCAGTGACAGCGGTCCGAGCACGACGGCATCCAGTGTCCACGCGGCGCTGCGCTGCCACAGCCCGGCCGGTTGGATCGACACGGTCATTCCGCGTCGCTGGCGGCCGCCGTCCTGTCCCCGCGCACCAGCCAGCGCGAGGCGATGATGCCGACCTCGTAGAGGGCGCACATCGGCGCGGCCAGCATCAGCTGGGAGACCACGTCGGGCGGCGTGATGACCGCCGCCAGGACGAAGATCCCGACCACCGCATAGCCGCGCGATTCCTTCAACTGGTCGGGTGTGACCCAGCCCAGCAAGGCCGCGATGACCATCGCCACGGGCAACTCGAAGCTGGCACCGAAGGCCAGGAAGATCACCAGCACGAAGTCCAGGTAGGCGCTGATGTCGGTCATCATCGCCACGCCTTCAGGCGCGATCTTGGTCAGGAAACCGAACACCGCTGGCAGCACCAGGAAAAACGCGAACGCGCAGCCGGCGTAGAACAGTGCCACCGAGGAGGCCAGCAGCGGCACGGCCAGGCGCTTCTCGCGCTGGTACAGGCCGGGCGCGACGAACGCCCAGGCCTGGTACAGCAGCCATGGCATCGAGATCATCAGGGCGGCGAAGAAGGCCAGCTTCAACGGCGCGAAAAAGGGGCTGGCGACCTCGACCGCGATCAATTGCCCGCCCGGCGGCAGCTTGGCCAGCAATGGCGCGGCCAGCGCGGCGTAGAGCTTGTTGCCGAACGGCAGCAGCAACAACAGCACGGCGAGGAGACCGGTCACCGCGCGCAGCACGCGGCCGCGCAGTTCGATCAGATGGTCGATCAGTCGGGGCGCGGCCTCGGTATCGTTGTCCATCGGTTCGCGCGGCTCGCGCGCGTCGTCTGCCGGGTTCGGGCTCATGGTTGCGGATCCGGTGTGCCCGCGCCCGCGCCCGCGACCGGTTCGGCCGGGCCGGCGTCAGGGGTATCGCCCCGAATTGCGTCGCCGTCCTGCTCCGCCGCGTCGTGCCCCAGCGCAGGCGCCGCAGCGGTGGCCGCGGCACGCGTGACCGGAGCCACCGCGTCCTTCACCGACTTTTCGGCGTGCTTCACCGACTTCTCGATGCCTTGGCCTTCGCGGCGCAGGTCATCGTGCAGATCGCGGCCCTGGTTTTTCAGCTCCGTGCCCAGCTCGCGCAGTTCGTCACGGGTCCGGGCCAGACTCTTTTTCAGCTCATCGTCGGCCAGCTCGCGCTCCAGTTCGGACTTGACCGAGTACCACTGCGCGCGCGCGCGCCGCACCCACAGCCCCGTGAAGCGCGCCGCGCGAGGCAGCCGCTCGGGACCGAGCACCATCAGGGCGACGATCGCGACGACAAAAAGCTCGGAAAAACCGATGTCAAACATGGCAGGCCGCCGGGGTACACGCCCCGATCAGGGCAGTCCGCTAGCGCGGGATCTGCTCGTCGTCGCGCGCATCGCGCACGTCGGCCGGGCGGCGGGTGGACGGCTCTTCGCGGCGGGCGTCGTCGCCAAGGCGGGCCGGCGGGCGGTCGGCATCGAGATCGTCATCGTCGTGCACGCCCTTCTTGAAGCCCTTCACCGCCTCGCCCAGGTCCTTGCCGACGTTTTTCAGGCGCTTGGTGCCAAACACCAGCACCACGATCAACAGCACGACTACCCAGTGCCCAATACTCATACTACCCATCGACGTGTCCGCAGAAAAACCAGAGGTTCCAGAATACCCGCAATCACCGGCCACTGCCGGCGGGCGCGGCCGTTCAGCCGTTGGGCGGCAGCGGTTCGGTGTGGATTGCCGGCGGTTGCGGGCTGTCCACGGTTTCGAAGGGCTGCGGCTGCGGGCGGTTGGTGTCGTAGGTCGTGTCGCGAGGCGCGTTCAGCGGCGCGTTGGTAACCGGCGCGGTCGAGGTGCCCGCGGCGGGCGCATTGACCGTTGCCGCCGGCGATCCATAGGCAACGGGTGCGGCCGGGGCCGGCTGCTGCCTGCGCGCGGCGCGGGCGGTTGCCGTCGCTTCCTCGAGCTGGTCGCGGAAAGCCACCACCGCGTCGGAGGCGCGCTGGCCGGCGCGGTCCTCGAAGATCATCCGCGGCGTGGTGCCGCCGCCGTAAACGCTCTGGTTGGCGGCGTCATCGATGCTGAGCACCGCGCCGTCCAGGGCAACGCCGGCGAACAGGCCGCGCGCGCGCGACCACGACCAGATTTCCGCCTTCAGTTGCCCATCGGTGGCCAGCCCGGTGGTGCGGCCGACCGGCCCGGCGGCGACGCTGGCGTCCGCGCCCAGGGTCAGCTTGCCGTTGACGATCGAGTCCAGCCCACGCTGGCTGGTGAACACCAGCACCACGTCGGAGGACTGCACGCCGGCCTGGAAGCCGATGCTGGCGCCGGTGAGCTTGACGAAGGCCGGGTTGGACCAGGTGCCCTGCGGGGTCTTGATCGACACCAGGCCGTGGCCGCGGCGGCCGCCCAGCACCAGGCCGATCTTCAGGGTATCGGGCACGACCACGATGGCCCTGGCCTGGTCGAGCATCGCATCGGGGATGCCGGACTCCGGAATGGCCTGGATTTCATTGAGCACGCGGACCGCGTTGCGGGCGCGCTCGTCCTCGGTTACCCCGGCAACGGCGGGGGCGGCAACGACGAACGCGAGCAGGATCAAGGCAAGACGGGGGACGATCGACATGGAGGACTCCGGAAACGGAACTGCGGATGGAACCCGACGGGTGCCGGCACATCCCCATCGACCGCACGCGGGCGGCGAAGTTCGTACCGGAGCTTTATTCAGGCTAGTGACGCGGCGATGAATCCTGTGGGAACTAACGGCAGCTGGCATCCTATACGGATGACTCAATCCGCTGCCCCCTCCCCCGATACCGCCGTTGTTCTGATCAATCTTGGCACGCCCGACGCGCCCACCGCGGACGCGGTGCGCCGCTACCTGGGCGAGTTCCTGTCCGACCGCCGCGTGGTCGCGTTGCCGCGGCTGTTCTGGCTGCCGTTGCTGCACGGGATCATCCTGCCGCGCCGCTCGCCGAAGGTGGCGCTCAAATACGCCAGCGTGTGGCTGGAAGGCGGATCGCCGTTGGCGGTCTACACCCGCCGCCTGGCCGAAGGCGTCCAGCGCGAAATGCCCGAGGTACTGGTCGTCGACGCGATGCGCTATGGCAACCCCGCGCTGACCAAAGTGCTGGAGGACCTGCGCGGGCGCGGCATCCGCCGGGTGCTCGGACTGCCGCTGTATCCGCAGTACTCGACCACCACCACGGCGACCGTCGGCGACGTGCTCGCGCGCGAGACGGCGATGCAGGTGCGCATGGTCGATGACTACCACGTGGATCCGGGCTGGGTGGCGGCGGTGGCCGACTCGATCCGCGAGCATCGCGCCCGCAACGGCGCCGGCGATCACCTGGTGTTCTCCTTCCACGGCCTGCCCAAGCGGGTCATCCGCAACGGTGATCCGTACCAGCGCCAATCCGAGGCCGGCGCACAGGCGATCGCCAGGGCACTCGAGCTGGAACCCCACCAGTGGACCATCAGCTACCAGTCGCGCTTTGGCGCCGAGCGCTGGCTGGAACCGGCGACGACCACCGCGCTGGCCGCGCTGGGCGAGCGGGGCGTGCAATGCATCGACGTCGTCGCGCCCGGGTTTGCGGCCGACTGCCTGGAGACGCTGGAGGAGATCTCCATGGAGCTGGCGGCCGAGGTCGCCGGACGCGGCGGCACGCTGCGCTACATTCCCTGCCTCAACGATTCGCCGGCGCATGCGCGTGTCATCGCCGGGATTGCGCGGCGCGGCCTGGACGCCTGGCCGATGGCCCAGCCGTGACCCGGCTGCAGGACTTCGTCCTGGATACCCGGCTGGGCCGACTGGCCGGGCTGCGCTCCGCGCCCGCCGGGCGGGCGGTGCCGCGCGTGCTGGCCCTGCACGGCTGGCTGGACAACGCGGCCAGCTTCATCCCGCTGCACCCGTATCTGCCGGGCATCGAGCTGGTCGCACTGGACATGCCCGGCCATGGCGCCAGTGATCATTTTCCCGAGGCCGCCGAATACACCGTCGTCAGCACCGCGCGCTCGGTGTTTGCCGCCGCCGATGCACTGGGCTGGGACGCGTTTTCGCTGCTGGGCCACTCCTTGGGCGGGGCGGTGGCGAGCCTGATGGCGGCGGCCGCGCCGCAGCGCATCCAGCGCCTGGGCACGATCGAGGCACTGGGCGCGCTGTCGGCCGAGCAGGGCCGCCACGTGGAATCCCTGCGCGAGGCATTCGCGCGCCCGGGCGGTCCGCGCAAGCCATTGCGCGTGTTTCCCGATCCGGCCACAGCGGTCCGCGCGCGTTTGCAGGCCGGGGATATCCAGCCCGACGCGGCGCGCCTGCTGGTCGAACGCGGCCTGGTTCCGGTACGCGGCGAGGGCGGCCCGCGCGGTTTCAGCTGGCGCAGCGATCCCCGCCTCACGCGGCCGACGGCCATCCGCATCAGCGAGGAGCAGGTGCGCGAGTTGCTGCGCGCGGTGGAGTGCCCGGTGCGGGTGCTCTACGCCGAACCGGCGCAGGTCTACTTCCCCGAAGAGCAACGCCGGGCGCGCTTCGATTGCCTGCGCGATGCGCAACTGAGCACCATGCCGGGCGGCCATCACCTGCACATGGAGCAGCCGGCGGAGGTCGCGGCGGTGTTCGCGGACTTTTTCAGCGCGGTCTGATCACCGGGCCTGATCAGCGCGGTTCAAGCCACGGTCAGATCAGCGCACTCCGATCGCCATGCTCCAGAGCGCGGCCGGCGTTGCCGATTTACGCCTTGTCGGTCCCTGTGGCAAGCAGCGAGCGCATCGTTGCCTTCAGACGCGAGCCGTGCACTCGCAGATACTCACGCTCCTCGCGCCAATGCGGCATGCGTGTTTCCACCTCGGCCCAGAATGCCGGCGAGTGGTTGGCCTGGCGCAGGTGGCAAAGCTCGTGCACCAGCACGTAGCGGTAGGCCGAAGGCCGGGCGAGCACCAGCGACAGGTCCAGCGCGACGGAGTCGTCAGGTGCCAGCGAGCCCCAGCGCGAGGACATCAGCTTGAAGCGGAACCGGCGCGGTGCGCGCGGCAGTCCGTCCAGGTAGTCCGGCATCCAGCGGGCCAGGTCGGCGCGCGCCTCGCCCTCGTAGAAATCCCGCAATGCCCGGGCCTGCGCCGCCGGTCCGGCCCGCTCGGGCAGCAGGAACACCAGTGCGTCGTCGGGCGCGGACTCGATCCGGGTGAACCGGCCGCGTTCCCAGCGCAATGGACGTTCGGCGTCGCGCAACGGCAGCGTCGCGGAGACATCCCGCAGCAGCGGCGCCGGTACGTCGCGCGTGTGCAGCTCCAGTTGCAGCGCGAGCCACTGCCGGTGCTCGTGGGCGAAGCGCGCCGCCGCACTGGCGCTGGCGCGCGGCGGCAGGGTCAGGCGCACGCCGCGGTCGCTGACGGAGAGCTTGATCCGGCGCGCGCGCGGGTCCCGGCGCCGCTCCACCTCCAGCGACTGGCCGTCGTCCAGGGTGAGCTCGAAGGTGTCGCGTTGCACGGCGCGCCCCGCGGGCGCGCGTTTGGTGCCGACCAGGCCGTGCAGGCGGCGAAGCATGGTGGTGCCTGCGCCCCGCGCCTCAGTCGGCCGCGCTGAGCTTGAAGGCCGACTGCAACACCGCGAACAGGCGCTTGACCTCCCCGCTCATCAGCACGAAGCGCGCTTCCATCTCCGCGCGCACGTCGTCGTGGTCGGTGGACTCCAGCTGGTCCACGGCGCCGTCGAGCAGCTTGAACTTGCGCACGATCAGGTCCTCGCCCAGAACGAAGGACACGTGATCGTCCAGCATCAGCGCCAGGCGGGTCACCTGCTTGCCGGTTTCCAGATGCTTGGCGATCTCGTCGTTGTCCAGCTCCATGCGCTGCACCTTGACCACCGCGCCCTGGTCGGCCGGATCGCGCAGCTCGCACTCATCGCCGATGCTCAGGCCGTCGGGCAGTGGCTCGCCGGCGACCCAGCCGGTCAGGATCGAGCGCGGCGCGATCTCCGGGTTCAGCGGCATGGCCGGGAAGCTGCCCAGCGCGCGGCGGATCTCGGAGGCCACGTTCTCCGCGCTCTTGCGGCTGGAGCTGTCGACGACGAGGATGCCGTGCTCCAGATCCAGCAGGGCATCGGTGCGACTGGGCTTGATGAAGGCCCGCGGCATCAGCTCGGTGATCAGCTCGTCCTTGAGGCGCTTGCGGGTGCGGCCGCCGGGTTTGCGGCCTTCGGTCTGCTCGATCTCCTCCAGCTTGCGGGCCAGCATGTCGTTGACCACGGCACCGGGCAGCAGGCGGTCCTCGCCGCCCACGGTCAGCCAGATCGCGTCGCCCTGGCGTTGCGCGAGCTCCTCGCCATCACGGCCAATGGGCGATACAAAGCCGCGCGATGACAGCTCCAGCGCGCCGACCGGCTTGAGCGCGCACTCCTGCAGGCCGGCGTCCAGGTCATCGAGCTTGGTGGAAGTGGGGAAGCGGAACAGGGTCAGGTTGCGGAAAAACATGCAGACGGAATCCAGGTTGGGGTCGCACAGGACAGGCGCTGCCGGCCGGGCCGCAGCGGTGCGCTTGGGGAAGACGTGCGCTCGTCACCGGTGTGGAAGGCAGCAGACCGGGCCGGGCGGCGTCGTTGGACTCCCATTCTACCGGCACGCCTGATGCGTGCGATCCCCGGTCCGGTTCCGTCTCGGACCGTCGTTGTCGCGCGCCTACGCCGAGTACGGCTCCTGGACCAGACGCTGGGAGATCCACCAGATATTGCCGCGCGGGTCGCGGACACCGCCCTGGCGGTCGCCATACGGCATGTCCGCCACGTCCATCTCGTGGGTCGCGCCCGCTGCGATGGCGCGTGCCATCGCGGCATCGGCGTCCTCGACATAGAGGTAAAACGAGAACGCCATCCCCGGGTAGCGGGCGGTCGCCTCGCTGATCATCACCGTGGCCGTGCCTACCCGCACCTGCGTGTTGGCGATCCGGCCGTCGGCCCGCAGCGAGCGCAGTTCTTCCACGCCACCGAACGCGCTGGTCAGGAAATCGACGAAGCGCTCCGCATCGTCGACGAAGAAATACGGGGTGATGGTGGTGAAGCCCGGGGGTATGTACATGGCCGCCTCACTGGGTCGGGGAAATTCCTGCGCCCAGGTCCGCCTGGGCGCGCCGGTTTTGCGGGGACCTCGTCAGCTCACCCGGTGGTAACCGCCGGGCACGCCCTCCGGCGACAGGACCCATTGCCACAACTGCAGCTCCCGGGCCCGGAACGCACCGGCGCACGAGAGCAGGTAATAGCGCCACTTGCGCTGGAACGGACGGTCCAGCCGGTCGGCGAAACGCGGCCAGGCGGCCTCGAAGTTGGCGTGCCAGGCCATCAGGGTACGGTCGTAGTCGGCGCCGAAATTGTGCACGTCCTCGGCGATGAACAGGCCATCGATGGCATCGCCGATCTGGCCGATCGAGGGCGTCTCGCCGTTGGGGAAGATGTGCTTGTCGATCCAGCGGTCCGGTGTGGCATCACGCTCGTTCTTGCCGATCGTGTGCAGCAGGAACAGGCCCTCCGGAGACAGGCAGCGCCGGGCGACCTCCATGTAGTCGCGGTGGTTCTTGTGGCCCACGTGCTCGAACATGCCGACGCTGACGATGCGGTCCACCCGGCCGCCGAGGCTGTCGCCGTCCAGCTCGCGGTAGTCCTGCAGGCGGAATTCCAGCGGCAGCCCGGCGTAGCGTTCCTGCGCGTAGCGGGTCTGCTCGGCCGACACGGTCACGCCGATGCATTCCACGCCGTGGCGCTCGGCGGCGTAGCCCATGAAGCTGCCCCAGCCGCAGCCGATGTCCAGCACCCGCATCCCCGGCTGCAGTCCAAGCTTGCGGCAAATCAGCTCGAGCTTGGCCTCCTGCGCGCCGGCCAGGTCGGTGGCGTCCTTCCAGTAGCCGCAGGAATAGACCATGCGCGGGTCCAGCATCGCTTCGTAGAAATCGTTGCCCAGGTCGTAGTGGGCCCGGCCGACCTGCCAGGCCCGGGTGCGGCTCTGGCGGTTGAACATCCGCACCTGCAGCGCGTGCCAGGCGATGCGGGCAGGGTGGACCTCGCGATCCAGGTGCGCGCGCAGCAGTCGCTCGAAGAAGACATCGAGTTGTTCGCAGTCCCATGCACCGGCCATGTACGCCTCGCCCAGGCCGAGGTTGCCCTCGGCCAGCGCCCGCTCCAGTGCGGCCGGGTCATGCAGTTGCATGTCCCAGGGGCGGTCGCCGTTGATG
The DNA here is from genome assembly GCF_015209725.1 of Lysobacter ciconiae. Classification (NCBI taxonomy): domain Bacteria; kingdom Pseudomonadati; phylum Pseudomonadota; class Gammaproteobacteria; order Lysobacterales; family Lysobacteraceae; genus Novilysobacter; species Novilysobacter ciconiae. The sequence goes on along the minus strand of NZ_CP063656.1, from coordinate 2,744,380 downwards.
CGGATATCCGCCTTGCCCAGCAGGCCGGCGACCAGCTGTTGCGGGGCGGTATCCAGGGCCGGGGCGGGAGCCGGTGGTGGCGGAGCGGGAACACGCGGCGGCGGAACGGGCGTCTGGGAGGACGGAACCGGAGACGGGCTCGACATGGCAGCAACCTCAAGCAGGGGTCGCGGTGAATCCATCACATCGTCGTGCTTCCAGCATTCGGCTCGCGACGGTGCCGATCGCTACCGTCTCATCCTAGCGCTGCGCTGGCCGGTCGGCAAAGCGGTTCTTGGCGCTGAACGCAGTCATTCGAGCGCGACGCCGTCCTCGTCGGGGCGCACCGCTTCCGGACTCACTTTCTCGATGCTGTGACGCAGCTCGCGCCCCAGGATGAAGCGCGCGTCGCGCGCCCAGGCTTCCAGCGGCAGGTCGAACACCAGCTTGGCGTTTTCGTCCAGCCGCACCAGGCCGAGTTCGCGCAGTTTCTGGATAAAGCCGCGGAAAAGCGTCTTGTCGAAGAACTCCGGCGCGGCCGGCGCGTACAGCAGGCTCAGGCGCTGTGCGGCCAGTTGGCACAGGCTCTCCAGCTGCCCGGTGGACAGCGTGCCGCTGCCGTTTTTCACCAGCACCGAGATGGTGATGTAGTAACGCTCGAAGGCCTGCTGCAGCGAGTGGCCGATGGCGCGCAGGCGGAAGACCTCGTCGGTCTGGCCGGCGTTGCGGGCCAGCACGCCGCCTTCCTCCTCGTTGACGCGCTCCAGCAATCCCTCGCGCACGAACACGTCGATGGTGCGGATCAGCCGCTGGACGAACTCCTCCTCGCTCCAGGGCAGGAACAGTTCGGCCTGCAGGAACGGGTAGACGCTGCGGCCGAGCCGGAGGACGCTGTCCTGCGCCATGCGGCGATTGTTCTGGAAACAGCAGGCGATCCACGAGGTCGCGGTGAACAGGTGGACGACGTTGTTGCGGAAATAGCTCAGCAGTACCGCCTGGTCGCCGGCCACCAGCAGCACGTCGCCCAGCGGATGCGCGGTGCGGGTCAGCACGCCGATGTCCTCGCCGTGGGCGATGATCTGCGCCGGCGTGTGCGGGGTCACCGTCGTGCGGTCGGAGTAGGGCAGCTCGGCCAGCAGGGTCTTGGACAGGGCGATCTGGGCGAGCAGGTCGCCTTCGCCCATCGCGTGCTTGGGCGTGGACAGCAGCGCCAGCGCCAGCAGGTTGATCGGATTGACGTCGGCGGCGCGGTTGACGTTGACCTGGATGCGCTGGGCCAGCGCATCCACCGCCCCGGACAGCCACGCCGGCTTCTCGTCATCGCCGAGCGCCTTGCCGTCCCAGTCGGGCGCGTGCGCGACCAGCACCTCGTCCAGCTTGATCGGTTCGCCGAAGTTGACCACCACCTGGCCGTAGTTGGAGCGCAGCACCTTGGGGATGCCGCCCAGCAATTGCCAGATCGACTCGCCCTTTTTCGGCTTGCCCGACAGCTCGTCCAGGTAGCTGTTGCCTTCCATCAGCTTCTCGTAGCCGATGTAGACGGGCTGGAACAGGACCGGACGGGTGGGCTGGCGCAGGAACGCGCGCACCGTCATGGAGACCATGCCGCCCTTGGGCGGCAGCAGGCGGCCGGTGCGTGAGCGACCGCCCTCGACGAAATACTCGATCGAGTAGCCGCCCGAGACCAGCTTGGCGACGTACTCGCTGAGCACGGTGGAGTACAGCGCACTGCCGCGGATGCTGCGACGGATGAAGAAAGCGCCGCCCTTGCGCAGCAGGGTGCCGATGACCGGCAGGTTGAGGTTGATGCCGGCGACGATGTGCGGCGGCACGATCCCGCGGGTATAGAGCAGGTAGCTCAGCAGCAGGTAATCCATGTGGCTGCGGTGGCAGGGCACGTAGATCACTTCATGGCCGGGCGCGACCTGCTTGAGCTTGTCCAGGTGGTGGACCAGGACGCCGCGGTAGATCCGGTTCCACACCGGGGTGAGCAGGAAGCTGGCCGAACGCACCACCGGGTGGGAATAGTCCGCGGCGATCTCGTAGGCGTAGCCATGGGCCTTCTTCCACGCCTCGCCGGCGGTGGAATTGTCGCGCCGCGCCTGGTCGGTGATCGCGTCCTTGACCGAGTCGGTGGCCAGCACCTTGTCCACCAGCAGGCGCCGGGTGGACAGATCCGGCCCGATCACCGCGGCGCGGATACGGCGGAAGTGCGTGCGCAGCACGCGCGAGAGCTTGCGCACGGTGCGCTCGGCCGGCAGGTCCTCGGCGATGATCCCGCGCAGGCTGATCGGCGGCGCGAACCGCACGGTGGTGCTGCGACCGTTGAGCAGGATCGCCAGGAAGCGGCGGAAGCGGCCCACCAGCGCCCAGTTTTCCGAGAACAGCACCGAGAACCAGCCACTGGTCTTGTCCGGCGCACGGCCGACGAAGATCGACACGGGCACCAGTTGCACATCCAGCGCCGGGTGGTCGCGATGCGCGTCCAGCAGGCGTGCCAGCGAGGTGGAGTGGCTCTTGGAGGTGGGTTGCTGGGGGCTGAGCGGATGCTGCAGCGGTCCCAGCGCGCTGGCGTTGCGCCGCGACAGGGCGACGTAGGCGCGCTTTCGACCCAGCGGGTCGCCGGGCAATGGTTGCAGCGGCGAGGGCAGGCCCTGGCTGCGGCAGGCCTGGTCGAGGATCAGGGCGTTGGACATCCCGTAGTGCTCGATCACGTAGCACACGGGCTTCTCGCCCAGTTCGGGCGCATGGCTGAGCGGGTTGGCCGGCTCGACCGTGAGGGAAATCCACGGCGACAGCAGCCCTCCCAGCATCCGCGCCCACCAGGGCCGACGCCCGGTGGCGCGCGCCACGACAGGTGCGGTCGCTTCCCCGGCGTCCGCGGACTCCGAATCACCGCCCAGGGTCGTGCCCGGCTCGAACGCGCCGGGGGACGCCCGCTCGCCGGCGGACTCGAGGCTGGGGACATCGTCGTGCGTCATCGCCGCGTCGTCGGACGCGGTTCGCTCCTCCGGGGAGGATGGCAGGGAGGGCTGGTTTGGCATCGGCGCCATTATGCCGGTTCGCTGGCCGCGACCGCCGCTCAGTGCGGCAGGGGCCTCGACCGGGCCTCGCGCGCTGCCGGGGTGGCTGCAGGGGAAGGAGCCGCCGCCTCCTGCTCGGCGTGGCGAAGCAGGTTGCTCAGGTACCAACGACCGTCGCGGCGCTCCAGTGCGATCTGCGCATCCACCGTCGCGCCCGCCAACGGGTAGGACAGACTGACCTGCGCCGTGTCTCCGGTCTGTTCGATCAGGCGCACCTGGGCGCCATCCAGGGTCGCGTTGATATCCAGGCCGTACGCGTCCAGGACGCTTTTCAGGCGGGCCAGCAACGGACCAAGCCGGGTCAGGCTGCGCTCCATGCCGGCCTCGCGCAGCGCGCCCGGATGGCCGAGCCCGGTCAGGCGGGCGGCGGCGACCAGTTGGGGAACGGCGGCTTTGGCCAGCGCCGGATCGGCAAGGGGGGCGTTTTTCCCCCAGGTGCTGAGCGCGACGATCAGCTGCACGTAGTGCTCGCGCTCCGCGTCGCTGTAGCTGCTGCTGCGCTCCACGTATTGCGCCGCAAACAGGCCCAGCGTGGAGGCGGCAGTGCGCAGTTCCCGCCCGGCGCCGGCGAACTGGCGGCGAAAGGCGGCCAGCAGGGTCTTCTCGGCGTCGGGTTCGGCCAGAGTGATGATGAAGCCCGGCAATTGCTCGCTCAGCGGCAGTTCCGACAGCGGCCAGGTGGTGCGGCCCTCCGACCACGCCATCGCCATCTCCTGATGCAGCTTTGGCGGCAGCGCGTGATCGGCGTAGGCGACCAGGTCATTGCCGCGCAGGTCCTTGACCAACTGGTTGACCGCTGCCACCGGGGTGTCACCGGTGGTGGCACCGGATGCGGCTTGCGGATGCCGGCTGCAGCCGCCGGCGAGGATCGCTGCGGCCAACACCGCCGCCGCCGCGGACGCGGCAATACTGCGTGGAGTCAGGATCATGCGTTGCGGCTCCCCAGTCGCAATCGGCCATCTTCAAGCTCGACGGCCGGGCCTACAAGCCAAGCCGGTCGCGGAATCACCCTTTGGCCTGCGGGAAGCGCGGCTGGATCAGTCGCGCGCATCCAGTGCACGCTGTTTGGCCGCGCGTTGCGCCGCAGGCGGCAGGCTCCAATCGTTCTCGAACAGGGCCGGCTGCCAGTCGCCGTAGCTCGGGTTGGCCAGCATCCACCAGCGCTCGCCGAACCACTGGCCGTACTGTTCCAGCAGTTCGGCGCGCTTCTGGGGCGTGTTGGGACGCGGCTGCACGAAATCGCCGAGCTGGTCACCGAACTGCATCAACACCCGGTAATGGCGGCTGACCCACTGCCGCCGACAGTGTTTCTCGCTGCCCGAGGCCTGCTGGCAGCCCTCGACCGGCATGCCCTTGCCCAGATACACGGACTCGTCGGCGACCGGGAAGCCAACCGCGCGCAGGTTGGCCAGACTGGCCGTGCGCTGGTCCAGGGTGCGGTTGGAAAGGTAGATCACGGTGATGCCGCGCGCATCGGCGGCCTGGGCGAACTCGACGGCCCCGGGTACCGGGCGCGCGCTCTGCTCGGCGACCCATTGCGCCCAGGTCGCGTCGTCGTAGGCGAGTCCGGAGCGGATCAGCCGGACCTGGTAGGGCGAGTTGTCCAGCACCGTCTCGTCGATGTCGACCACCACCGCCGGCTTCAGGCCGGTCGCGGGAACCACGCGGTCCGCCGGTACCAGGGCATCCCATTGCGGGTCGGCCAGCGCGGCATCCAGCTGCGCCAGCGCGGCGCGGTAGGTCTGCATCGCATTGGCCCGGTATTCCGCCGAGGTCTGCATCCAGGTGACCGCATGCAGATTGTCATCGGCCGCCGGTGCCGCCGAACTGGCGCTGCTGGGGGAACCGACCGGCTCCCGGTCAGGCACGGCAGCCGTGTGCTGGCAGCCTGCGAGCAGCAGCAGCGTCGCCAGCAACGGCGAAGCAGACACGTATTGGCGCATGGGCAATGACCGCAATGAACGGGAGGGTCAGTGTAGCCGAGCCGGTAGAACCGGCCGTGCGGACAAAAAAAAGACCCCGGCCGAAGCCGGGGTCGTGGTCCATCTGTGGGGTGTGGCGTCAGTCCACCTGCATCAGTTCGCGCGCGCCTGGATGGTCATGCCGCTGTAGCTGCCGGTCACCAGGATGTAGTAGGTGGTTGCCGGCGGATTGCTCACGCGGATGGTCTCGTTGTTGCCCGGGCGGGTCGACTTGAAGTCATGGGTGTCTGCCGTGGGCGCCTCGCCGGCGCTGACATAGACACTGGCGTTGCCGGTGCCACCGTAGGTCATCAGGTTGAACAGCCGGGTACCCTCGGGAACCTCGAAGCTGAAGAGCGTCTCGGTGCCAGAGGTGCCCGACAGGTTGCCGACCGGAACCATGTTGGTCAGCTCGATCGCGTCGGGCGCGCACTCTTCCACCGCCGGGTCACACGGGACTTCCATTGCCTTGGCCAGAGCGGCCGGGGCGTCCAGCAACCCGCTGCCGATCGGCTTGTCCGGCGTGGCCGGGAACGCACGCGCGCTCTGGACCAGGATCGCCTCCAGCTCGGCGGGCGTCTTCGGCGCGCCGCCGGCGGCGACCACCGCGCTCTGCACCAGCGCGGCAACACCGGCCACGTGCGGTGACGCCATCGAGGTGCCGGCCATGCCCATGTAGGTGGGCTCGCCTTCTTCGGGTGAGGTCGGCGAGTCGTTGGCCGCCTGCCACACGTAGCCGTTGGGGTTGCCATCCACACCGCCGCCGCCGCCCGGGCCGGTCAGGTCGATCTTGGCGCCGAAGTTGGAGTAGGACGCACGTCCACCGGTGATGCGTCCGGCGGCGACCGAGATCACGCTGTCGCAGCTGGCCGGGCTGAAGTTGGCCACTTCCGAGTTGCTGTTGCCCGCGGCGACCACGACGGTGGTGCCCAGGGCGACGGCCTTGTTGATCGCCGTCTGGCTGATCGCTTTGCACGAGCCCGAACCGCCCAGGCTCATGTTGATGATCTCGGCCGGGTTGGGGTTGGTCGGCACGCCCGGAACCTCACCGCCAGCCGCCCAGACAATGGCGTCGGCGATATCGGAGGTGTAGCCGCCGCAGCGACCCAAGGCGCGGATCGGAAGCACCTTGGCGTTGTGGGCAATACCCGCCATGCCGATGCCGTTGTTGGTCAGCTCGGCCACCGTGCCGGCGACGTGCGTGCCGTGGAAGGAGCTCTCGCCGACCTGGCAGCGGGCGGCATCATCGTTCCAATCGCCGTAGTCGTGCGCACCCGGCACGCGCTCATCGGTGGGACGACGGGAAACCTCCTTGTCGCTGATGAAGTCGTAGCCGAACAGCATGTTCCCGTCCATGTCGGGATGCTCGACGATGCCGGTGTCGATCACCGCCACCACCACGCCCTCGCCAGTGGAAACGTCCCACGCCGACGGGGCGCGGATGCCGCCCGCATTGTCCTGCAGGTGCCAGTTGTACTGGGCGTAGTAGGGGTCGTTGGGGGTCAGCTGCGGCTGCACGTCGGTCTTGATGCGCGCGACGCCGGTGTGCTGCATCAGCTCGTCGATTTCCACCGAGGCGACCGCCGGATCGGCCTTCAGCTCGCGCACGAGGTTGTTGAGCTCGGCGGTACCCAGCTTGCGGTCCAGGCGGATCAGGTCGGCGCCAACGGCGAGCTTGCGCATCAGCATCGCCGACGGCGCCGTGCTGCCGGTGCGGGCCGAAGCGGAGGTCATGGAGCGGCTGCGTGCGGCGGCATTGTTGACGGTGCGCAGCTTGACGGATTTGGGGGCTGCCGCGTCGCGATAGGTGACGATCAATCGCGCGCCTGGAGCGGCGGCGGTGGCGGCGCTGGGCGCCTCACGGGTCTCCAGCTTGGTGGAGCTGGCGGCCATCGCTGCGGGGGCGGCGAGGGTCACGGCAACCGCGGTGGCGAGCAGGCTGATGCGGAACGATGGGTTCTTGCGAGTCATCTGGTTCTTCCTGGTTGTGGTGTTTGTCAGGTCTTGCGCGAAGCAGGGGTGGGAACAGTTGCGGGATCAGGAGAAAAACTAAGCGGGAACAACATTTCAAATACGGTGCTGGCGTCGCGGGCCGGAACCCGCGACGCCCCAGCCTTACCAGCCGAAGCCGACACCGGCGCCGACGGAGGTGTCGTCACCGCTCATCGCGCCGCCGAAGGTGACCGTCGCGCGGTCCGACAGGGCCCGCTGATAGCCCAGCGAAAGCGCGGTCTGGCCGCCCTGCACGCCCACGCCCACGCCGACCCGGTTCTGCGTCCGCACTCCGGCGGCACTGGTGGCCATGTTCAACATCGCTGCGCTCATCGCGCCCATCTGGTCGAAGCGCTTGTCGACCTCGTAGAAGCGATCGTTCACTTCACCGCGGAGCATGTTGAAGTCGTCCGTGATGACGGTCATGCGCTGGTCCGTGTACGCCTTGGCCGAGTTCAGCGCGTTGGTCGTGCTGGTGTCCGTGTAGTTGTACGACGCGTTCAGCGTCTGCGTGGCGGTGGTGTCGGTGTAGCTGCGCGACGCATCCAGCGTCGCAGCGTTGCCGGCCTGCATCTGGCCTACGTTGACGGCATCGCTGGCCTGGGTGCCGGCAGCGACGTTGGTCACCCGGCGCTGGTTGCCGGCCGAGCCCACCGACACCGTGTTGGCTTCGTCGGCGACCGAACCCTGGCCGAGGGCCACTGCGCCCTTCGCCGATACCGCCGCCCCCTGGCCCAACGCCGTGCCTTCGCTGGCGGTGACATCCGTGTCGGCGCCGATAGCGACCGCGTTGCTCGCGGCGGCATCCACGTTGCTGTTGTTGCCCAGCGCGGTGCTGTTGGCAGCGCCGACGAAAGCGTGGTTGCCGATGGCGGTGTCATTCCCGTCGACGGCGACGCTGCCTTCGCCGATGGCGAGGCCGGCGGAAGCGACGGGCACGGGCTCGTCATCCAGGCCGATGGCGATGGGGCTGGGGTCGTAGCCGTTCCCGGCGTTGGAGCCCGGCCCCTGCGGTCCCTGCGGACCCTGCGGCCCCTGCGGGCCGGTCGGGCCCGTTGGCCCAGTGGGACCCGTTGGGCCGGTCGGCCCCTGCGGACCTTGTGGGCCGGTATCGCCGACGATGCTGTCACCCTTGGGACCCTGCGGACCGGTCGGTCCGGTGGGGCCGGTTGGCCCGGTCGGACCGTCCGCGCCCTGCGGTCCGGTCGGCCCGGTTGGACCCATCGGGCCCTGCGGACCTGCCGGGCCCTGCGGTCCGGTGAAGTTGTCAACGCTGTTCTGCAGCGAGGTCAAGCGTCCATCCACGGCGGAGAAGGCATCGCCCACGTTGCCGTACGTGTTGCCCTGGATCATGTAGCTGGGTGCGCTGAACACGCCGCCGGAGAAGCCGGCGCCACCGCCCAGGGCGCTGGCCATGGCGCCCATCTGCGCCATGTTGGCCGCGTCGGTGTCCATGCTGCCCGCGGCGACATTGGTGATCTGCCGCTCGTTGCCGCTGCTGCCGACCGAGACCGTATCGGCTCGGTCCGCATAGGAGCCGGCGCCCAGGGCGACACTGCCGTCGGCTTCGGCAAGGCTGTCAGAACCCAGTGCGGTGCTGTCCTCGCCGTCCGCGACCGCGGCACTGCCGAGCGCGCTGCTGTTGTAGCCCGTTGCTGCGGACAGCCCGCCGACCGCGGTCGTGAAGTCGCCGCTGGCTTCGGCAAATGCCCCGACGGCCGCGGACGCCAGTCCAGTGGCGATCGACTCCGCGCCGACTGCCGTGGCGAAGCCGCCGCTGGCCTCGGCGAGGAAACCCACTGCTGCCGACTCAACGCCGCTGGCGTATGCCTCGGCGCCCAGTGCGGTCGCAGCGTCGCCGCTGGCCACGCTGTAGAAGCCCGACGCGGTGGATTCCACCCCGGATGCCTCGCTTAGTGCGCCGGTTGCCACGCCGCCATCACCGCTGGCGACGGAACCCGCTCCCGTTGCCGTGGCCAGATAGCCTGACGCTTCGCTTTCCGAGCCGGTCGCGGTGGCGAGCTCGCCCGAGGCGCTGCTGTAGGCGCCGGTTGCCGTGGCCCCTTCGCCCGCCGCGGCACTGCCGGCACCGTAGGCGCTGGCGCTGTCGGCTGCGGCAACGGCGTTGAAGCCGCTGGCAGTGGCTTGATCACCCAGCGCGGTGGCGCCGGAGCCCATCGCGCTGGCACCTTCGCCGATCGCAGTGCTGCTGGCGCCCACTGCGACCGTGTAGTCACCTTCGGCCAGGGCGTCGCTGCCGGCGGCGACCGCATTGTCCCCATCGACCAGGGCCTCGCCTTCACCGCTCGCCTTGAACAGGCGACTGGTTTCGTCGGCGACACCGGCGATGGCATTGAGCTGGCCCAGGTTCACCGCATCGTTGTCCTCGGTACCCGCAGCGACGTTGGTGATCTGGCGCTCGTTGCCCACATCGCCCACCGAGACGGAGTTCTCCCGGTCGGCGTACGAGTCGGCACCCAGGGCAACGCTGTTGTCGGCCGTGGCCATTGCCGCGTTGCCCAGAGCCGTGGTGCTGTAGCCCGGGGCCCAGGCGCCGCCGCCGACGGCGGTGGAGTAGGCGCCCGACGCCTCCGACGGGAGGAACCCGAACAGGGCGCCACCCACGGCGACACTGTTGGTGCCGCTGGCGATGCTGGAACTGCCCACCGCGGTGCTGTCGGCACCGCTGGCGGACGCGCTGGCGCCCACCGCGGTGGCGTAGTCGCTGCTGGCCTCGGCGCCGTAGCCGATCGCCGATGACAGGAAGCTGTTCGCGCTGGAGTAGCCGCCGATCGCGCTGCTGCCGTCGCCGCTGGCCTCGCTGCGGAAGCCGTTGGCGGTGCTCTGCAGGCCCGAAGCGACGGCCTCGCTGCCGCTGGCGGTCGCGTAGGCAGCCGATGCATCGGCACCTGCACCCAGGGCGGTGGCGCCGGTCTCGGACGCGTTGGCACCGGCACCGATCGCGGTGCTGTCGTCCGCGGCGGCCACGGTGTTGGAGTAGACGGGGTTGCCGTCGGCATCCAGGACCGGGTTGCCATCCTCATCCAGCACGGCGCGGCGTCCGCCGACCGCCACGCTGGAGTTGCCGGAAGCCTCGCTGCTGCTGCCGCTGGCGACGCTGTCGTTGCCGAGGGCGGAAGCGTTGTAGCCGCTGGCGGTGGCGTAAGCGCCGGATGCGAAGGCGCCGCTGCCAAACGCGGAGGCACCTTCGCCAAGCGCGTTGCTGCTGGAGCCGACTGCGGTGGCGTAGTCGGCGCCGGCGTAGGCGTTGCTGCCTGCGGCGACCGCGTCCTCGCCATCGACGATCGCCTCGCTGTCCCCGGTCGCCTTGAAGTACTTGTTGGTCTCCTCCGCGACCGCGGCCACATCGTTGAGCTGGTCCAGGTTCACCGCATCGGTGCCTTCGGTACCGGCGGCGACGTTGGTGATCTGGCGCTCGCCGCCGACCTCACCGACCGAGACGCTGTTCTCGCGATCGGCGACCGAACCGGCACCGAGCGCGACGCTGTTGGCTGCATCGGCGTAGGCGCCGTAGCCCAGGGCGGTGGAGTCCTGCTCGGCCGCCCAGGCCCCGGCGCCCAGCGCGGTTGAGCCGTCAGCGTCGGCGCTGCTCATCCAGCCGATCGAGGTGCTCTCATCCCCGCTGGCCCAGGCGCCGTTACCGAAGGCGGCACTGCCATCGCCGGTGGCTTCGGTGGCGATGAATCCGTACGCGGTACCGCCCACGGCGGTGCTCTCCATGCCGGACGCGTCGGCCGATTCACCGACCGCGGTGCTGCTGGTACCGGCAGCGGCCGCTCCGATACCGACGGCGGTGGCGTAATCGCCGGACGCGTCGGCGCTGTAACCAATCGCGGAGGACAGGAAGCCCGAGGCGCTGGAGTAACTGCCGAGGGCGCTGCTGCCATCGCCGTCGGCCTCACTGCGGAAGCCATTGGCGGTCGCCTGTGTGCCCGCTGCGATCGACTCGCTGCCGCTGGCGGTGGCGTAGGCGCCGGAGGCCTGGGCATCGGCACCCATCGCGGTGCTGCCGACCTCAAGCGCGGCCGCGCCGGAGCCGACGGCGGTGCTGTCCTCGCCAAGGGCCAGCGAGTTGTAGCCGGCGGCAGTGGCACCGTTCGCAATGGCGTTGGCGCCGGCACCGAAGGCGGAAGCGCCATCGCCGATCGCATTGGCGGCTTCGCCGGCGGCGGTGGCGTCATCTCCGTCGGCGTAGGCGCCGGCATCGCTGTTGTCGCTGCCGGTCGCCTTGAAGTACTTGTTGGTTTCCTCCGCGACCGCGGCCACATCGTTGAGCTGGTCCAGGTTCACCGCATCGGTGCCCTCGGTACCGGCGGCGACGTTGGTGATCTGGCGCTCGCCGCCGACCTCACCGACCGAGACGCTGTTTTCGCGATCGGCGACCGAACCGGCACCGAGCGCGACACTGTTGGCTGCATCGGCGTAAGCGCCGTAGCCCAGGGCGGTGGAGTCCTGCTCGGCCGCCCAGGCCCCGGCGCCCAGCGCGGTGGAGCCGTCAGCGTCGGCGCTGCTCATCCAGCCGATCGAGGTGCTCTCATCGCCGCTGGCCCAGGCGCCGTTACCGAAGGCGGCACTGCCATCGCCGGTGGCTTCGGTGGCGATGAACCCGTACGCGGTACCGCCCACGGCGGTGCTCTCCATGCCGGACGCGTCAGCCGACTCTCCGACCGCGGTGCTGCTGGTGCCGGCAGCGGCCGCTCCGATACCGACGGCGGTGGCGTAATCGCCGGACGCGTCGGCGCTGTAACCAATCGCCGAGGACAGGAAGCCCGAGGCGCTGGAGTAACTGCCCAGGGCGCTGCTGCCATCGCCATCGGCCTCGCTGCGGAAGCCATTGGCGGTCGCCTGGGTGCCCGCTGCGATCGACTCGCTGCCGCTGGCGGTGGCGTAGGCACCGGAAGCCTGGGCATCCGCACCCATCGCGGTGCTGCCGACCTCAAGCGCGGTCGCGCCGGAGCCGACGGCGGTGCTGATCTCGCCCGTGGCCTGGCTGCCACTGCCGCTGGCAAGGCTGTTGGTACCGGTGGCGGTGGCGTTGTAACCGCTGGCGGTGGCGTAATCGCCAGATGCGAAGGCGCCGCTGCCAAACGCGGAAGCCCCTTCGCCAAGCGCGCTGCTGCTGGAGCCGACCGCGGTGGCGTAGTCGGCGCCGGCGTAGGCGTTGCTGCCTGCGGCGACTGCGTCCTCGCCATCGACGATCGCCTCGCTGTCACCGGTCGCCTTGAAGTACTTGTTGGTCTCCTCCGCGACTGCGGCCACATCGTTGAGCTGGTCCAGGTTCACCGCATCGGTGCCCTCGGTACCGGCGGCGACGTTGGTGATCTGGCGCTCGTTGCCGGTCGATCCGACCGAGACGCTGTTCTGGCGATCCGCGATGGAGTTGGCTCCCAGCGCGACGCTGTTGTCCGCCGTGGCCTCGGCCAGGTAGCCGAGTGCTGTGGATTCATCACCGCTGGCGTAGCTGCCGCTGCCCAGGGCGCTGCTGCCGCTGCCTTCGGCGTCGGCCGAGTCACCGATGGCGATCGAGTCGCTGCCACTGGCGTCGGCCGAGGCCCCGACTGCGGTGGCACTCTTCGCGCTGGCCGACGAATTGGCTCCCAGTGCCGTGGCGGAGGCCTTCGAGGCGCTGGCGTTGTTGCCGACCGCCGTCGCCTCTTTGCCCGTTGCGCTGCTGTAGGCGCCGATGGCCGTGGCGCCCTTGCGGCTGGCGACGCTGCCCTCGCCGCAGGCCAGTGCCTGGGCGCCGCTGGCGACCGAACCGTTCGCCGGATCGGTGGTCTTGCAAGTTTCCGCGGCCATGACGCCGGTCGAGCTCATCGCCAGCACGGTGGCGAGAGCGGCGTACAGGGGTGCACGACGGGTCAGGGAATGACGCTTGGCATCGGCCGGGATGGCGCTGTTGGGAGTCTTCGAGACGGGCATGGATGGTCTTCTCTCGTTGGGGCGTCAGGTTTGGAGCCCTGCGCGCATCGCACCGGCTCCCCATGAGGGCCGCGTTGTGATCGCGCAGCTGGAGAAACGGCGCGCGACCGCCAAAACGGCGCGCGCTTGATCCCTGCGAAGGTGATCAAGCGCGTAATCCGAAGAGATGACGTCTGGCGTCACATTCCGACCGGATCGGATATAGCGATAGCACACAAAATGACTGTGTGGTGAACAGTATTCTTCGCGTCCATCACCGCCGTTGCAGCCCAAGGGGCCGCAAGGCGCATGGTTGTAGGGTTTTCCGCGGTTGGTCCGTACAGCTTTGTGCGGTGCGTCAATAAGTGACCCCGGGAGTCACCCGCGACGAAATGCGCAATTTTGCGGAGGTGACCGCGATCCGCGTAATCCGTGAACTGCGTCACGTATGGCAGCCCCAGCAGGTCGTTTCAGCCCGTCGAATACGGCCCATCGCGCGGGTGAATTCCACGCAAAAAAAAACGGACCGCTATGCGGTCCGTTTTCGTGTCGACGTCCGGCTGGGACTGGCGCGCGGCTACTTCAGTTTGGCGGCCTTGCGCAGGTCTTCAGCCCGATCGGTCTTCTCCCAGGAGAACGCGGTCGCCTCGTGCTCGGCGCCGTCGGAGTCCTTGTACTTGACGAGCTTGGGCTTGCGACCGAAGTGGCCGTAGGCAGCGGTGGACTGGTAGACCGGATGGATCAGGTCGAGCATCTTGACGATGCCGTACGGACGCAGGTCGAAGTGCTTGCGGATCAGCAGCTCGATCTTGTCGTCGCTGAGCTTGCCGGTACCGAAGGTCGTCACCGAGATCGACGTCGGCTCGGCCACGCCGATGGCATACGACAGCTGCACTTCGCACTTGTCGGCCAGCCCGGCCGCGACGAGGTTCTTGGCCACATAGCGCGCCGCATACGCCGCCGAGCGATCGACCTTGGACGGGTCCTTGCCCGAGAACGCGCCGCCGCCGTGGCGCGCCATGCCGCCGTAGGTGTCGACGATGATCTTGCGCCCGGTCAGGCCGCAGTCGCCCACCGGGCCGCCGATCACGAAGATGCCGGTCGGGTTGATGTGGATCTTGTTCTTGGGCAGCGTGTCCAGCCACTCCTTGGGCAGGACGGGCTTGAGGATGTGCTCGCGTACCGCCTCGATCAGGTCCTTCTGCTTGATGCCTGGATCGTGCTGCGTGGACAGCACCACCGCATCCAGACCGGCGATCTGGCCGGCGTTGTCGTAGCGCAGGGTGACCTGGCTCTTCGCGTCCGGGCGCAGCCAGGGCATCGGCGAGTTGCGCTTCTTGCGCATTTTCGCCTGTTGCTCGACCAGCCGGTGGCTGTAGTAGATCGGCGCGGGCATGAACTCGGGCGCCTCGTTGCAGGCGTAGCCGAACATCAGGCCCTGGTCGCCGGCACCCTGCTCCTCGGGCTTCTTCAGATTCCTGTCGCTGCCGTCCACACCCGCGGCGATGTCGGGCGACTGTTTGCCGATCAGGTTCAGCACGCCGCAGGTTGCGCCGTCAAAACCGACTTCCGAGCTGTCATAGCCGATGTCGACGATGACCTTGCGGGTCAGCTCCTCCAGGTCGATCCAGGCCGAGGTGGTGATCTCGCCGGCGACAATCGCCACGCCGGTCTTGACCATGGTCTCGCAGGCCACGCGGGCGCGCTTGTCCTGGGTCAGGATGGCGTCGAGCACCGCATCGGAAATCTGGTCGGCGACTTTGTCGGGGTGGCCTTCGGAGACCGATTCGGAGGTAAACAGGTAGCTGGACATCAGGGCTATATCCTTGCATTCGGATAGAGGGATGGGTGCGAATCATACAGGCATCGCCCGCGCCGCGCATGGATCCGGGCCCCGGGTTTGTCCGCCGTTAATCCGGATACGGGCGGCGCGATCAGGCGGCGGCGGACAGCTCCGGCGGGACGCGCGCAATCAACGCATCGAAGTAGTCCCGGGTCAGGCGCAGCTGGAGCTCGGCGGTCTCGGCGCGGTTGACCACGGCGCGGAAGGCCGCGTTTTCCGGGTGATCCTTGGCGTACCAGCCCAGGTGCTTGCGCGCGATGCGCACGCCGGAGCGCTCGCCATAGAAGGCGTGCAGATCGTGCAGGTGCTCCAGCAGCACGTCGCGCACCTCGCCCAGGCCCGGCGACGGCAGCAGCTCGCCGGATGCCAAGTAGTGGGCGATCTCACGCAGGATCCACGGCCGGCCCTGCGCGGCGCGGCCAACGAGCACCGCGTCGCAGCCGGTGTAGTCCAGAACGTGCGCGGCCTTGAGCGGCGAGTCAATGTCGCCGTTGGCCATGACCGGGATCGACAGCGCCGCCTTGACCGCGGCAATGGTGTCGTACTCCGCCAGCCCCTTGTATTGCTGGTCGCGGGTGCGCCCGTGCACCGCCAGCGCGGCGATGCCGGCCGACTCGGCGATGCGGGCGATCTCCAGCGCGTTGCGGTGGTCGGCCGCCCAGCCGGTGCGGATCTTCAGCGTCACCGGCACGTCGACCGCGCTGACCACGGCCTCGAGGATCGCCGCCACCAGCGCCGGCTCGCGCATCAGCGCCGAGCCGGCCCACGCGTTGCAGACCTTCTTTGCCGGGCAGCCCATGTTGATGTCGATGATCTGCGCGCCCTGGTCGACGTTGTGGCGCGCCGCGTCGGCCAAGACCGCCGGCACGGTGCCGGCGATCTGCACGCTGATCGGCGCCGGCTCACCGGCGTGGTCCATGCGGTGCAGCGACTTGCTGGTCGTCCAGAAACGCGGATCCGAGGTGGTCATCTCCGACACGCACAGCCCCGCGCCCAGCCGCTTGCACAGCACCCGGAACGGCTTGTCGGTGACCCCGGCCATCGGTGCCAGGATCACTTTGGGGTCGATCGTGTAGGGGCCGATCTGCATGGCGCCATTCTACCGCTGCGCCGAAGGTCGGCCTTGCGCCGAAATCAGTCCGCCGGTGGCGACTGCCGGGGCATGGCCGCCGCTGCGCCGCGCCGTTCGGTGGCGCGGCCTGCGTACGCCGTCGCGAAGGCGACATGGCGCGAAAACGCGCGCGCCGGAAACTGCGCCATCGACGCGACCAGTGCGCCGTTGAACGCATCGCCCGCGCCGGTGGTGTCGATCGCCTTCGCCGGCGAGGCGGCGACGCGGTAGTGCGCGTCGTCGTCGCCGCGGCACTGATCCTCCGGGTGGGAGACGAAACAGCCCGCCGCGCCCAGGGTGATGACCACGCTGCCGCCGGGCAGCAGGGCGCGGCAATACCGGTGCAACTGCGCGTCGTCCAGCCCGGCGACCGTGTCGGCGCCGACCTCCAGACCCTGCTGTCGCTGCAGTTGCGCACAGAACTCGGACTCGTTGGGTGTGATCACGTCGCTCAACGCGAGCAACCCGGCACTGAGCTGGGCATCCGCCGGCGCCGGGTTCAGCACCGTCACCGCGCCGGCATCGTGGGCGAGGCGGAATCCGACTTCCACCGCCGCGGCGGGTGATTCGAGCTGGGCGATAACCACTGCCGCGCCCGCCAGCGCCGTTGACTGCTCCCCGATGAAGTCGGCATCGAGAGAGGCGTTCGCGCCCGCGCCGATAACAATGGTATTGCGGCCGTGCGCGTCGACGTAGATGCCGGCCGTGCCCGTGGGCGCAACGCTGGCCTGCACGTGCAGCGCGATGCCGTCCGCATCGGCCAGTTCCCGTGCTACCTGGCCGCCCGCGTCGGATCCCAGCGAGCACACGAACGCGGTGGCGGCGCCGGCCCGCGCGCAGGCGGTGGCCTGGTTGAAGCCCTTGCCGCCCGGCCCGGTGTGGTACTCGCCGACCAGCGTCTGGCCGACCTGTGGCAACGCGGCCAGTGCCCATACGTGGTCGATGTTGAACGACCCGATCACCACCACCTGCGCGGGCACGGCCGTGTCCAACGCGGCGGCCTCAGACACCGAGACGGGCGGCAGCGCGTTCGGCCGCCGGGCCGCGGGTGTGCCTGTGCTTGAACAGGGGCACGAACAGCACCGCCAGGGTCAGCGAGTACAAGGCGAACGTCATCCAGATCCCGTGCCAGTTCTTGCTCTGGTCGGGATAGGTGAAGAAGTGCTCGATGATGTAGCCACTGAGCACGCTGCCCAGCACGGCGCCGAAGCCGTTGGTCATCATCATGAAAAGGCCCTGCGCGCTGGCGCGGATCTTCGGATCGCTCTGGCTTTCCACGAACAGCGAGCCGGAAATGTTGAAGAAGTCGAAGGCCATGCCATAGACGATGCACGACAGCACGATCATCCACAGGCCCGGGCCCGGATCGCCGTAGGCGAACAGCCCGAAGCGCAGGAACCAGGCCAGCATGCTCATCGTCATCACCGCCTTGATCCCGAATCGCTTCAGGAAGAACGGGATGGTCAGGATGAACAGCGCCTCGGAGGCCTGCGAGATCGACATGATGATGGCCGGGTAGCGCACCGCCAGCAGGCCGGCAAAGCGCTCATCGTTGGCGAAGTCGTGCAGGAAGGTGTCGCCGTAGGCGTTGGTCAGCTGCAGCGCCGCGCCCAACAGCATCGCGAAGACGAAAAACACCGCCATGTTGCGGTCGCGGAACAGGCGGAACGAGGTCAGCCCCAGCACGTCGACCAGGCTGCGCTTCTCGCCCTTGCCCAGCTTGGGCGGACACTTGGGCAGGGTGAAGGCGTACAGGCCCAGCACCAGCGACGCACCCGCGGCGACGTAGAACTGCGCGGCCGATTGCTCCAGCTGCAGCAGGCTGACCGTCCACAGCGCGACGATGAAACCGATCGTCCCCCAGACCCGGATCGGCGGGTAGTCGTTGACCACGTCGCGGCCGTCCACGATCAGCGCGTTGTAGGCCACCGTGATCGCCAGGGCGATGGTGGGCATGTAGAACAGCATGCACAGCAGCATCACCCAGAACATCGTCTGCGGATTGTCCACCTGCGGCAGGTAGAACAGCACCGCCGCCCCGCACAGGTGGAGGATGCCGTACAGCCGCTCGGCGTTGATCCACTTGTCGGCGACGATGCCCATCAGCGAGGGCATGAACAGCGAGGCGATGCCCATGGTCGAGAAGATCGCGCCGAAGCCGGTGCCCGACCAGCCCTTGTTCTGGAACCAGTACGCGCCGATGGTCAGCAGCCACGAGCCCCAGATGAAGAATTGCAGAAAGTTCAGCAGGATCAGTCGGAGTTTCAGGCTCACCGGTTCGCTTCCTCTGGGTGCACGGCATCAGCGCGCAGCAATCGGCCAGCGTAGTGGGATTCGACGGCGTAGTGAAGCGCCCGCTCACTCGTCGCGTGCGACCACCCGGTTGCGACCGCCGCGCTTCGCGTGTTTGAGCCGGCGATCGGCGCGACCCAGCAGCTGCGAGGTGTCGTGGCCATCGTGGGGGCTGGCCGCGACGCCGACGCTGACCGTGATGCGGATTGGCTCGCCCCGGGGCGTGCCCGGATGGAACGGGTGGGCGGCCGCGCGCTGCCGCAGCACTTCCATGCGTTCCCAGGCCGCGCCGACCGGCAGCGGCATGACCAGCACCAGTTCCTCCCCGCCCAGTCGTACCAGCCACTCGCTCTCGTTGAGCGCATCCTGCAGGACCGCCGCGACGTGGCACAGCACGCGATCGCCCACGCGATGACCGAGATCGGTATTGATGGCCTTGAAGTGGTCCAGGTCGATCAACGCCAGGCTCAGGCTCCGGCCCTGTTCGTGCGCGGCCTCCAGCAGCCATGGCATCCGGTGCAGCAGCCACGTCCGGTTGGGCAGGCCGGTCAGGCCATCGATACCCGACATCTGCACCAGCCGCTGCATGCGGTAGACGATGGTGGCCGTCAGCGCGGTGGTGAGGGCGAGCAGGATCAGGCGCTGGATCTGGCTGCCCGGCGTCACCGCGCCATACTCGGGCGAGAGCAGCTGATCGGCCGAGGCGGTGAGGAACACCATCGCGATGAGCATGCCGTACTGCACCAGTGCCAGTGCGCCGGCAAAGACCGTGATGCGTCCGTCGCTGCGCAACGCGGTCATCAGGATCGCCAGTACGTAGCAGCACCAGACGACCATCGAGTTGAGCGCCGCCGGCAGGTACTGCGCGCCCAGCAGTGCCAGCACGACGGTGGTGGCGGTCACGTCGAAGGCCGCAGTGGCGAACGGCAGCCATCGGTAATGGCGCGGACGGCGGGCCAGCCGCAACCACAGGAGCGCGAAGATGTTGACGAAAGCGGCGCCGCCAAAGCCGATCACGCTTTCTCCCGGCAGGCCGCCGGTCAGCGCATTGGTCACGGGCAGCAGGAACAGGCAGGCCGCCAGCGCCACCCGCAGGCGCGCCGCCAGCAGTTCGCCCGAGGCGCCGGCCGCGAGCATGATCTCGTCAGGCCGCGACAGTACGGTCCTGAACGTGCCGCCGATGTTGCGGTTCTGATCCATCCCTGTTTCCCGCGCCTGTAGCGGCGAGGATAGCGCGCGCCGGCGGCATGCGGCTCAGCCCACGCCGCGCAGCGCCACCCACAATCCGATCAGCAGGAACACCGCCGCGGCGGCCCGACGCGCGGCGGCCAGCGGCAAGCGGTTCGCAAACCGGCTGCCAAGGAGGACCACCGGGACATTCGCCAGCAGCATGCCCAGCGTGGTGCCGACCACCACCTCCCACAGCGGAACGTATCTGGCGGCGAGCAGCACCGTGGCGATCTGGGTCTTGTCACCGATCTCGGCGATGAAGAACGCCACCGTGCTGGCCATGAACGCGCTGCGCGTGGCAATCGGGGTGTCCTCGTCCAGGGTGTCGGGCTTCAGGGTCCACAGCGCCACCAGGATGAAGCTGGCGGCAACCACCCAGCGCAGCACGTCCGGCTGCAGCCAGTGGGCCACCGCGCTGCCGGCCCAGGCGGCTACGGCATGGTTGAGCACTGTCGCCACGGCGATGCCGGCGATGATCGGCCACGGCCGGCGGAATCGCGCGGCCAGCAGCAGGGCCAGCAGTTGGGTCTTGTCGCCGATCTCCGCCAACGCAACGGTGGCGGTGGAAATCAGTGCGGTCGAAAACGGAAGCGCATCAATCATGGATTCTGCAAGGGGCCGGGCGGCGAGGCGAAAGCAGGCCGCGCGGCCCGGCCCCGATGGCCGGTGGCCAGCATGGGTTGTTCGCGCAAACCTGCCTTCGGTCTCGCTCAGCCTGCGCGACTGGGCGCGGGCCGCATGCACCATGGCCGGCGGGCCAAGTATGTTGATGCGTGCTTCTGCGCAGTGCGCAGACGAGCTACTCCCCGGAGGAACAGCGCCGGCAGTCTAGCCCGGCGCCGGCAAGACGGCCAGCTCGCCGTGTTTTCGAGGGCCGGCGCTTACACTGCAGGCGTCCGCCGCCGCGCCATCCAGCAAGGAGCCACCATGCAATACCGTCGCCTCGGTTCATCCGGCCTGCAGTTGTCGGCCCTGTCCTTCGGCGCCTGGGTGACCTTCGGTGGTCAGGTGGGACGAACGACCGCGCGCGAGCTGATCGCGGCCGCCTGGGACAACGGCATCAATTTCTTCGACAACGCCGAGGGCTACGGCCACGGCGCGGCCGAATCGCTGATGGGCGATGTGATCGCCGACCTGCGCCTGCCGCGCGACGGCTATTGCGTGTCGAGCAAGGTGTTCTTCGGCGCGACCGAAGAGCCGCGGCCGACCCAGCGCGGCCTCTCGCGAAAGCACGTGACCGACGCCTGCCACGCCGCCCTGCGCCGGCTGCGGGTCGACTATCTGGACCTGTACTACTGCCACCGCCCCGACCCCGATACGCCGGTGGAGGAAACGGTGTGGGCGATGGACGCGCTGGTGCGCCAGGGCAAGGTCCTCTACTGGGGCACCTCGGAATGGTCGGTCGGCCAGATCCGCGAAGCGCACAAGGTGGCGCGGCAGAACCATCTGGTCGCGCCGACGATGGAGCAGCCGCAGTACAACCTGCTGCACCGCGAGCGCGTCGAGCTCGAATACGCGCCGCTGTACGCCGAATACGGCATGGGTGCGACGGTGTGGTCGCCGCTGGCCTCGGGCCTGCTGACCGGCAAATACAACGACGGCATCCCGGAGCACAGCCGCCTGGCCGACCCGTCCATTGGCTGGCTGCGCGGGATGGTCATCGGCGATCCGGAGCAGCGGCGGCTCGAGCGCGCGCGCGAGTTCACTGCCCTGGCCGGCGAGTTTGGCGTTGCGCCGGCGCCGTTGGCGATCGCCTGGTGCCTGCGCAACCCGCATGTCTCCAGCGTCATCCTGGGCGCGACGCGCGTGGATCAGTTGCTGCAGAACCTGCAGGCACTGGACATCCTTGAGACGCTGGAGGAGGCCTGCTGGCACAAGGTCCGCGTGGTCGCCAGCTGACGGCACGTCTTCGGCGGGCGGCCGCGCCCACCGCGGATCGCGAGCCGCGCCGCTGGCCCGGCGCGTGCCTATACTCGCGTTCTCACTGAAGGGGATGCAGGGATGAATCTGGGAACGAGCTTGGCGGTGGTGTTGCTGGTGGTGTGCGTGGTGGTCGTGTTCAAGGCCGTGCGCATGGTTCCCCAAGGCTACGAATGGACCGTGGAGGCGTTCGGCAAATACACCCACACGCTCTCGCCGGGCCTGCATTTCCTGGTGCCGATCTACCAGAGCATCGGGCGCAAGATCAACATGATGGAGCAGGTGCTCGACGTGCCCAGCCAGGACGTGATCACCAAGGACAACGCGGTGGTCAAGGTCGATGGCGTGGTCTATTTCCAGGTCCTGGACGCCGCCAAGGCCGCCTACGAGGTCGCCCAGCTGGAGATCGCCACGCTCAACCTGGTGATGACCAACATCCGCACCTCGATCGGTTCGATGGACCTGGACGAGTCGCTGTCGCGGCGCGACGAGATCAACGCCAAGGTGCTGGTCGCCGTGGACCAGGCGACCCACCCGTGGGGGCTGAAGGTCAACCGCATCGAGCTCAAGGACATCGCACCGCCGCGCGACCTGGTTGATGCGATGGCGCGGCAGATGAAGGCCGAGCGCGAGAAGCGCGCCAACATCCTGGAGGCCGAGGGCTTCCGCCAGGCCGAGATCCTCAAGGCGGAGGGCCAGAAGCAGGGCGCGATCCTGCACGCCGAGGGCGAGAAGGAAGCCGCCTTCCGCGAAGCCGAAGCGCGCGAGCGGCTGGCCGAGGCCGAGGCGAAGGCAACCGAGATGGTGTCCAACGCGATCGCCAACGGCAACGTGCAGGCGATCAACTACTTCGTCGCCCAGAAGTACATCGAGGCGTTCAAGGCGCTGGCCGAGGCACCCAACCAGAAGTTCGTGCTGATGCCGATGGAATCGGCCGGCGTGATCGGCTCGCTGGCGGGGATCGCCGAGTTGGCCAAGGACGCGCTGGGCGCGCAACCCGGCGCGGCGTCCGCAGCGCCGCGGATCGGGCGCTGAGCCATGCACTGGGATTGGCAGGCGGTCACATGGGCGGTGGTCGCACTGGTGCTGATCGCCGCCGAAACCCTGATACCGGGCGCGTTCATGCTCTGGCTCGGCGTCGCCGCCGCGGCGGTGTTCGTGCTGCTGCTGCTGTTCGACCTGTCGCTGCTGTCGCAGGCGGTGGCGTTCGTCGTGCTCAGCGTGATCTCCATCCAGATCTATCGCACCCGCTTCCGCGGTCGCGGCCGCCAGAGTGACCGGCCCAGCCTCAACCGCCGCGCCGATGCGCTGGTCGGCCATGTGGCCACCCTGCACACGGACATCGTGCAGGGGCGCGGCCGGGTCCAGATCGCCGATGCGTACTGGGACGTGACCGGGCCGGAGCTTCCCGCCGGCACGAGGGTGCGCGTGGTCGGCAGCGAAGGCATGACCCTGCGGGTGCAATCGGCGGAGTAGGCGCGGCGTTTCGCACGCCGCCGCCGCCACCGTACGCCGGTGCCACGTCGCCGCCGTCCGGTCTGGGATAATGGCCGGATCATTCCTGCCAGGATCGACCATGACCTCCACCACGGCCACACGGCACACTGTCCTCAACGCCCATCACCGCGCGCTCGGCGCCAAGATGGTCGATTTCGGCGGCTGGGACATGCCGATCCATTACGGCTCGCAGATCGACGAGCACCACCTGGTGCGCCAGTCCGCCGGCATGTTCGACGTAAGCCACATGACCGTCATCGACCTGCGCGGCCCGCGCACCCGCGAGCTGCTGCGGCTGCTGATGGCCAACTCGATCGACAAGCTGAAGAAGCCGGGCAAGGCGCTCTACAGCTGCATGCTCAACGAGCGCGGTGGCGTGATCGACGACCTGATCATCTACTTCATCGCCGAGGACTTCTTCCGCCTGGTGTCCAACGCGTCCACCCGCGACAAGGACCTGGCCTGGATCGAACGCCACGCGAAGGCTTTCGATGTCAGCGTCGACGAGCGCGCCGACTTCGGCCTGATCGCGGTGCAGGGACCGCAGGCGCGCGACAGGGTCATCGAACTGCTGGATCCCGCCGAGCGTGAGCGCATCGGCAAGCTGCCCAAGTTCTCCTTCACCCAGACCCGCGGCAGCGATGGCACCGACATCTTCATCGCGCGGACCGGTTACACCGGCGAGGACGGCTTCGAGCTGGTGCTGCCCGAGTCGGCCACCGTGTCCACCTGGCAGGCGTTGCTGGATGCCGGCGTCAAACCGGCGGGCCTGGGCGCGCGCGACACCCTGCGCCTGGAGGCGGGGATGAATCTCTACGGGCAGGACATGGACGAGGACGTCACGCCCTACCAGGCCGCGCTCGGCTGGACGGTGAGCCTGGACGAAGGGCGTGATTTCATCGGCCGCGACGTGCTCGAGCGCCAACACCGCGACGGTGCCGGATGGCAGATGATCGCGCTGGTGATGGACGATCGCGGCGTGCTCCGGCACGGCCAGAAAGTGCTCACCGATCTGGGTGACGGCGAGATCCTTTCCGGTACTTTTTCGCCCACGCTCGGCAAGGGCATCGCCTTCGCCCGGGTGCCGGCCGGCGAGATCGCCCTGGGCCGCGCCGGCAACGTGCGCGCCGACATCCGCGGCAAGGAAGTGCCGCTGCGCGTGGTCAAATTCCCGTTCGTCCGCGATGGCCAGGCGCAGCCCGACGTGCTTGACTGATGTCGCGCCCAAGCCGCGCGCTTGCGGCCGGCAGGCCTGGTTACACTAGCGACCCTTCCATCCACCAGCGGTAAGCGGAGCAATGCCATGAGTGAGATCCCCGGCGACCTGAAGTTTCTGAAATCACACGAATGGGTGCGCGTCGAAGACGACGGCACGGTGACCATCGGTATTTCCGACCACGCCCAGGGCATGCTCGGCGACTTGGTCTATGTCGAACTGCCCGCGGTGGGCGATCGCGTCGAGGTCGGCAACGCCTGCGCGGTGGTGGAGTCGGTGAAGGCCGCATCGGACATCTACGCGCCGGTCACCGGCACCGTCGAGGCGGTCAACGACGCCCTCGAGGACAAGCCGGAGACGATCAATGAGGACGCGTTCGGCGAAGGCTGGATGTTCACGATCAAGATCGAGGATCCCGACCAGCTCAACGACCTGCTCGATCCCGACGCGTACGCGGCGATGGTGGAAGACGACGACGCCTGAGTTTCGCGACATGGCCTGATCGCACCTGCGCCGGAAACGGCGCGGGTGTTTTTTTGTCCACATCACGGTGCGCAAGCGGCGCGCGAAGTGCCCTTGTACCGCGCAATTGGTTTGGTGCAGCGCGAAACCGGCATCGCCTTCGCGTCATTACGGTTGCTTGCGCACTGGTCAATAATTCACCAGTGAATACGCGCTGGTGAAAACTTCACCACTTGATCCGCGGTGGGCACGCAGTGCCGTCAGCCTTGTACCGCGCGGTCTGTAGCGCTGCACGCAGCACTCTGCCTGGACTTCGCACGACGTTCCGCGCGATGAGCCGTCGATGCGTTGATCGCGCGTTCCCGCGTCGCGCCGATGGATCAACGCGCGCGCGCCCTGAACTTTGTTGACACCGACAAACCGCGTGACTAGGTTGCGCGAAGGACACACTTGCGCGGATAAGAGTGAGCAAATTCACGACGGCCAGTCGTATTGCCAAACCGACCAACGCACCGATCGACGGCGCGGCGGTCCGGTCTCCGTCGTCGCTGACGCGCGCGGCGGCGTATAAGCTCCGGAAAACGTATCGCGCCGAACCCGGTTCTTCCCTTGCGGAGAATCGGGTTTTTGTTTTTCCGGGTACGGCGTGTCGGCGTCGGAAAGCCGCGCAGACGGCGTTGCCTGGAACCGGGTTGTATCCACGATAGACCACTGACGAGGAACCATCGCATGGCCATGAGAAAAGCTGCAACCAAGTCGCCCACCCCGAGAAAGACGGCCAGCAGGTCTGCCGCGAAATCATCGGCCACCAACTCCGGCAGCAACGGCGCTGCCACCGATGGCATGGATGCCGGCTCGACCGCTACCGACGGGGCGGCAGGCGCCGGCAAGCCGGCAACGCGCAAGACGCCAGCCGGAAAGACCGCCACGGCAAAGGCGCCGGCCAGGAAGGCAGCCAGCAAGTCGGCCGCCGCCGGCGTCACGACGAAAAAGGCGACGGTGAAAAAAGCCGCCAGCAGCAAGACCGCCGCAAAAAAAGCGACGGCGAAAACGGCCGGTGTGAAAAAGCCGGTGGCGAAAAAAGCCGCGGCCAAGAAGGCGACGGTAAAGAGCGCCAGCGCCAAGAAGGCGACGGCGAAAAAGGCGACAGCAAAAAAGGCACCTGCGAAGAAGGCAACCGCAAAGGCGTCGACCGCAGCGAAGGCTACCAAGAGCGCAGCCGCCAAGAAGGCAACCGTGAAGAAGGCCGCGGCGAAGAAGGCGCCGGCAAAGAAAGTGGCAGCCGGGAAGACCGCCGCCAAGAAGACGGCGAGCAAGAAGACGGCGAGCAAGTCGACGGCGAGCAAGTCGAGCGCGGCGAAAAAGACATCGGGTAGCGCCGCCGCAGCGAAGACCGGCGCGAAGAAAACCACAGCCGGGAAGACCGCGGCAAAGAAGCCCGCGTCCAGCAAGGCCACGGCAAAGAAGGCTCCGGCAAAGAAGGCTCCTGCGAAGAAGGCAGCCTCCGGCAAGACCGCGGGCAAGCAGGCTCCGACAAGCAAGGCCGCCGCGAAGAAGTCCCCAACTTCGGGCGCCTCGAAGACCCCGGCAAAGACCGCGGCAAAGTCCGCGGGGAACTCCGCTGCAGCCAAGAAGGCGGCCAGCAAGCCGGCCAGCAAGTCCGCCAGCAAGAAGAAGCCGGTCATGCCGCCGACCGCGACGCCCGAGACGCCCAAGGCCCTGCTCTAGGGAGCGGCGTCGCGCCAAGCAGGCGGCGACAAAAAAGCCCTCTACCGACGCGTGCGGTAGAGGGCTTTTTCCATCAGGTCCGCGTCAGCGGGGCGGGCGTCAGATCGTTACGTCGCGGAAGAGCGCCCCCCGGTTACTGCGGGGCGGCGGTCGAGCGGGTCGCGGTCGAGCCGGGCGCGTCGCTGTTCTCCTGCGGGCGGGCGGCGTAGCGGATGTTGGGATCGATCTTCGGATCCAGCCACGCGGTCAGCGAGGACGGGATGTTCAAGGCCCGGTCGAGCATCGTCGGCAGCAGGCCGGTCGGCAGCGTGCTCTCGCCGTTCCACAGCATCACGATGCCCAGGTCGGTGTCGGGGACCAGCGCGATCATGCCGCGGTAACCCTGGACGGCGCCGGCGTGGTACACGACCCGATGGCCGCCGTACTCGTAGACGCGCCAACCCAGCGCGTAGCCGGCGGAATCCAGGCGCGCGCGGCGCCAGGCCGAAGAGCGCGTCTGGTCCGGGGTGTCGACCAGCGGCGCATGCAGCGTCGCCAGCAGCGGCGCGGGCAGGACGTCGGGGCGATGACCGGTGTGCGCCAGCAGCCACTGCGCCATGTCGCTGGCGCTGGCGTTGACGCCGGCGGCGGGCGCGACTTCGTAATAGGTCGACTTGGGCATCACCGACACCCAGCCGCCCTTGCCGCGCACGTGCGGCTTGGCCCAGCGCGCGCTCGACTCGATCCCTTCCAGGCCCAGGCTGGCGTCGTTCATGCCCAGCGGCTTGAGCAGTCGGCGGCTGACTTCCTGACTGTAGAAGTCGCCGGTAGTCGCAAACACGATGTCGCCGATCAGGCTGAAGGCGACGTTCTGGTAGGCGTAGCAGGTGCCCGGCGCGCACTTCATCGGCGCCGCCGCCAGCTTGCGGCTGAGTTCGCGGTAGGGCACGTAGCCCTCCAGGTCGCGGTCGTAGGCGTTGTTGGTCAGGCCGACGCGGTGGCTGAGGATGTCGGCCACGGTGATCTGTTGGGCGGCACCGGGCTGACTCATGCGGAACTCGGGCACGTAGTCGGTCAGGTGGCTGTCCCAGCGCAGGTTGCCGTTGTTGACCAGCAGCCCGGCCATCGTGCCGGCAAAGCCCTTGGACAAGGAGGCCAGGCGGAACACGGTGTGCGCATCGACCGGTTGCGCGTCGCTCACGTCGGTGATGCCGTAGCCGCGGGCGCTGAGCACCTGGCCGTTGTGCACGATCGCCATCGCCATGCCCGGCACGCGCTGGTCGGCGACCATCTGCTGGGCGATCGCTTCAAAGGTGGCCACGTCGAATTCCGCCGGCAGTGCGGGGCCCTTGGGCTTGGCCGGCGGCGGTGCCTGCAGCGCCTGCTCTGCACGCAGGTCGGGCACCACCTGGGTGGCAATGAAGGTGTCCATCGCCGAGCTGGTGGCCGGCAGCGGCGAACCGCTTTGCGCATCCGCGCCCAACAGCGGGGTCTGCGCCGTGGAAGCCAGCGCCACCGTCAACAGGAAGGTCAGGGCGGCTGCGCGCCGGGCGAGTCGGGTTCGCCGGTTCGATTCGTCTTTCATCGGTCGCATCGCCTGCGTATGCTGGGTTCACCCGATCATAACGCCGTTTTCCAGAGGTTTGCGAGCAATGACGTTCAGCTTCCTGATTCTATTGGGATTAATTCTCCTGTTCATCTTCTGGGCGGTGGGGATCTACAACGGTCTGATCGGCGCGCGCAATGCATATAAGAACGCGTTCGCCCAGATCGACGTGCAGCTCCAGCGGCGTTTTGAGCTGATCCCCAACCTGGTGGAGATCGCCAAGCGCTACATGGCGCACGAGCGCGAGACCCTGGAAGCGGTGATGACCGCGCGCTCGGCGGCGATGTCCGGTGCGGCCGCGGCCAAGAGCGTGCCGGGTGACCCTGCGGCGATGACCCGGCTTGGCAGCAGCGAAGGTGTTCTCGGCGGCGCGCTGGGACGTCTGATGATGGTGGCCGAGGCCTACCCCGAACTGCAGGCCAACCAGACCATGCGCGAGTTGACCGAAGAGCTGCGCAGCACGGAGAACCGGGTAGCGTTCTCCCGTCAGGCATACAACGACGGGGTGACCGCTTACAACAACCGCCGCGAAGTGTTCCCGGCGAGCCTGATCGCCGGCAACTGCGGCTTCAGGCCGGCCGGGCTGCTCGCCATTCCGATCGACGAGGCCGAGATGCGGCAGAGCCCGAAAGTCGCGTTCTGACCGGCGTCAAGCCGTCGTCGATGGGTTGATCGGATGAACTTCTTCGAACACCAGGCGGCTGCCCGGCGCAGTTCCGCGCGCCTGCTGGCATTGTTTTCACTCGCCGTCGTGTCGGTGGTGCTGGCGGTAGACCTGGTTGCGTGGTCGGTGGCCGGCAGCAACGTGACGGTTCTGGCCTGGTGCACCGTGTTGACTCTGCTGGTGATCGGGATGGGTTCGCTGTACCGCCTGGCGAGCCTGGGTCGGGGCGGCGAGTCGATCGCGATGGAGATGGGTGGCGAGCCGGCGCCGGAAGACAGCACCGATCCGGACCTGCGGCGCTTCCGCAATGTGGTCGAGGAAATGGCGATCGCCTCCGGTGTGCCGATGCCGCGGCTGTATGTGCTGGAGCACGATGCCGGGATCAACGCCTTCGCCGCCGGTTACTCGCCGTCCGATGCGGTGGTCGCGGTGACGCGTGGCGCCTTGGAGCGGCTGAACCGCGACGAGCTGCAGGCGGTGGTGGCGCATGAGTTCAGCCACATCCTCAATGGCGACATGCGCCTCAACCTGCGTCTGGTGGGAGTGCTGTTCGGGATCTCGATGATCGCCCTGATCGGGCACAAGGTCCTGCATTTCGGCTTGTACGGTTCGCGCGACGGCGGGCGCGGTCCCACCGCGGCGATCTTCATGATGGCCGGTGCAGTGGTGGCCCTCGTGGTCGGTTGGATCGGCCTGTTCTTCGCGCGCATGATCCGCGCCGGCATCAGCCGCAGCCGCGAGCGGCTGGCCGATGCAAGCGCTGTCCAGTTCACGCGCCAGACGACGGGCCTGGCAGGGGCTTTGAAGAAGATCGCCGGGTTGCCCGACGGCTCGCATCTGTTCGCCGTCGCGGACGCGGAGGAAATCAGCCACATGCTGTTTGGCGAGGGCCTGCGTTTTGGCAGCCTGTTTGGTCCGTTGCTGGCCACGCACCCGCCTGTGCTGGAACGGATCAAGGCATTGGATCCTTCATTTACCAACGCCCGACTGGACACCCTGGCCCGGCGCTGGATGGACCATCCGCCGCATGGGCTGGAAGAGGACGTGCAACTGGGATTGCATGACGGCACCCCGCTTCCGGCCAGCGGCGCCGCCTATCGCGTCGACGAAAAGCGGGTGTCGGGCCACGTAGGCCAGCCCGACGCGACCGACTACCGCCATGCGGGCGGCATCGTGGCCGCGATTCCCGAAGAGCTGCGGGTGTTCGCCGCCGACCGCGAAAAGGTCATGCCGTTGATCCTCGGCCTGTTGCTGGACGACCAGAAGCCGATTGCCGACAAACAGCTTTTCGGGGTCGGCGCGCGGCTGGGTCGGGCGGTCGCCGTCGACCTGGCGACGATGGCAGAGCCATTGCGGGGCCTGCACCCGGCGTTGCGGATGCCGCTGGCCGCACTGGCGTTTCCGGTACTGCGCCGGCGGCCCCGGCCCGAGCTGGAGCTGTTCCTGGATGCTGCCAATGCGATGGTGCTCGCCGATGGCAGCGTGTCGCTGTTTGAATATTGCCTGGGTCGTTTGTTGACAGTGCAGCTGCGCGAGTCGCTGGATCCGTCGCGCTACGCCCGGACCGGCCGACGCAGTCCGCCGAAGGTCAAGCAGGAAATCGCGATCATGCTCGCGGTGGTGGCCTCGTACGGTCATCCCGATGCCGCGGTGGCGCGGCGGGCCTACATCGCCGGCATGCAGCGGATACTGCCGCAGGCGACCCTGCCGTACGTGGTTCCACCACAGGGAGTGCTCGCGCTGGAAGATGTGTGGGTTCCGCTGGATTCCCTGGACCCGCTGGCCAAGCGCCTGCTGGTTGAGGCGATCACCCTGGCGATCGGTCACGACGGCCGCGTGACGGTCGCCGAATCCGAACTGCTGCGCACCGTCTGCGGCGTGCTGCACTGCCCGTTGCCGCCGATGCTGGCGCAGGCGTGAGCGGTTCCAGCGGGCTGGGCCGGATCCGCCGATTGCGCGCCGCGCTGGCGGACTCGCCGCCTTTGTGGTGGTCACTCCTGTATTTCTTCAGCCTGCTGTGCGGCTACTACGTGGTGCGCCCGGTACGCGATGCGATGGGCGCCTCCGGCGATCCCAGCACGGTGTTTCCGCAGTGGCTGCTGGACCTGGCCGACGGCGCGGGCTTCGCCCTGGGCGAGTACACCCTGCAACTGCTGTTCACCGGCACGTTCGTCACGATGGTGGTGCTGCAGCCGGTGTACGGCGCGCTGGTCGCGCGCTTTCCGCGGCGCGTGTTCCTGCCGGTCGTGTACCTGTTCTTCATCGCCTGCCTGGTGTTTTTCTTCGGCCTGTTCCATACCGGCGTCGCCGGCCGGGGCGGGGCGTTCTTCATCTGGACGGCGGTGTTCAACCTGTTCGCGGTGACCGTGTTCTGGAGCTTCATGGCCGACGTGTTCGACAACCAGCAGGCCAAGCTGGTGTACGGCTACATCGGCGCGGGCGGCACGATCGGTGCGCTGGTCGGTCCCGGCATCACCCGCCTGCTGGTCGAGGTGATCGGCGTGGCCAACCTGCTGCTGGTGTCCGCCGGGTTCCTCGCCATCTGCCTGCTGTGCATCCTCAAGCTGCGGCCGTGGGCGCGGCGGCGCGAGGAGCAGCACGGCGAGACCGGCGGCGAGCAGGCGATGGGTGGCTCGATGCTGGCCGGGCTGAAACTAGTCTGGCAGCGGCCGCTGCTGCGCGCGCTGGCGATCACCATGTTCTTTGGCGTCGGCGTCGGCACGCTGCTCTACAACGAGCAGGCGGCGATCGTGAAGCAGTTCTATCCCGGCGCGGAGGCGGGCACCTGGTATTACGCGACGGTCGACTGGGCGGTCAACGGGGTGACCCTGCTGGTGCAGGTCTTCGTGACGCGCTCGCTGCTGCAGCGCTTCGGCGTGGCGCCGGCGCTGCTGGGCCCGGCCATTGCGATCCTGCTGGGCTACTGCCTGCTGGCGGCCTCGCCGTTGCCGCTGATGGTGGCGATCGTGCAGGTGGTGACCCGCTCCGGTGAGTTCTCGCTGGCCAAGCCCGCACGCGAGACGCTGTATACCCGGGTCGACCGCGAGTCGCGCTACAAAGCCAAGGCGGTGATCGACACGGTGGTCTACCGCGGCGGTGACCTGACCTTCGTCTGGCTGCACAAGGCGATCGCGGTGCTGGGCTCGAGCATGGTGTTTGCCGCCGGCATCTTCGTCGCGCTGGGCATGAGCCTGGGCGCATGGGGGATCGTGCGCGCGCAGCGCGACCTGCCCGACGAGGGCCAGCCCGACCCCCGCCCACGCGAAGGCCTGTAGCGGTATCCGCCGCCGGCCGCCCGTTTAAGCGCGGTATCCAACCGGTCGCGGCCTTCGGGGCATACTCATGTGCCCCGTTAAGCATGTCCACCGATGAGCGTCGTACTGGGGATGGCCCTGGCGGTCATCCCGTTCACTACCTTGCCTGCCGCCTCCGCCGTACCCGGTGATCCCATGCTGGTGCAGCTGGGAAGCGATCCGGCGCAGCTGCGGCAGTTCTGCTACTCCACCCGCTGTGGCGATGAGGAGTGGCGGCGCGGGTCCGCGCTGGCACCGTCGCTGAGCTTTCAGGGCAAGCGCAAGGGCCGGCCGACGCTGCCCGGCAGCCAGCGCTGGATCAGCCTGTGGGCACCGGCCCGGCCGCGCGATCACACCGCCAGCTACTCCAACAACTGGCGCGTCGGCACGCGCTACCACGTGGATGCCTTGCGTGACGGTCCGACCCGCCTGGGCCTGCAGCTGGGGGCGGGCTACCGGCTGGCGCCGCTGAACGATGACGGCATCGACCACCGCGGCGCGGTGCTGCGCGGGGCGGTGGATTTTGGCCACCGCATCAACGACCGCGCCAACTGGTCGCAGCGGATCCAGTTCGAGGCCGGCCAGGACGGCAGCACCTTCGTCAAACAGTCCTTCGGGCTGGACGTGTCGCTGTGGCCGGAGTGGACGCTGGAAAGCGATTTCCAGATCCGCCACCGGGAAACCGGGCAGAGCGGATCGGAGTCGGCCGAGTCGACGCTCAAGCTGCGTCGGCGGTTCTGATGTCTTCGGTCAGGCCGCCCGGCCGTCACCGCCAACGCGAGTGCGGACGGCGGCACGAACAGCTGGCGTGGCGTGCGAGCGTCAGTCGCGCGGCGGCAGGAACTCGCCCGCACCCTGCCTGAGCAGCCCTTCCGCCACGTCTCGACCGACTGCCGCAGGGTCATCGGCGCGGCCGGTGCTGAACGCGCGCACCGAGCGGCCGTCCTCGGCGCAACCGACCATCCCGTGCAGCGACAACGCATCACCGTCCAGCGCGGCGTAGCCGGCGACCGGCACATGGCAACTGCCGTGCAAAGCGCGGTTCATCGCCCGCTCGGCCTCCACGCAGGTGCGGGTCGGGGCATGGTCGAGCGCCGCGCACAGCGCCGCGATGGCCGGATCGTCGTCCCGGCACTCGATCGCGATCGCGCCCTGGGCGGGTGCCGGCAGCCAGTCGGGAACCAGCAGCCGGGAGCGGATCCGATCGCCCAGGCCGAGCCGGTGCAGGCCGGCGCAGGCAAGCACGATGGCGTCGTAGTCGCCGGCATCCAGCTTGGCCAGGCGGGTGTTGACGTTGCCTCGCAGGTCGCGCAACTGCAGGTCCGGGCGCAGCGCGCGCAGCTGGGCCTGTCGGCGCAGCGATGAGGTGCCGACCACCGCGCCCTGGGGCAGGCTGCCGATATCCTCGAAGCGGTTACTGATGAAGGCATCGGCGTAGTCGGCGCGCTCCAGGATGGCGGGCAGGGCGAAACCGGGCTCCAGGTCCATCGGCACGTCCTTGAGCGAGTGCACCGCGCAGTCGGCCTCGCCGCGCAGCATCGCGACTTCGAGCTCTTTCAGGAACAACCCCTTGCCGCCGATCGCCGCCAGCGGCCGGTCCAGCACCTCGTCGCCGCGGGTGCTC
The DNA here is from genome assembly GCF_015209725.1 of Lysobacter ciconiae. Lineage (NCBI taxonomy): Bacteria > Pseudomonadati > Pseudomonadota > Gammaproteobacteria > Lysobacterales > Lysobacteraceae > Novilysobacter > Novilysobacter ciconiae. The sequence goes on along the minus strand of NZ_CP063656.1, from coordinate 2,710,978 downwards.
ATCGGTACCAGCTCGACCAGCAGGCCGGGATGGGCGGCGCGCAGGGCGGTGGCGACGTGTTCGCTCTGCCACAGGGCGAGCGGGCTTTTACGGGTGGCGATGCGCAGTGTGGTCATGCGGGCATTATCGCCGGTTACAGCTGGAGCAGCGTTTCGCGCACCGCCGGCACGCAGCGTCGGCTGACTTCCAGCGCCTGCTCCACCGCGCGCAGGACCACCGTGACCTGGCCCTCGGGGCTGCGCCGCAGCTCCAGGATGCGGTCGCGCGCGACCAGGCAGTTGCGATGGATGCGCACGAAGCGCTCGCCGAATTCCTCCTCCAGCGAGCGCAGCGATTCCTCGATCAGGTCCTCGCCGCCGGCATGGTGGACGACGACGTACTTCTCGTCGGCGAACAGGTAGCGCACCTCGTCCAGCGGAATCAGCCGCAGGCCGCCGCGCAGCCGCGCGCACAGGTGGCTGCGCTGCGCCGTGTCCACGGTGGATGACGGGGTGACATGGTCAAACGCGGTCCCGCTGCGGGCCGCGCCGGCGCGGAAGGTACGCACGCGGTCCAGCGCCGCGGTCAGCCGCTCCGCACGCACCGGCTTGACCAGGTAGTCGATGGCTTCCGCCTCGAAGGCGGACAGCGCGTGGGCGTCGTAGGCGGTGCAGAACACCACCGCAGGGCGCGCTTCCAGGGTGGCGATGTGGCGCGCGGTTTCCAGCCCGTCCATCCCCGGCATGGCGATGTCGAGCAGGAGCAGGTCGGGTGCGTGCTCGGCGCACGCCTTCAGCGCCTGATGCCCGTCGCCGGCCTCGGCGACCAGCTCGATCCCCGGCATGTCGCTGAGCAGGCTGCGCAGGCGCGTGCGCGCCAGCGGCTCATCGTCGGCTATGACCACCTTCATCGCTTCTCCCCAACGCGGCCGTGCAGCCGCCGCCCCTTCACGCCACGGCGAAACGCGCCGCCATCCACTCACCCAGCGCCTGGATCTGTTCGGCGCACACCTGGTGCGCCATTGGATAGGCATGCCAATCGACATTGAAACCCAATTTGCGCATCGCCTCCGCGCTGCGCTCGCCGGCCTGGAAGGGCACCACCGGATCGTGCGTCCCGTGCGCCATGAACATCGGCTGCGCGCCCGCGCCCAGCTGCAGCAGTTCGGCGGCACGGTTGGCCATCGGCAGATAGGTCGACAGCGCGACCAGCCCGGCCAGTGGTTCGCGCCGGCGCAGCCCGGTGGCCAGCACGATTGCGCCGCCCTGCGAAAACCCGGCCAGCAGGATATGCCCGACCGGCACCCCGCGCTGCACTTCACGTGCAATCAGCGCCTCGACCTGGGCGACGGATTCCTCCACCCCGACCTCGTCGGCGCGGTTGGCCAGGTCGAAATCGCGGATGTCGTACCAGGCCCGCATCCGCGCGCCGTTGTTGACCGTCACCGCGCGCACCGGCGCATGCGGGAATACGAAGCGCAGCGCCGGCCAGTCGCGGCCCACCAGCTCCGGGACGATCGGGGCGAAGTCGTTGCCGTCCGCGCCCAGGCCGTGCAGCCAGATGACCGACCATTCCGGCGCCGGGCCGGTTTCGTGCTCGACGGTCTCGAGCAGTGCAGCGTTGGTTTCCATGCCGCCATTGTCCCCGCTTGCGTCGCCGTCGGCCAGTTGGCGCGTTGCCGGTGCCGGCGCGATCGGCGGAGCGAGCTCAGAACGGGAAATAGAGCGGAATCAGCAGCACCGCCGTGACCCAGAAGATCACGGTCAGCGGCAGGCCGATGCGCATGAAGTCGGAGAATTTGTAGCCGCCGGCTGCGTGGACCATGGCGTTGGTCTGGTAACCGACCGGGGTGGCGAACGCGGTCGAGGCGGCAAAGGCGACCGCGACCAGGAATGGCTTGGCGTCCACGCCCAGCGACTCGGCGGTGGCAATGGCGATGGGCACGATCAGCACCGCGGCGGCGTTGTTGCTCATCATCTCGGTCAGCACCGAGGTCATCAGGTAGATCACCGCCAGCGAGACCACCGGACCCATGTGACCGACCAGGCCGATCGCGTTCTGGGCCAGCCAGTCCGCGCCGCCGGAGCGCTCCAGCGCGATCCCCAGCGGCAGCACGCCGGCCAGCAGCATCACCACCCGCCAGTCCACCGCGGCGTAGGCCTCGTCAGGCTCCAGGCAGCGCAGCACGATCAGCGCCACGCAGCCCAGGATCGCGGAGGCCACGATCGGCAGCAGGCCCAGTCCGGCCGCGCCGATCACCGCGAACATGATCAGGAATGAGGTCCACGCGCGCTGCTTGTCCACCCGCGGCTGCGCGCGCTCGCCCAGGACGACGAAGTTGGCATCGTCGCGCAGGGTCGACAGCGCAGCCTCGGTGCTGTCGACCAGCAGGATGTCGCCCACCGCCAGCGGCGCATGGTCGATATGCTGCCAGAACGGCGCGCGCTGCTGGCGCTGCATGCCGCGCACGCGGGCCCGGTAGATATGGCCGAAGCGCAGGCTGGCCAGGGTGTGGCCGACCAGGTGCGAGCCCGGCGCGATCATCACCTTGGCGTGCAGGCGGACCGCCTCCACGTCGCCTTCCAGGTCGCGCGCGACGTGGTCGAATTCCAGCTTGAGCTGCTTGCGCAGGCGCTGGATCAGGCTCCATTCGCCGCGCAGCAGGAGCCGGTCGCCGCCCTCGATGGTCGCGTTGCGGCGCGGCCGGATCGCGCCGTCGCGGACCAGCTTGAGGGTCATTTTGGCCGCCATGTCCTCCGGCAGCGCCTTCATCGCCTCCGTGCCGATGACCGGCGAGCCTTCCGGCACCCGCAGTTCGACCAAAAAGATGCCGTCCAGGCCGCCGTCATCGACCTCCGGCACGCCCAGGTCGGGCAGCAGGAAGTTGCCAAACAGCATCAGGTAGGTGATGCCGATGCCGACGAAGATGATTCCCAGCGGCGCGAACTCGAACAGGCCGAAGCCTTCGCGGCCCGATTGCACCGCCAGCGAGTTCACCAGCAGGTTGGTCGAGGTGCCCACCAGAGTGCACACGCCGCCGAACTGGGCGGCATAGGACAGCGGGATCAGCAGCTTGGAGGGCGCGCGGCGCTGGGAGATGGCAGCGGCGATCACCAGCGGCAGGAACACCGCGACCGCCGCGGTGTTGTTGACGAAGGCGGAGATGAAGGCGATCACCACCATCATCACCAGCGCGAACAGCCAGCTCCAGCGGATCCGCGCCAGCGCCTCGCCCAAGCCTTCCAGCGCGCCGCTGCGCTGCAGCCCCGCGCTGAGCACGAACATGGCCGCGACAGTGATCGTCGCCTCGCTGCTGAAACCCGACAGCGCCTCCGTTGGCGTCACCAGTCCCAGCACCAGCAGGGAAGCCAGCACCAGCAGGGCGACCACGTCGGTGGCCAGCTTCTCGCTGACGAACAGGTAAACCGCGCCGGCCAGGACGGCCAGCGTCAGCCACAGGTCGATCTGCATCAGCGGCGGGCTCGCGCGGTGCAGGGCTCGGGCATGGTTCGCATGGCGGGGGCCGGCGCTGTCTTGGGGCGGGGACTGTCATGCATGGGGCGCATTGTGCCCGCAGGGGCGGGGCTGGGCGAGTTGCGCCGTCATGCGTTGTTGGCGTAGGAAGTGCCGGAACCGTCTAAAGTGCGCACCATGGAACGCATCGAACGCATCCACGCCCTGCACCGCATCCTGACCGGCGCGCGCTATCCGGTCACGGTGCCGCGCCTGCAGGAAGAGCTCGAGTGCTCGCGCGCCACCGTCTATCGCGACTTGGCTTATCTGCGCGACCAGCTGATGGCGCCGGTGATCGGCAACGGCGAGGCCGGCTTCCGCTACGACCCCGAGGACAGCCACCGCTTCGAGCTGCCGGGCCTGTGGCTGAGCTCGGACGAGCTGCATTCCTTGCTGGCTGCGCAGCAACTGATGCTGCGCAGCGGCGGTGGCGTGCTGGCCAATGCGCTGGCGCCGCTGCAGCAGCGCATCGAGAAACTGCTCGACGACCACGCCGGCGGACGGCGGGTGCCGGTGGAGCGGGTCAGGGTGGTCGCCCATCGCACCCGCCGGCTGGAGGAAACCGCGTTCCGCCACGTCGCCACCGCGGTGCTGGACCGGCGCCAGCTGGTGTTCGACTACCGCGCCCGCTCGACCGACCAGCTGACCCGACGCACGGTGTCGCCGCAGCGGCTGACCCATTACCGCGACAACTGGTACCTGGATGCGTTCGACCACGACCGCGACGCGCTGCGCAGCTTCGCCGTGGACCGGATCAGCGCCGCCCGCCAGCTGGAGGAGGTTGCCCGCGACGTGCCCAACGAGGAGCTCGACCGCCAGCTGGCCTCCAGCTACGGCATCTTCTCGGGCACGCCCAAGGGCTGGGCGACGATCGTCTTCAGTGCCAAGGCGGCGCGCTGGGTCGCCGATGAGCACTGGCACTCGCAGCAGGAAGGCCGCTTCCTGCCGGACGGGCGCTACGAGCTGAAAATCCCCTTCAGCTCCGGCCGCGAGTTGCTGATGGATGTTTTGCACTACGGCAGCGATGCGGAGATCACCGCGCCGCCGTCCCTGCGCGAGCAGGCGCGGGCGCTGCTGAGCCTGGCGATCAGCAACTACGACCGCGATCCGGTCTGAGCCGCCGGCTCGCGGGCTGACGCCGGCGGTGGCTGGTTCGCTGCGCGGTCGCAGCCTCTGAGATGGTCCAGCGCAATCCTCGGCGCATCGCCACCGAGGAGCTCTGCCATGATCCGACCCGCCAACCGCCCGCTGCCCGCCCATCGCCTGGCGCCACGCCTGCATGCGGCCTTGTGCCACGGTCTGGCGGTCGGCGTAACGCTGCTGATCGTGCTGCCTGCCGCACGTGGCTCGCACGAGCTGATCGGCTGGCTACCGCTGTGGCTGCTCGGCATGCCCTTGAGTGCGCTGGCCGTGCTGCACTGGCTCGGTCGCCGGCGCGATGCCGCCCCGGTGCTGCGGCGCGGAGCGCGGGCCGGCACGCAGGCATGGCCCGCAGCCCATCTCCGCGCTTCAACGACGCTGCCGCTGCGTCCGGCGCGCGGCGGCGCGCGCCGACGCATCGCCGAGGCCGCATAGCTGGCGCCACCGGCCGGGGGGGGAAGTGGGGCTGTGCTAACTTTCCATGGTTGTCCCACCCTGTCCCCACTTTGAACACCGGAGCGCCCATGTCGCAGCTGCTGAAGGCCCGTCGGGCCGCCATCCTTGTCGCCGGCCTCGCAGTGGCGATGGGCAGCGCCCACGCCCAGGAGGCCCCCGTGTCCGACCCGTACCAATGGCTGGAAGACGTCGAAGCGCCCAAGGCGCTGGAGTGGGTCAAGGCCCGCAATGCCGCGGCCGAAGCCGAGCTCGCCGCCACGCCCGCCTTCAAGCAGCTGGAATCGCAGATCCTGGCGATCCTCGATTCGGACGCCAAGATTCCCTACGTCGAGAAGATCGGCGACTACTACTACAACTTCTGGAAGGACGCGCAGCACCAGCGCGGCCTGTGGCGTCGCACCTCGCTGGCCGAGTTCCGCAAGGACAAGCCGCAGTGGCAGACGGTGATCGACCTGGACGCGCTGAACAAGGCCGAGGGCGAGAACTGGGTCTGGCACGGTGCGGACTGCCTGAAGCCGGAGTACCAGCGCTGCCTGGTCGCGCTGTCGCGCGGTGGCGCCGATGCGGACGTCACCCGCGAGTTCGATCTGGGCACGATGGGCTGGGTCAAGGACGGCTTCTTCCGTGACGAGGCCAAGGGCGGCCTGGGCTGGATCGACCGCGACACCGTCTACGTATTCACCGATTTCGGCCCCGGCACGATGACCGAATCGGGCTACCCGCGGATCGTCAAGCAGTGGCGGCGCGGTACGCCGATGGACAGCGCGACGCTGGTCTACGAGGGCAAGCCCGACGACATGTACATCGCCGCCGGTCGCGACCACACGCCGGGCTACGAGCGCGACTTCGTCACCCGCACCCTGGCGTTCTACAACGACGAGCTCTACCTGCGCGGCGCCGACGGCAAGCTGACCAAGGTCGATGCGCCCAACTCGGCGATGAAGTCCGTGCACAAGGACTGGATGGTCCTGGAGCTGCGCGCCCCGTACGAAGCCGGCGGCAAGACCTGGCCGGCAGGCAGCCTGATCGCGATCAACTTCGACGACTTCATGGCCGGCAAGCGCGATTTCACCAGCCTGTTCAAGCCGACGGAAACCTCATCGCTCGCAAGCTCGACCTGGACCGCCAACCACCTCGTGCTGAACGTGCTGGAAGACGTCAAGAACCGGCTCAGCGTGCTGACCCCGCCCAGGGAGGTGGGCGGCGATTGGACGCGCAGTGCTTTTGTCGACCAGCCTGAAGGCACGGTCAGCGTCGCCGCGGTGGACGCCGACAACAACGACGATCTGTGGGTGATGGCGTCCGACTACCTCAACCCGCAGTCGCTGTCGCTGGCGACCATCGGCCAGGCGCCGGAAGTGCTGAAAACCATGCCGACCTTCTTCGACGCCTCCAACGAGGTGGTCGAGCAGCATTTCGCCACCAGCAAGGACGGCACCCGCGTGCCGTACTTCCTCGTCCACCCCAAGGGCATGCCGCTGGACGGCAGCACGCCGACCCTGCTGTACGGTTACGGCGGTTTCGAGATCTCGCTGACGCCGGGGTATTCCGGCGCGGTCGGCAAGGGCTGGCTGGAGAAGGGCGGCGCGTACGCGGTGGCCAACATCCGCGGCGGCGGCGAGTACGGTCCGCGCTGGCATCAGGCCGCGCTGAAGGCCAACCGGCACAAGGCGTATGAGGATTTCGCCGCGGTGGCCAAGGACCTGGTCGCCCGCAAGGTGACGTCTCCGAAGCACCTGGGCATCCAGGGCGGCAGCAACGGCGGCCTGCTCACCGGCAACATGCTGACCCAGTACCCGGAGCTGTTTGGTGCGGTGGTGATCCAGGTGCCGCTGCTGGACATGCAGCGCTACCACAAGCTGCTGGCCGGCGCGTCGTGGATGGCCGAGTACGGCGATCCCGACAAGCCGGAGGAATGGGAGTTCATCAAGACCTTCTCGCCCTACCACCTGTTCGATGCCGACAAGGACTACCCGCCCACCCTGTTCACCACCTCCACCCGCGATGACCGCGTCCACCCGGGCCACGCCCGCAAGATGATGGCCAAAATGCTGGACGCCGGTAAGGACGTGCGCTACTACGAGAACATCGAAGGCGGCCACGGCGGTTCGGCCAACAACCAGCAGGCCGCGCACATGAGCGCGCTGGCCTACACCTTCCTGTGGAACCAGCTGGCCGATTGATGCGTCCGTGTGGCAGGTGAGACGCCACCGCATTCAGAGAGGCCGGGTCTGTCGCCCGGCCTCTCTTCATGGAATGTCGAGTGCCAGGGACCACCTTTTGTCCGCCTGCGGGCAAGCTGTCCGCCGACCTCCAGTTGCTTCGCCGTCGCGCTTTCTCCCCGGAGCCCCCATCCATGAAGCCCGCCTTGCTGCTTGCCGTCCTGATGACCGCCGCCACGCCGGCCCTCGCCACGAGTTCTTCCATGTCTGTCGATTCCGCACCGTCCCCCGCCGCGCCCCTCACCCCGCCCGATGTCGAGAAACGCCCGCACGTGGTTACCGCCCCGCACGGTGCAACGCGGCAGGACGAGTACTACTGGCTGCGCGACGACACCCGCAAGGACCCGGCGATGCTGGCCTACCTGGAAGCGGAGAACGCCTACGTCGATGCCGTGATGGCGCCTCTGAAAGGCCTGGAGGACACGCTGTACGAGGAGATCGTCGGGCGCATCAAGCAGGACGACAGCTCGGTGCCGTACCGCGAGCGCGGCTGGTGGTACTACACGCGTTTCGAGACCGGCCAGGACTACCCGATCCACGCGCGTCGCAAGGGCTCCATGGACGCCGACGAGCAGATCCTGCTCGACGTCAATGCGATGGCCGCCGGCAAGGATTATTTCAGCGTCGGCGACTACCAGGTCAGCCAGGACAACCGCCTGCTGGCCTGGGCCGAAGACGATGTCGGTCGGCGCCAGTACGTGATCCGCTTCAAGGACCTGGACACCGGCAGGATCCTCGACGATGCCATCCCGGGCGTGTCGGCCAACGTGGTCTGGGCCGATGACAACCGCACGGTGTTCTACGTCGAGAACGACCCGGAAACCCTGCTCACCGTGCGCGTCAGGAAGCACGTACTCGGTACCCCGGTCGCCGATGACGTGCTGGTCTACGAGGAGCACGACGACAGCTTCTACATGGGCATCGGCCGCACCCGCGATGACCGGTACATCTGCATCGGCGTGGAAAGCACCGTGTCCAGCGAGAGCCGCTGCGCGCCGGCCGCCGACCCGGGCAGGTTCACCGTGCTGGCCCCGCGCGAGCGCGACGTGGAGTACAGCGCCGACCACCACGACGGACGCTGGGTCATCCGCACCAACGCACCCGGCGCGGACGGCAGGCCGGCCGACAACTTCAAGCTGATGACCGCGCCCAGCGACGCGACCTCGCGCGCGCAGTGGCAGGAGTGGATCGGCGTCGACGAGGACGTGTTCATCGACGGCTTCGAGCTGTTCGACGGCTTCACCGCCGTGGCCGAGCGCTCCGGCGGCCTGGAGCGGCTGCGCCTGATTCGCGGCGCCGTCGGCCAGGCCGATCCGGCCTCCGAATACGTCAAGGCCGACGAGAGCGCCTACTCGATGGGCCTGGCGACGAACTCCGAGCCCGACACCGATTGGCTGCGCTACAGCTACACCTCGTTGACCACGCCGGACACCACCTACGAACTCAACACCCGCACCGGCGAGCGCCGCCAGCTCAAGCAGCAGCCGGTGATCGGCTACGACGCCGCGCTCTACACCACCGAGCGGTTGTGGGCGAGTGCGCGCGACGGCAGCAAGGTGCCGGTCTCGGTGGTCTATCGCAAGGGCTTCAAGAAGGACGGCACCGCCGCGTTGCTGCAGTACGCCTACGGCAGCTACGGCTATTCGATGGACCCGGCCTTCAACCTGCCGGTGGTCAGCCTGTTGGATCGCGGCATGGTCTACGCGATTGCCCACGTCCGAGGCGGCCAGGAGATGGGCCGCAAGTGGTACGACGCCGGCAAGCTGGAGCACAAGCAGAACACCTTCAACGACTTCATCGACGTCACCCGGTTCCTGGTGGAGCAGGGCTACGCCGCAAAGGATCGCGTGGCGGCCTACGGTGGCAGCGCCGGCGGTTTGCTGATGGGCGCGATCTCCAACCAAGCGCCGGGCGACTACCGCGTGATCCTCTCGCAGGTGCCGTTCGTGGACGTGGTCACCACCATGCTGGATGCCAGCATTCCGCTGACCACCAACGAGTATGACCAGTGGGGCAATCCGGAGGACAAGGCGTTCTACGACGTGATGCTGGCGTATTCGCCGTACGACAACCTGGTCGCGCAGGACTACCCGGCGATGTTCATCGGTACCGGCCTGTGGGACTCTCAGGTCCAGTACTGGGAGCCGGCCAAGTACGTCGCCCGCTTGCGTGACCTGGACACGAGCAGCGCGCCGATCCTGTTTCGCACCAACATGGACGCCGGCCACGGCGGCAAGTCCGGCCGTTTCCGCCGCTACCGGGAGCTGGCCGAGATGTACGCGTTCATGCTCGACCAGCTGGCGGTCGAGACAGCCGCTTCCCGCTAGCCGCCATGCCGATGGGGCGCGACCCGCATGGTCCGGTGCGCTGGGCCTGGTTGTTGCTCGCCTACCTGAGCCTGGGGTTGGCGGCGGCCGGCGTGGTCCTGCCGCTGCTGCCCACGGTGCCCTTCGTGTTGCTGGCGGCGTACGCGGCAGCGCGGGGCTCCAAGCAGCTGCACCAGCGCCTGCTGACCCATCGTGTGTTCGGTCCGATGATCCGTGACTGGCAGCGCCACGGAGCGGTCTCGCGACGCGCCAAGTGGCTCGCCAGCGCGTCGATGTTGCTGGCCGCTGCCATCGCGTTCCTGACGGCTCCGCACCTGTGGATCGCCGCCGTCGCCACGATCAGCATGGCGGTCATCGCCTGCTGGCTGTGGCTGCGGCCCGAGCCGGAGCGCTGAGCGGTATCGCCTTGCCCGCTGGCGCCGTTACACTGCGGCGATGAACGCACGACTGCCGATTTGCCTGCTCGCCCTCGTCCTCGCCCTGCCGCTCGCCGTTGCCGGCTGCGGCAACAGTGGACCCCTGGTCCTGCCCGAGGCCGTTCCCGCCGATGCCCCGGTCGACAGCGACGACCAGGATGTCGACGAGCGCGATGTCGACGAGCGGGACGTCGACGCCACCGAACCGGTCGAGGACGACGCCACGACCGACGACACCATCGAGGAACCCGGTGCCGACCCGATCCCCGAGGTGGGCGGTGACGACGACGGGAATGACTGAAACGGCGGGGACCGGATCCACTTCCGCCCTGCCTTTCAGCAAGATGCACGGCGCCGGCAACGACTTTGTCGTGCTGGACCTGCGCGGTGACCGCGACGCACCCCAACCGGACCTGTGCCGCGCCATCGCCCATCGCCACCACGGCGTGGGCTGCGACCAGATCCTGACCATCGAGGCGCCACGCACCGCGGCCGCCATCGCCAGCTACCGCATCTGGAACGCGGACGGCTCCAGCTCGCAGCAGTGCGGCAACGGCGCCCGCTGCGTCGCCGCCTGGCTGGTGCGCGAAGGCAGCGCGCCAGCGGCAGGCGAGTTCCAGCTCGACAGCCCGATCGGTGCCCACACGGTGCAGCGCCTCGGGGATGGCCGCTACCGGGTCAACATGGGCGTGCCGGAGTTCGAGCCGGCACGGATCCCGATGGTGGGCTTCGACGCCGCGCGCGATCCGTACGTGCTGCCGGTGCGCGGCAGCATCATGCCGGTGGGCGCGGTGTCCATGGGCAATCCGCACGCGCTGATCGAAGTCGACGACATTGATACCGCCGAGCTGGACTTGGCCGGACCCGGCTTGCAGGACCATCCGGCGTTTCCCGAATCGGTCAACGTCGGTTTTGCCCAGATCCTCGGCCGCGACCGCATCCGCCTGCGCGTGTATGAGCGTGGCGTCGGTGAAACCCTGGCCTGCGGCAGCGGTGCGTGCGCGGCCGTCGCCATCCTCGCCCGGCGCGGCCTGGTCGATCGCGATGTGAAAGTGTCGCTGCCCGGCGGCGACCTGCAGATCAGCTGGCCCACCGACGACCAGCCGATGGTGATGACCGGCGCGGCCGCATTCGTATTTGAAGGAGAATGGAACGCATGAGCGAGACCACCGAAACCCTGGGTGCGCACGAGGTCGCCGCGTGGCTGCGCCGCCATCCCACCTTCCTGCAGCAGTTCCCCGACCTGTCACTCACCTTGGTGGTCCCGCGCGAAGAGGGCTCGGCCGCCTCGCTGGCCAGCTACCAGCTGGAGGTGTTGCGCGACAAGAACCGCGAACTGTCCAAGCGCCTGCGCGAGCTGTTCGCCAACGCCGAGGAAAACGAGCGGCTGGCGGTGCGTACCCACCAGCTGGCCTTGGCCCTGATGCGCCAGGACACCGCCGCCGACACCGTACGCGCGATGGCGGCGACGCTGGCGGAGGACTTCAACGGCGACCTGGTGCAGATGGTCCTGTTCGAGCCCATCGACGGACTGGACGAGAACGAGTGGCTGCAGGTGGTCAAGCGCGATGACGCGCGCCTGCAACCGTTCCGCGATTGCCTGGCCGACGGCGAGCCCTTGTGCGGTCGCCTGCAGCCGGAAAAGCATGCGCTGCTCTACGGCGACAACGCCGACCAGGTGCAGTCCACCGCATTGCTGCCGCTGCCCGCGTTGGGGCTGGTAGCGGTGGGCAGCCGCGATCCCAACCGGTTCTTCCCCGGTATGGGCACGCTGTTCCTGCAGATGATGGGCGAGGCGCTGGAAACGGCGCTGGCGAGGTATGCCCGCTGATTCCGGCACCCCCGCGCCCGCACCGGCCGCGCCGCTCGACACGAACGTCGCCGCGTTCCTCGAGCACCTGCAGGTCGAGCGCGGAGTCTCCGCGCACACGCTGGATGCCTACCGCCGCGACCTGACCGCGCTGGCGCAGTGGGCCGCCGCGCAGGCACTCGACCTGGTCGGGCTGGAGGCCGACTCGCTGCGGAGGTTCATCGCCGCCGAACACCGCCGCGGACTCGCGCCCAAGAGCCTGCAGCGCCGCCTGTCCGCCTGCCGCAGCTTCTACGCGTGGCTCCTGCGCCACGGTCGCATCACCGCCAGTCCCGCCGCCGCGATCCGCGCCCCGCGCGCGCCGCGCAAGCTGCCGCAGGTCCTGGACGCCGACGAGGTCAAGGTGCTGGTCGAGGTCCCCACCGACGCGCCGCTCGGCCTGCGCGACCGCGCCCTGCTGGAGCTGTTCTATTCCTCGGGCCTGCGCCTGTCGGAGCTGTGCGCCCTGCATTGGCGCGACCTGGATCTCGACGACGGCTTGGTCACCGTGCTCGGCAAAGGCAGCCGCCAACGCAGCGTGCCGCTGGGTTCCTACGCCCGCGCCGCCTTGGCCGAGTGGCGCGCCTCGACCGGCGCCGGCAATGACAGCCCGGTCTTCCCCGGCCGCAACGGCCCGATCACACCGCGCGCGGTGCAATACCGGCTACGCCAACTGGCCCAGCGCCAGGGCCTGACCAAAGCCGTCCACCCGCACATGCTCCGCCACAGCTTCGCCAGCCACATCCTTGAGTCCTCCGGCGACCTGCGCGGGGTGCAGGAGCTGCTCGGCCACGCGGACATCGCCACCACGCAGATCTATACCCACCTCGACTTCCAGCACCTGGCGACGGTGTACGACGCGGCCCACCCACGTGCGAAACGGAAGCCTTCGTCTGATTGACGTGCGCCGGGTAGAAAGCACGAGCGGGCGGGGCGGGGGACCCGGTTCAAGTCGCTCCACGATATTCGCTTGGTTGAACCGGATCCCCCGCCCCGCCCAACGGTTCACGCCGCGGCCTGGGGGGCCAGCCTCGTTCACTGCGTTCGCGTTTGCTCGCGTCTGCTTTGGCAGGCGCCGATGACCGCGGGTTGTTGGAGCGCGCGGCCTTCTATGTAATCGCAACGGACATCGCATCTTGCCTCGCCGCAGAACGTCGGTTGCGAGTCGTCGCAGCAGCAACGCTATTTGTCACCGAAAAGGTCCACACATCGGCGCTCCGATCTTGCTTGCCCCACCAGATCGCGGCGCGCTCCGAGAGCGGCTGCCGGGTGCCGTTTCCACAAAGCGAATTTCGTGGAGCGACTGGAAACGGTACCCGGCAGCCGCCCCCGGGCATCCCATACGCAACCAGCCAGCACCTCGGCCGGTGCCCGGCAGCCGCCCCCGGGCATCCCATACGCAACCAGCCACTACCTCGGCCCGGTACCCGGCAGCCGCCCCCGCGCATCCCATACGCAACCAGCCAGCACCTCGGCCGGTACCCGGCGGCCGCCTCGCGCATCCCCACCATTCAGCCCCCAGCGCTTGAACAGCGCCGCGCGACCCCCATCCATGAGGTTCGACCACGGAGCCCACATGGATCCCAGCCAGAACCCCACCGTCTTCCACGCCACCACCATCGTCTCGGTGCGCCGCAACGGCCGCGTCGCCATCGCCGGTGACGGCCAGGTCACCCTGGGCAACACGGTGATGAAGTCCAACGCCCGCAAGATCCGCCGCCTCGGCCGCGACGAGCAGGTCATCGCCGGGTTCGCCGGCGCGGCCGCCGATGCGTTCACCCTGTTTGAGGTCTTCGAAGCCAAGCTCGAGAAACACGGCCAGCTGACCCGCGCCGCCGTCGAGATGGCCAAGGACTGGCGCACCGAGCGCCGGTTCGGAAAGCTCGAGGCGCTGCTCGCGGTGGCCGACAGGGAAACCTCGCTGATCATCAGCGGCACGGGCGATGTCATCGAGCCCGACGACGGCATCATCGCCATCGGTTCGGGTGGCATGTACGCCCTGTCCGCCGCCCGCGCGCTGTACGCGCATACCGAACTGGACGCCCGCACCATCGCGACCGAGGCGATCAACATCGCCGGCGACGTGTGCATCTACACCAACCGCAACGTCGTGGTTGAGGAGCTGTAAGCATGAAGTTCAACCACACCAGCGCCACGATGACACCGCGCGAGATCGTGCAGTCGCTCGACACCCACATCATCGGCCAGCAGGACGCCAAGCGCGCCGTGGCCATCGCGCTGCGCAACCGCTGGCGCCGCAGCATGCTGGCGGATGACCTGCGCAACGAGGTCATGCCCAAGAACATCCTGATGATCGGCCCGACCGGCGTGGGCAAGACCGAGATCGCGCGGCGCCTGGCGACCCTGGCCAATGCGCCGTTCGTGAAGGTCGAGGCGACGCGCTTCACCGAGGTCGGCTACGTCGGCAAGGACGTGGAGCAGATCATCCGCGACCTGGCCGATACCGCGGTCAAGCTGTATCGCGAGCAGGCCAAGCAGAAGGTCCGCACCGAGGCCGAAGAGCGCGCCGAGGACCGCATCCTCGATGCCCTCCTGCCCAGGCGCACCAAGGGGCTGGGCGGTGGCATCGGCTTCGATCCCAAGGCGGCCGCCGAGGAGCCGTCGGCGCAGGAGTCCGAGACACGCATCAAGCTGCGCCGCCAGCTGCGGTCTGGCGAGCTGGACGAGCGCCAGATCGACATCGAGACCGCGGTCCACGTCAGCGGCGTGGACATCATGGCGCCGCCGGGCATGGAGGAGATGGGCCAGCAGCTGCGGCAGATGTTCTCCCAGCTGGGCAGCAGCAAGACCAACACCAAGACCATGACCATCAAGGCCGCTCGCCCGCTGCTGATCGAAGAGGAAGCCGGCAAGCTGGTCAACGAGGACGAGGTCCGCGAGGCCGCGATCGAGGCGTGCGAACAGCACGGCATCGTGTTCCTGGACGAGATCGACAAGGTCGCCAAGCGCGGTGAGAACGTGGGTGGCGGCGACGTCAGCCGCGAAGGCGTGCAGCGCGACCTGCTGCCGCTGGTGGAAGGCTCGACCGTCAGCACCAAGTACGGCTCGGTGAAGACCGACCACATCCTGTTCATCGCATCCGGCGCGTTCCACATGGCCAAGCCATCGGACCTGATCCCGGAACTGCAGGGCCGCTTCCCGATCCGGGTCGAGCTGTCGGCGCTGACCAAGGGCGACTTCATCCGCATCCTGACCGAGCCCAAGGCGGCCTTGACCGTCCAGTACATCGAGCTGATGAAGACCGAAGGCGTCAGCCTGGCGTTTACCGACGATGCCATCGAGCGCATCGCCGAGATCGCCGCGCTGGTCAACGAGCGCCAGGAAAACATCGGTGCCCGCCGCCTGCACACCGTGCTGGAGCGCCTGCTGGACACCCTCAGCTACGAGGCGCCCGACCGCGACGGCCAGGCGATCACCATCGACCGCAACTACGTTGATGCCAACCTGGGCGAGCTGGTGAAGGATCCGGATCTGAGCCGCTACATCCTCTAAGTCGCTGGACTGAAAGCCCGCCACCCGGCGGGCTTTTTTCTTGGGACGTCCCCCATCTTTGGGGTTGATGACGCGATCGCACGAGCGCTCGCGCGGCGCATGTGTCAGGTTTTCCGCGACCGCCACGTCTAACAAGGCTATGGGGATGCAAACGAGGCGCGCATGGAGCTCGCAAACAGCAGTGCACGGGCAGGGCGCGACAGAATGAGTCGCGCCCAGCCGGTGACCGATATCGATGCGGTGCTGCGCGAGCACGGCGCGATGCTGTTCCGCATCGCCTCGGGTTACACACGCACCAACGCGGCGCGCGACGACCTTGCCCAGGAAATGTCCGTGGCGGTCTGGAAGGCGCTTCCCGCCTTCCGCGGCGACGGCCCGCTGAAGGCCTTCGTCGCGCGTACCGCGCAGTTCGCTGCGCTGGATCACGTGCGCAAGCGCTCCAACCGCTTCGACGGTGACGCCATCGACGACAGCTTTGAGAGCCACGACCCGCGTCCCGACGAGCACGCCGGCCAATCGCAGCGCCGGCAGCGCTTGCTGCAGGCAGTGCGCGGCCTGCCCGTCGGCCAGCGCGAGTGCGTGCTGCTGGTGCTGGAGGGCTTCGCCAATCGCGAGATCGCCGAGATCCTCGGCATGCCCGGCAACACCGTCGATCAACGCCTGTCGCGGGCGCGACAGCATCTGCGCACGCTTCTGGAGCCCGCGAAATGAGCAATCAGGAATGGGACGCGCTCGCCGCGCAATGGGACTCGATGAGCGTGGGCGATCCGGCAGTCCTGCAGCAGCGGCTGCGTCGCCATGCGCGCCGCACGCACCTTGGACTGATTGGCGAGCTGGGCGCGTTCGTGCTTGCCCTGGCGATGATCGGGTGGGCGTGGGTGGACGATCCCGGCATGCGGCGCTGGCTGGTGGTCGCCGGCGTGCTGTTGGTGGCTTGCCAGGGGATCTACCTGCTGCTGCGTCGGTGCTATCGCCTGTTCGGCTCGCCCGAGCGCGGACTGGTGGGGTTGATCGACGCCGAGATTGGCCGCGCCCGCTTCATCCTGGCAACGCACTGGGCCGGAGTGCCCATCGCGCTGGTGATGGTCGCCTGTGCGTGGGTGCTGATTCCAAGCATCCAACTTGAGAAGGTGCAGGGCGGCACCGTCATGTCAGCCGTGCTGTATCTGCCGTATCTGGCTGCGCGCACCTGGCAGATGCTGCGCAGGATCCGCAGCCTGCGCCGCGAGCGGGCGGAGCTGTTGCGCTGATCGTCAGCCGGTCGCCAGATTCGTCGCCTGGGCGCCGTTGACGATCATCCGCACCATCGTGGTGAGCTCGTCGATCTGCTGCGGGTAGCGCTCCGGCGGCAGGTCCATCGCGCTGCCACCGACGGCAAACACCAGCCGCGTGATCGCGCGGGCCACCAGCGCCGGCTCGTGCATCGGCACCCGGTTGAGCTTGGAGAGCCGGATCAGGTCCACCCGCAGCTCTTCCTCGAAGAAGCGCAACTGCCGGTCGACTGCCTCCTTGTACGCATCCGAGCCCACCAGGCCTTCGCGCAGCAGCAGGTGCAGCAGCTTGTCGTCGGCGCGCAGCTGATCGAAGAACGCCTCCACCGAACTGCGCACCACGCCGCCGTTGGGGTCGGCGCGATTGCGCGCCCGCCCGATGATGGCGCGCAAGGACGTGCCGGCGCGCTCGATCAGCACCACGGCCAGCTCGTCGATGTCGCGGAAATGCCGGTAGAAACTGTTGGGCGCGATCTTCGCCTCGCGCGCCACCTCGCGCAGGCCGAGCGTAGAGACGCTGCGGTTCGGGCCCAGAATCGCCAGCGCGGCCTCGATCAGGTCTTCACGGCTGATCGCCGGTCTGCGGCCGGGGCCGTCGCTGGTGGTCGGAATCGGTTTGGGCACCTGTGCCGCCGGGAGTGCAGGGGAAGAGGCCGACATCATCTCTTAAAACGCGCTGCGCACCTCATAGGTGATACAGGACGTACAGCTCCGACTCCTCGCGCGCGATGCGCTGGGTCAGCAGCCGCCCGACTTCGCCATGGGCGGCCAGGAATTCCGCCTGGTTCGCCGCGTTCACCGGCTCCTTGCGGTACCGGGCGACGAAGTCGACCACGCCGCGCGCGATGGAGTTCATCTCGCGCCGGAAACCACGGATCAGCGCCGTGTTCTCGGCGTCGTCGGCCAGCATCTGTTCCAGATAGACGTAGAAGCGCACGTTCTCCGTCAGCAGGTGCGATTCCAGGCGCACCTTGAACTCCTGCAGCGCCGCGTCGAGCCCATCGAAGCGGCCCGCAGCCGCGTCCTCGCCCATGCGCGTGTACATCGCGACGAGCTCTTCGTGGTCGTGCTTGAGGCTGTCGACGAGGGTCTCGTCGTAGCGGATGGTGCGTGCGGCGTTGCCTGGCTCAGGCAACACCGGCGCCGCGGGTTCAGGCGCCTGCGTGCCGAAAAGCCGTTTCAAGAAACCCATTGTGACCTCCCCTGTGAACAGGGAGTTGTAGCCCGTCGCCCCGGTGCAGGCAAGTTGAGGCCTGGCCGCACTTCACGGGCTGTGAATGTGGAACACACAAATTTCGCGAACGCCCTTCAGGTTCTGCCGGGCCGGCCGATAGGTCCAATAGGTCAACCCTCCCGGTAGCCGTGCTGGAGCGCCAGAACAATGCAATCGCTACTTTCCCGGATGGTGGACCTGGTGGGCAGCGCCCACCCGCGGCGCAGGGAACGACTGATGCAATGGCTGATCGCGGGCTACATCTACATGGGCGCGGCGATCTGGCTGATCGCCGGCGTGCTGCAGGGATGGATGAGCAAGACCGCCGCCCTGCTCTGGCTGGGCTTCGTCTTCGCCGGACTTCTGGCCGGCTATGTCGCCCTTCGCAGCGGCTGGACCGAGCGGTTCCAGGACCCGTCGCTGACCATCTGGCAACTGTCGATCGGCGTGCTCTGTGCCAACTGGGGCTACCTGCTCATCGGCCCGATGCGCACCGCGGCCCTGTTGCCGATGGTCGTGACCATCGTATTCGGCGCATTCACCCTGCAGTGGCGACAGATCGCGTTCCTGACGGTCCTGAACCTGTTCGCGCTGGTCGCGGCCGTGACACTGCGTGCGTGGTTCCCGCAATGGATCCCGCAGCACGGCGCGATGACGCCGCTCATGGTCGACATCAATAATGTGCTGATGCTGCTGGTGGTGCTGCCGCCGCTGGGGTTCATCGTGGCGCGCCTGTCCAGTGTCCGGCGCAAGCTCCACCGCCAGCGCGAAGCGCTCATGCAGGCACTCTCGCAGGTCGAGCGGCTGGCGGTGAGCGATGAACTCACCGGCATCGCAAACCGGCGTTCCATGCGAACGCTGCTGGAGCGGAGCGCCGCGCTGTCCTCGCGCGAGTTCGCGCCGTTTTGCGTGGCGCTGATCGACATCGACCACTTCAAGGCCATCAATGACGAGCTCGGACACGCCGGTGGCGACGAGGTACTCAGGGAATTCGCCCGCCGCGCGACGGCGATGCTGCGCACCACCGACGCGATCGGCCGCTGGGGCGGCGAGGAATTCGTGGTGCTGGCGTGCGGCAACGTCGACGGCATCTGCCGCCTGCTGGAACGGATGCGAAGGGCGGTGGCGAACTGCGGGACCGACAGCCGGTGCATCACCTTCTCCGCCGGCGTCGCCCAACACCGCCGTGAAGAGACCGCCGACGACCTGCTCGAGCGCGCAGACCGCGCGCTGTACGAAGCGAAGCGCGCGGGCCGCAACCGCAATGCCGTGGCGCCCGAGGGCGACCCATCGCAGCGCTACGCCACCGCTGAATCACCGCAATAGGCTTTCATTGATCGCGCCCATCCGCAGGGTGGTGGACGCCGTCTTCGGTGACGACGTCGGGCAGGTCAAACGGGTTGATACCCTCCAGGCAGCCGACGTTGTAGCCGTACTGCATGGGATCGGACCGACGATGGTGATGCGTGTAGATCCCGCAGATCCGGCAGAAGTAGTGCTTCGCCGTATGGGTGTTGAACTGGTAGAGCGTCAGTTGCTCCGAGCCCTTCGTAACACGCAGGCCGTCCAACGGGACCGAGGCGACGATTGCGCCCTTGCGCCGGCAGATGGAGCAATCGCAGCGCCGCGGATTGACGATCCCGTCGGGCAGGTCGAGCTCCAGCTCGACCGCGCCGCAATGGCATGACGTCCGGTGGATGGGTTGGACCTAGACGCCGCCTACCAGTTTGATCATCGGAAATGTCCGCGTGGGGAGGGAGCAAGTCTACGTTCGATAGCTAGAGGCAGCCGCGGCATGATATTGCGGGCAACTATGAACTCCATCCGCCGAGCAGCCGGCGCCGACCTTGAGCAAAAAAGCCTCGCTGCTGAGGTATTAGGGGTCAGAATCCGCCGTGGCGCCGGTCCACTGGGCGGAAAGAGTTACCGTTTCAACTTGAACGAGTTCTTAGTGTCCAACCGCTAGTCACCGCCATCTCCTCCACCACCGTCAGCACCGTCTGATCCGTCCCCAAAGTCATCGTCTCCGCTCGGGTCAAAGCTCCTCCAGGCATCGTGCGCGAGACCATTAAACACAGCGAGCGAAAGAGCGATGATGCCGACACCAATAAGGCCGCCGTGCGAAAAGGCCAGCCCTAGACCGAGTAAGCATCCCAGTATTCCAGACGCTTTTTGCAATATGGTTACGTTGTCCATCTAACGCCATAGTTAAGCCGGCCCGCAGCGAGTTGGCCGTGTGTTGATTGAAATCGAACCATGATTCTGTTTGGAAATGGGACTTCGTGAGCTAGGCCTGAGCGAGCTAGACAGCGGCGCTTTCATGGAACCGCTTCAATACGATGCTGAGTAATATGCCAACTAACGCGCCCAATAGCCCAAAAGACCCAACGCTTCCGGAGATGAAGTAGCCGCTGGCGGCACCCAACGCGTACCCTGCGAGGACGAATTTAGCTTGCCGTCTTTGGCTTGCAACCTTCTCCGCTTCGCGTGCTCGCTTACGGCGAGATTCCTCTTTTGCAAGTGGCTCACGATCGAGTATCACCTGAGCCATCGCATCAGCTTGCGTCTTATCCATGTCCGCGACCTACTCCCAAAGCTGTTTCACACCTGTCAGGCGCCAAACGGGTGCCTATTCGTTCTGTCGATTTCCAACTACCCGACGCAATGTGCGGGAGCCGCCTCACCCCAATCAATCCGTCCCAGGCAAACTTCCGTCTGTTTTGGGTAACAAACGCCCCTCACTCCCCAATATCCTCATCCCAGACCTCGGGATTAGCCGCAATATACCCATGCATCATCTCCATGCAATCCTTGTCCGCCAGATCGATCACGGTTGTGCCGTTCTCCCGCAACCAGTCGATCCCGCCGCGGAATGTTTCCGACTCGCCCACCACGACGGTGCCGATATTGAACTGTCGGATCAGGCCGCTGCAGTACCAGCAGGGCGCGAGCGTCGTGACCATGATGGTGTCGCGGTAATTGCGCTGGCGGCCGGCCTTGCGGAAGGCGTCGGTCTCGCCGTGGCTGGACGGGTCGCCGTCCTGCACGCGCCGGTTGTGGCCGCAGCCCAGCAGGCGGCCGTCGGCGTGGTACAGCGCGGCGCCGATCGGGATGCCGCCTTCGGCCAGGCCCTGGCGGGCCTCGGCGACGGCGGTGGCGAGCAGGGCGGGATAGTCGGGGGTGCTGATCATCGGTCGGCCGGTAGCGGTGGATGGAGGGATCGTCGCCGCGCCCACGCGGGATGTCGAGCGCGTGAGCGCAACGCCGGCGGGGCGGTGCGATAATCGGCCCATGAACGATCCAAACCCCAGCAGCGCCCCCGATTCCGTCGCCGACACCGCGCGCGCGCACGATGCGTCCACGGCGGCGCCGGCGCCGCAGGCCAATCCCGCCGGCACGACCCATTTCGGCTTCCGCGATGTTCCCACCGGGGACAAGCAGAAGCTGGTCGGGGAAGTGTTTTCCTCGGTCGCCGGCAGCTACGACCTGATGAACGACCTGATGTCGATGGGCATCCACCGGATCTGGAAGCGCTTCTTCGTCGCCACCGCGCAGGTCAAGCGCGGCGACCGGGTGCTGGACCTGGCCGGTGGCACCGGCGATATCGCGTTGCTGCTCAAGGATCGCGTCGGCGATACCGGCTCGATCGTGCTGGGCGACATCAACGGCGCGATGCTGCGCGTGGGCCGCGACCGGATGACCGACAAGGGCAAGGTCGCCGGCTTTGACTACGTGCAGATGAATGCCGAGAAGCTGCCGTTCCCGGACGCCAGCTTCGACCTGGTCACCATCGCCTTCGGCCTGCGCAACGTGACCGACAAGGACGCGGCGCTGGCCGAGATGCACCGCGTGCTGAAGGTCGGCGGCCAGGCACGGGTGCTGGAGTTCTCCGAGGTCAAGCCGGAGTGGTTCAAGCCGATCTACGACTTCCATTCCTTCAAGATCCTGCCGCGCCTGGGCCAGCTGTTCGCCAGGGATGCCGACAGCTACCAGTACCTCGCCGAGAGCATCCGCAAGCACCCGCCGCAGGACGAGCTCAAAGCGATGATGGAGGGCGCGGGTTTCGCCCGCTGCAGCTACCGCAACATGTCCGCCGGCATCGTCGCCATCCACACCGGCTACAAGGTGTAGGACGGAAGTCACTTCGCGCCCCGCGCGGGCGCGGCTACACTCGGGGATTGTCCTGCAACCCCGGGCCTGCCCATGCGCTCCTCGATCCTGACCCTGTTTTTTGCCGCCGCCGTGGTACTGGGCGGCTGCTCGCGCGACAACGCGCCGGCCGCGGATACGGCCGCCAAACCCGATGCCGATGTGGCCACCGCCGCACCGGCCGAGTACGACTCGCTTTCCTACGCCGAGCCCGACAAGGTCCGCATCAAGGACCTCGCGCTCGCCCTCAACGTCGATTTCGACGCCAGGGAAATCAGCGGCAGCGCGACGTACGACCTGGACTGGGTTGCCGATGACGCCAACGAACTGGTGCTCGACACCCGCGACCTGACCATCGAGAAGGTGGTCGGTGAGCGCAGCGACGACAAGTGGACCGACCTCAAGTACGAGCTGGCCGATGCCGACAAGCGCCTGGGCAGCAAGCTGACCATCCAGGTGCCCGACCGCAACGAGCGCGTCCGCGTGACCTACCGCACCTCGCCCGACGCATCCGGCCTGCAGTGGCTGACCCCGGCGATGACCGAGGGCGGCAAGCAGCCCTTCATGTTCAGCCAGTCGCAGCAGATCCACGCGCGCTCCTGGGTGCCGCTGCAGGACACGCCGCGCGTGCGCTTCACCTACACCGCGCACGTGACCAGCCCCAAGGACGTGATGGTGCTGATGAGCGCCGACAACGATCCCAAGGCCGAGCGTGACGGCGATTACACCTTCGCCATGCCGCAGGCGATTCCGTCCTACCTGCTGGCGATCGCCGCCGGCGACCTGGAGTTCAAGCCGATCTCCGACCGCAGCGGCGTGTGGGCCGAGCCGGCCATGGTCGAGAGGGCCACCGCCGAGTTCGCCGACACCGAGAAGATGATCGAGGCCACCGAGGCCGTGTACGGCCCGTACCGCTGGGGCCGCTACGACATCCTCGTGCTGCCGCCGTCCTTCCCCTACGGCGGCATGGAAAACCCGCGCCTGACCTTCGCCACCCCGACCGTGATCGTCGGCGACAAGTCGCTGGTCTCGCTGATCGCGCACGAACTGGCGCACAGCTGGGCCGGCAACCTGGTGACCTTCTCCAGCCCGAAAGACCAGTGGATGAACGAGGGCATCACCAGCTACGTCGAGAACCGCATCATCGAGTCGCTGTACGGCAAGGACTTCGCCGACATGGAAGCGGCGATCGCCCAGAACGAGCTGCGCAAGACCATCGGCGACATGGAGCCGCAGGCGCAGGCGCTGGCGATCCGTCCTGACATCCACGTCAAGGCCGGCGACACCCTGACCGAGGTCGCCTACGACAAGGGCGCCTGGTTCATGATGTTCCTGGAGCACCGCTTCGGCCGCGAGGACTTCGACCCGTTCCTGCGCGGCTACTTCGACCACTTCGCATTCCAGTCGATCCCGACCACGACCTTCATCCAGTACGCCAAGGACAACCTGCTGGCCAAGCACCCCGGCAAGGTCACCGAGGCCGAGCTGGACGAGTGGATCTACGGCCAGGGCATCCCCGGGTCCGCGCCGGTGACCAAGTCGCCGCAGTTCGACGCGGTCGACACCGTGCGCAAGGCCTGGCTGGACGACGGCACCCTGCCGGCCAGCGACGTCACCGCCAAGTGGAGCACGCAGGAGTGGCTGCACTTCCTGGAAGGCATGCCGCAGACGCTGAGCCACGAGCAGCTGGCCGCGCTGGACGCCGCCTACAAGTTCACCGGCACGCCTAACGGCGAGATCGCGATGCGCTGGTACCCGCTGACCGTGCGTAGCGGCTATCCGGAAGCCAATGACGCGATTGCCGCGTTCCTGGAGCGCGTCGGTCGCCGCAAGCTGATCATGCCGACCTACGCCGAGCTGGTGAAGACTCCGGAAGGCCTGGCAATGGCCGAGAAAGTGCTCGCCCAGGCACGTCCCGGCTACCACCCGATCACCACCGGTTCGGTGGACGCCGTCATCGCCGAGGCCAAGGGCGACAAGTCGGTGACCAAGCCGGTCGACTGATCGCCAGCTGATTGGACGTCCTCCTCGCGGCCGCCTCCGGGCGGTCGCGTTGTATCCGGCTTTCGTCTCCGCGCTCATCCGGTTGATTTTCGCGGGGCGTGGCCTGTATGCCTTCCGGGCGAATGTCCCCCCGGCCTCCGCCTGCGGCGCAGGCCTCCTCCTTTACTTCGCCCGGAAGGCATACAGACCGCGCCGGAACTGGTGGATTCTCGCTCCTGCAACTACCGCGTTCTCGTCATGACGGGGGTGAATGCGCTTGGGGCGAAATAAAGGAGGAGGCACCGGCTTCATTGGTGCCGGGGGACATTCGCCCCAAGGGCGTTCATCCCCGGCTCTCCCGCGAAAGCCCCAACCAAAGATCCCATCGACGCTATAGAGCCACGGCGGCCCCGTCGCATGCGGGAAGAACCACTGAAAATCAGGCACGCTTGAGTCCTGAACTGAAAGAGAACCCCGCAATGACCTGTAAGCCGTTCGAGCCCGCCGACCACTCGCCGCAATCCGGTCCGCAAGTGACGCGCGGATTGCCGATGCTCGTCGCCCTGACGTGCGCGGTGCTCCTTGGCGGGTGCAAGCCCGAGCCCGACCCCGAGATCGCCCGCACCGAGCAGGCCGCCGCGCTGGACCGCCAGGCCGAGGCGATGGCGGCCGAGTTCGACGCCCAGTTCGATGCCGGCAAGTGGGATCTGGCCAAGGCCCACGGCGACGTGCTGATCGCCGAATACCCCGACAGCGCGGCCGCCGAACGCATCGCCGGTCGGCACGAGGAGGCGGCGGCCAAAGCCAATGAGATACGGGAGACGCGGCGGCTGACAGGGCTGTGGTCCTACCAGACCCAGCCGGTCGGCAAGAAGGAGCAACTGTCGGCGGCGATCTACGCGCGTGAAAACGTCGAGACCGACGGCACCGCCGCCCGGCCCGTGCGATTGATTTTCCGCGACCACCCCGAGTGGGGCCGCAGCAGCTACCTCGTCCTGGAGGCCGGTGACTTCGACTGCTACAAGGGCTGCAAGCTCGCCGTCACCGTCGACGGGGAAAAGCCGCGCTCCATGGCCGGCAGCCGCCCCGACACCGATGATGCGATCGCGATGTTCGTCGAGGACGAGAAGACTCTCTGGAAGCTGGCCAAACAGGCGCGCGTGCTCAGCATCGAGTTCCCGGTCAAAGCCGGCGGCAAACGCACCGCCTCATTCGAAGTCGGTGGCCTGGATCCGGAGCGGATGCCCGGCTGGAACTAAGTGCCGGGTCGTCGGAGTTGCGTCGCGCAATTTGCCTTTGTTGCGACCCCCGCGATGCTCATGCCCTGCTGACTCCAATGCTTGCAGTACAAAACGCTTCAAAGTGCCCGTTGGGCTGGCGGACGGTTCCGTCATCCCCCGCAAACTCGATGACCCACCCGTAAGCGCGCTGGGCCTCCGTCGCCGATTCCCGTTGCGCGTCGTCAAAGTCGTCGGAGATCGTTCCCTTCACGTCGGTTTCGAATGCGTAGCCAGACGTGGACCCGAATACGGCGTACTCAACGCACGATTCGGCGATCGCGCCGAAATACTCTTCTGATTCGCCCTGCGCGGGTCTGCGCTTGTGCGCGACATGGGTCAGCTCGTGCGCCAGGACGCGCACCGCGTATCTCGCATGTCGCTCGCTCCCCGGCGCGTAGCGAAATGACATCGCCACCGTCATGTTGTCCAGTGCGGACGATCGCCATCCCCTCTTCAGCACCCTGGAGCCGGGCCGGTGCAGGGACACCCGCAGCCGGGATACGTGAATCTCCCGAAGGTAGGCCTCGATCGCAGGCAGCGAGGCCTCAAGCCAGGGCAGCATCTCCCGCGCATCGCTGCCGCAGCCGCGAACCGTGATCCTTTTGGAGCTGGCTTCAGCCAACGGACAACGATCACCTGCGCCGCCGGGCAGTACCGACATGAAGTCGTAGAGCGCCACATTGCCGATCGTCAGCACCCTGACGGCGTGCCCACCGTGATCCGGCACCAAGGCCTCGGCGCGCGCCAGTTGCCGGATTCCACAGCCCGCCAGCGCCAGCGTCAGTGCGGCAAGCAGTGCGAACCGCGCTGGAAACCGGTCGATTCGCATGCGCCGTCGGCGTGCTGCTACAGCGCGTACCCGAACTGCTGCACGAACTGTTCGGCGAACTCGTCGTAGTCGAAGCGCTGGTTCTGGGTGCCGGGATGCTCGACTTTCAGCGCGCCCATCAGGTTGCCGATGCGGCCGATGGTCGGCCAGTCGTAGCCCTTCTGGATGCCGAAGATCAGCCCGGCGCGGAACGCATCGCCGCAGCCGGTCGGGTCGGTGATGCGGCTCTCGTGCGCGGGAGCGACGTCATGCACCTGGCCGTCGGCGTGAATGATCACGCCCTTGGGGCCGCGGGTGGCGATGTAGGCCTTGACCTTGCTGGCGATTGTCGCCTCGTCCCAACCGGTGCGCTCCTGCAGCAGGTTGGACTCGTAGTCGTTGACGGTCACGTAGTCGGCCTGCTCGATGAAGGCGCGCAGTTCCTCGCCGTTGAACAGCGGCATCGCCTGGCCGGGATCGAAGATGAAGGGAATTCCGGCCTCGGCGAACTCGTTGGCGTTCTGGATCATGCCCTCGTAGCCGTCCGGGCTGACGATGCCGATGCTCACGCCGGGCACGTCGCGCACGTGGTTCTCGTAGGAGCGCATCATCGCGCCGGGGTGGAAGGCGGTGATCTGGTTGTTGTCGTGGTCGGTGGTGATGAACGCCTGCGGAGTGAACAGCTCGTCGATCACCTTGACGTGGTCCAGACGGATCTGCTGCTGCTCGAACCACTCGCGGTACGGGCCGAAATCCTGGCCGACGGTGGCCATCGGGATCGGGTCGCCGCCCAGCAATTTGAGGTTGTAGGCGATGTTGCCCGCGCAGCCGCCGAACTCGCGGCGCATCCGCGGCACCAGGAAGGAAACGTTCAGGATGTGCACCTTGTCCGGCAGGATGTGGTTCTTGAACTGGTCGGGGAACACCATGATGGTGTCGTAGGCCAGCGAGCCGCAGATCAGGGCTGACATCGGTAATCGCACTCCGGGGAGCTCCGCCGGCAGGTTCCTGGCGGGAGCGTGGTTTGACGGATGGGTGGGGCGCAGGTCACCGCTTGGTGCGCACCGCATAGAATATCCGCTGGCCGGGGTCGCGGCCAGCCGCGCCGCGTTGCCGCCCTGGTCGAGGGGCTTCCGCGCAGGGCGCCGGATCGCCGCCGCGGTGGGCGACCAAAAACGCCCATTAGCGACGGGTTACGCCATTTCTCCTTGCCCGGCAAGGGGGCGGTTGCTAGTCTTGTCGGCCGCTTCCGGCACCCCTCCCACGGCCCAATCGACGATGTTCAAGAAGTTTCGCGGCATGTTTTCCAACGACCTGTCCATCGATCTGGGCACGGCAAACACGTTGATCTACGTCCGCGGCCAGGGAATCGTGCTGAACGAGCCATCGGTGGTCGCGGTGCGCCAGGACCGCGTGGTCGGCGGCAACCGCACCGTCGCGGCGGTCGGCATGGAGGCCAAGCTGATGCTGGGCCGCACGCCGGGCCACATCACCACGATCCGGCCGATGAAGGACGGCGTCATCGCCGACTTCACCTACACCGAGGAAATGCTCAAGCATTTCATCCGCAAGGCGCACAAGTCGCGTTTCCTGCGGCCCAGCCCGCGGGTGCTGGTGTGCGTGCCCTGCGGCTCGACCCAGGTCGAGCGGCGCGCGATCAAGGAGTCGGCCGAGGAGGCCGGTGCCCGCGAGGTCTACCTGATCGAGGAGCCGATGGCGGCGGCGATCGGTGCCGGAATGCCGGTGGCCGAGGCGCGCGGCTCGATGGTGGTCGATATCGGCGGCGGCACCACCGAAGTGGCGGTCATCGCGCTCAACGGCATCGTGTATGCCGCGTCGGTACGCATCGGCGGCGACCGGTTTGACGAGGCGATCATCGCCTACGTCCGCCGCACCTACGGCACCCTGATCGGCGAGGCCACGGCTGAGCGGATCAAGGAAACGCTGGGCTGCGCCTACCAGCAGGAAGAGAACACCAGCATGGAGATCACCGGGCGCAACCTCGCCGAGGGCGTGCCGAAGATGATCACCATCACCGCCAACGAAGTGCTGGAGGCGCTGCACGAGCCACTGGCCGGCATCGTCACCGCGATCAAGCTGGCGCTGGAACAGACCCCGCCGGAGCTGGGTGCGGACGTCGCCGAGCGCGGCATCGTGCTGACCGGAGGCGGTGCGTTGCTGGCCGACTTCGACCGGCTCGTGAGCGAGGAAACCGGCGTCCACGTGCAGGTCGCCGAGGACCCGCTGACCTGCGTGGCCCGTGGCGGCGGTCGCGCGCTGGACCTGCTGGACATGCACGGCAACGAGTTTTTCGCTCCCGAGTAATGGTGATGCGGTGACCGGCACGGTCTGGGTGCCGTGCCTGATCGCCGCCACACCGGAGCATGCCGCGGCGGGTGGACCGGCGGCCTGTGCCACCATTGACGGTCCGTCACGCCAGATCAACCGGTTTCCCTTCCATTGCGCTCCTACGCCAGCCCTTCGACTCCGAACCGTCCAGGCGACGTGTCCGCAACGCTGTGGCTGTCGGCCTACCTGGCGCTGGCGGTGGTGCTGATCGTGCTGGACCACCGCGGCGGCTGGCTGAGCCAGGCCCGCGGGCACGCCACCTTGCTGGTGCAGCCGCTGTGGATCGCCGCGGGCTGGCCGGGCCGGGCGATCACCCGCCTGTACGACGACGCCGGCACGATGCGCCAGTTGACCGAGGACAACCGCCGCCTGCGCAACGAGCTGCTGGTCAACAGCGCGCGCATGGCCCGGCTGCAGACGCTCGCCTCTGACAACACGCGCCTGCGCGGACTGCTCGATGCGGCCCACAACAACCAGCTGGACGTGCAGCTGGCGCCGATCCTGGACATCGACCTGGACCCCACCCGGCAACGGCTGGTGCTGGGCGCGGGCAGCAACGAGTCGGTCCGCCTGGGCCAGAGCGTGATCGACGCCGGCGGGTTGCTGGGCCAGATCATCGACGTGCAGCCGGCGGTGGCCACCGTGCTGCTGGTCACCGACGCGGCGCACGCGGTGCCGGTGGCGATCGAGCGCAACGGCGTTCGCCTGGTGGCCTACGGCGAGGGACGCAGCGACATGCTGCGCCTGCACAGCATCCCGTTGTCCAGTGACGTCAAGGTCGGTGACCGCCTGCTGACCTCCGGGCTGGGCGGGCGCTTCGTCGCCGGCTTCCCGGTGGGGACGATCGTGTCCCTGCAGCCCGATGACAGCCGCGCGTTCCTGATCGGCGAGGTGATGCCGGCAGCGCAGCTGGATCGTGGCCGCGACGTACTCCTGCTGCGCGGCGGTCCGGACGAGCGGTCATGGGCCACCGGAAGCGATTCCCTGGACGGCGATGCGGAAGAAGCGCCGGACGTTGCTCCTGGCGCCGCGAACGGCACCGCGGACGCTGCACCGAAGTCCGCCCCGGATGCGCCGCCCGTACCGGCGGCCGCCCCCGCCTCCGGTGACCGGCGGTGACCCGTCGCTACCAGCCGTGGCTGCTGCCGGCCAGCATCGTCGCCGCCCTGCTGCTGGGCCTGTTGCCGCTGCCGCTGCTGCTGCAGGGCCTGCGCCCGTACTGGCTGGCCCTGGTGGTCGCCTACTGGGTGATCGAGGATCCCGAGCGCGTGGGGCTGGGGTTCGCGTTCCTGGCCGGCGTTCTGGCCGACATCACCTTTGGCGGCCTGCTCGGCGAGCAGGCACTGCGGCTGGTGGTGATGACCTTCATCATCCAGCGTTTCCGCGCGCGCCTGCGCTTCTTTCCGCTGTGGCAGCAGGCGCTGGCGATCGGCGGCCTGTTGCTCAATGACCGCATCGTGGTCGCCGCGGTGCATGTGGCCCTCGGCATTCCCTCGCTGCCGGCGATGTTCTGGCTGGCACCGCTGACCGGGATGGCGTTGTGGCCGCCGGTGTTCCTGCTGCTGGACGCGCTGCGTCTGGGCAGCTGGCGCAGGAGCTGAGAAGTGCGCCCGATCCGGCGCCGCCCACGGCGCGTGCTCAAGGACGCCGCGGCCGAAGTCCGCCACTTCCGCACCCGCGTGATCATCGCTTTCATCGGCGTGACCCTGGTCCTGTCGGGACTGGCGCTGGGCTACTACCGCCTGCAGGTCTGGCATCACGACGAGTACGCCACGCGCGCGGAGCAGAACCGGATCAAGCTGCGCCCGGTGGTGCCCGGCCGCGGGCTGATCTACGACCGCAAGGGCCGCATCCTGGCCGACAACGTGCCCGCGTTCCGCCTGGAGGTCACCCCGCGCGAAGCCGGTGATCCGGAAGACTGGCTGCCCGGGCTGGCCGGCATCATCGACCTGTCCGAGCAGGAGATCGAGGACTTCCTCGCCGCGCGCAAGGTCACCCGCAGCTACAAGCCGATCATCCTCAAGCTGCGGGTGAAGCCCGACGAACTGGCGCGGCTGGCGGTGGACCGCTGGAAATACCCCGGCGTGGAGGTGGTCTCCTACCTGCAGCGCCGCTACCTGCACGGCGAGCTGTTCGCCCACGTGATCGGCTACGTCGGCCGCATCGACGAGGCCGACCTGGCCGAGATGGGCGAGGCGGGCAGCGTGTTCAGCCACACCGGCAAGACCGGGCTGGAGCGCTCCTACGAGGAGGCGCTGCGCGGCAAGCTGGGCTACGAGAAGGTCGAGACCAACGTCGACGGCCGGCCGATGCGGATCGTTGGCCGGGTGCCGGCGGTGCCCGGCGCGGACCTGCGCCTGTCGGTGGACCTGGACCTGCAGCGCGCGATGGTGGCGGCGTTCGGCGATGCCGACGGCTCGGCAATCGCGGTGGATACCAAAACCGGCCAGGTGCTGGCGATGGTCAGCCTGCCCTCGTATGACACCAACCTGTTCGTCAATGGCATCTCCCACGCCGACTACAACGGCCTGATCAACAACCCCTCGCGCCCGCTGTTCAACCGCAATGTGCTCGGCGGTGGCCCGCCGGGTTCGACGATCAAGCCGGTGATGGCGCTGGCCGGGCTCGACAGCGGATTGCGCACGCCGTCCGACCGCATCCTCTCCACCGGCGAGTTCCGCATCCCCGGCCAGGCGCGCGGCTACCGCGATGCCTCCGGCGGCGGCCACGGCTGGACGGACCTGCGCGATTCGATCTCCCGCTCGGTCAACACCTACTACTACAAGCTCGCCCTGGACCTGGGCATCGACCGGCTCTCCGAGTACATGCACCTCTATGGGTTCGGCGAGAAGAGCGGCATCGACCTGCTGGGCGAGAACGCCGGCGTGGTGCCCTCGCGGGAGTACAAGCGGACCATCAGCAAGGAGTCCTGGTACCCGGGCGAGACGGTGATCTCCGGGATCGGGCAGGGCTACTGGATCGCCACCGCCTTGCAGATCGCCCGCTCCACCGCGGCGGTCGCCAACGGCGGCGACCTGCACGAGCTGCGCCTGCTGCAGTCGCGCCGCGACGGCTACGAGTCGCCGTGGCAGGACCTGCCGCCTACGCCCAGCCACCGGATCACCGACAAGCCGGCCAACCTGCGCGCGGTGCAAGAGGGCATGATCGCCACGATCAACGGGCCCGGCGGCACCGCCCGCCGCATGGCCATTGGCGCGTCGTACACGATGGCCGGCAAGACCGGTACCGCTCAGCGCTCCAGCCGCAAGGGCAACATCAGCCTCAACCCGCACACGCTGCCCTACCACCTGCGCCATACCGCGCTGTTCACCGGCTACGCCCCGGCCGAGGATCCGCAGATCGCGGTGGCGGTGGTGGTGGAGCACGGCGGTTACGGCGGCAGCGCGGCCGCGCCCATCGCCCGCACGATCTTCGATGCGTGGTTGCTGGGCAAGATGCCCGAGGGCATGGAGCCCACCGACGATGTGGTGACCGATCCGCTGGAGGCGGCGGTGGAGATGGCCCGGGACGCGGACGATGCCGAGGCTGCGACGGAAGCGGGCGCGGACGATGCCGAGGCTGCGACGGAAGCGGGCGCGGACGCCGAAGCCGCGGCTGACTCCACCACGGACCCGGCGCAATGAGGACGATCCTGCGCTGGCTGCTGGATATGATTGCGCGCTTCACGCGCACCCTTGACCTGCCGTTGCTGGCCGCCCTGCTGGCGCTGATGGGCATCGGCCTGGCCGTGCTCTACAGCGCCGGCGGCAAGTCCGAGGCGCTGGTGATGGCGCAGGCCTCGCGCTTTGTCATCGGTCTGGGCGTGATGTGGCTGCTCTCGCGGGTATCGCCGCTGCAACTGCGCAACTGGACGCCGCTGGCCTACGCCGCGACGATCGTGCCCCTGCTGATCGTGTTGTTCATCGGCCAGGGCCGCCACGGCGGGCACTGGATCAACCTGGGAGTGTTCTACTTCCAGCCGGCCGAGGTGCTCAAGCTGAGCCTGCCGATGATGGTGGCCTGGCAACTCAACCGTGGTCCGTTGCCGCCGTCCTTCCGCGCGACCGTGGTGGCGATGGTCCTGATCGGGCTGCCGACCGGGCTGGTCCTGCTGCAACCGGACTTGGGCACGGCCTTGCTGGTCGGCATCAGCGGGGCGTTCGTGCTCTACCTGGCCGGCCTGTCGTGGTGGTGGTTCGTTGCCGCGGCGGGAAGCATCGCGGTGGCCGCGCCGGCGGCGTGGTTCTGGATGTTCATGCCCTACCAGAAGGACCGCATCCTGATGTTCCTGGATCCCGAGCGCGATCCGCTGGGCGCGGGCTGGAACATCATCCAGTCCAAGATCGCCATCGGTGGCGGCGGCTTGACCGGCAAGGGCTGGGGCGATGGCAGCCAGTCGCACCTGAACTACATTCCCGAGCACACCACCGACTTCATCTTCGCCGTGCTCAGCGAGGAGTTCGGCTGGATCGGCGTGGCAATCACGCTGGGCCTGTACCTGTTCGTGGTCGGGCGCTGCCTGTGGGTATCGGCGCAGGCGCGCGACGGGTATTCGCGGCTGCTGACCGGCGCGCTCGGGCTGGCGTTCTTTGTCTACGTGGTGGTCAACGGCGGCATGGTTGCCGGGATGCTGCCGGTGGTTGGCGTGCCGATGCCGCTGCTCAGCTATGGCGGCACCTCGGCGGTGTCGCTTCTGGCCGGGATGGGCGTGGTGATGGCGGTGCGTGCCCACCGGCCGGTCCACGGGCACTGAAAAGCGCGGCCCGGATGCTTCAACAACACAGGCTGACTGGACGCCGTCGATGCTGCGCGAGCG
The DNA here is from genome assembly GCF_015209725.1 of Lysobacter ciconiae. Taxonomy (NCBI): domain Bacteria; kingdom Pseudomonadati; phylum Pseudomonadota; class Gammaproteobacteria; order Lysobacterales; family Lysobacteraceae; genus Novilysobacter; species Novilysobacter ciconiae. The sequence goes on along the minus strand of NZ_CP063656.1, from coordinate 2,677,694 downwards.
GTTCAGGCCTTTGCGAACAAGTGCTAACCTCATCCAGATGAGCCGAACCCTTGCCAGCCGCGCCCTGCTATGTGCGCTCCCGTTCGCCCTGGTCGCCTGCGCCACGCCCGTCCAGCCCACTGACAAGCCTTCCTCCGCGTCCACTATCTTGGTGCCCGACGAGACCTCCCCGCCGAAGCCGCCGAGCCAGCCGGTGGTGTCCAACGCGCAGCCGATCGCGGTCGCGGTACCCGAGTTCATCCGCACCACCTCGGCCAAGTACGACGTCGATGCCGCCTACATCACTTCGGTGATGGCCAAGGCGCAGATGCGCGAGGGCATCATCGCGGCCATGTCGCGGCCGGCCGAGGCCAAGCCGTGGAAGGACTACCGGCCGATCTTCATCTCCCAGCAGCGCATCACCGCCGGCAAGGCGTTCCTCGCCAAGCACCGCGCCGCGCTGGACAAGGTCGAGGCGCAGTACGGCGTCCCGGCGGAGATCATCGTCGCCATCATCGGCGTGGAAACCAGCTACGGCGGCAACACCGGCAGTTATCCGGTGGTGGACGCGCTCTATACCCTCGCGTTCGCCTATCCGCGCACCAACGAGCCAGGCCGGATCGAGCGCGAGAACAACCGCGAGCAGTTCTTCCGCGACGAGCTCGCCCAGCTGTTCGCCATGGGCAAGGAAAACGGCTTCGACGTGACCGCGCTCAAGGGCAGCTACGCCGGGGCGATGGGCTGGGGCCAGTTCATGCCGTCCAGCTACCGCGACTACGCCGTGGACGGCAATGGCGACGGCAAGGTCGACCTGTTCAACAACCTCGATGACGTGTTCGCCTCGGTCGCCAACTACTTCGTCAAGAAGGGCGGCTGGAAGCGCGGCGAGCCGATCGTCTCGCGAGCGGTGCGGGCCAAGGGTGCCGCGGCGTTCGAGCCGGAAGGTCTGGAGCCGCGCTACACGCTGGAGCAGCTGGCTGCACGGGGTTACAAACCGCAGACGCCCATCGCCGGTCCCGGCAACGCGACCCTGCTCAACCTGGACGGCGTGAACGGGCCGGAGTACTGGCTGGGCTACCAGAACTTCTACGCGATCACCCGCTACAACATCTCCAAGCACTACGCGATGGCGGTGTACCAGCTGTCCGAGGCGATTGCGGGGCGGGAGAATCCGCTCGCGGCAGTTCCGGCCAGTGGCCGTCCGGGCGCATGAAGCGGCTGCTGGGGGCCGGTCTCGTCCTCGGCCTGGCCGCCTGCGCCAGCGGTCCCGGCAAGAAATCCGATCCTCCGGCTGACACGGCGGGCACGGCCAAGGCGGCCGGTCACACGGTGCGCGGAAAGTCGCCGTATCCGCCGGCGCAGGAGGACCTGTCCAAGCGCGGCCACTACACGGCCGGCGGGCTCTACGCGCCACACATCAAGGACTCCGCGCCGAACATCGACATCGATGTCTCGCTGATTCCCGAGCCCGAAGTGGTCGCCGAGCCGCGGTCGGCCTACGGCAACCGGCCAACCTATGCCGTGCTGGGCAAGAACTACCAGGTGCTCAACGACACCAGGGGGTTCGTCGAGCGCGGCACGGCCTCGTACTACGGCAACAAGTTCCACGGCCGGCGCACCTCCAACATGGAGGTCTACGACATGTACGCCTTCACCGCCGCGCACAAGTCGCTGCCGCTGCCCAGCTTTGCGCGGGTCACCAACCTGGACAACGGCCGCTCGGTGGTGGTCCGGGTCAACGACCGCGGCCCGTTCCACGAGGGCCGGGTGGTGGACCTGAGCTATGCCGCGGCGGTCAAGCTCGGCGTCCATCCGGCCGGTACCGGCCGGGTCGAGGTGCGCGCGCTGCAGCCGGGTGAGGCGCCGCCAACCCGGTATGCGGCCGCTGCAACGCCGCCGCCGGCGAAGGCGGTTCAGACCGCCGCGACCCGGCCCGCAGCCACCGCGCGCGTGCCGGACTCATCGATGGATTCGCTGGTCGCCAAATTGCCCACCGCTGTGGCGCCCGTCGCTGCCCCGACGGTCGTGGCCGCCGCCGCGCCCGTCGCGACCACCGGCGGGACCGAGGACTGGCGCTTCCAGATGAGCCGCGATGGCCGGGCGATGACCGCCGACGACTTCGATGCGTGGATGGCCGAGCGCCACATCAGCATCGTTGGTGGACGGGTCGTACGCGACGATGCCGTGCCCGGCAAAACCCTGTCACAGGCGACCGTGGCATCGACTGCACCGGCCGTCAGCTCGCCCAGCGCCCCATCCAGTGCACCGCCGCCGACGGCCGCGGCCACCGCTGGCGTGATCCAGGCCAGCGAGGTCGGCGACGGCGTGGTCCTGCAGGTGGCCAGCTTCACCGCGCGCGATAATGCCGACCGGGCCCTGGCCACCCTGCGCGGCGCCGGCATCGCCGCCGCCAACCTGCACGACGGCATGGCCAACGGCCGCCAAGTCTGGCGGGTGCGGGTCGGTCCGCTGGAAGCGGCGGCCGCCAATGGCTTGGCCAGCCGCATCGCCGGCCTCGGCTTCGGCACACCCCAACGCGTCAAAGAGTAGTTTCGCTTCCCTTCCAATATCGATACCCATCGGCCCCGCGCCGACCCGGAGCAGTTCACCAATGAAGTCCTACCGCGCAATTGGCATCGCCGCGCTCACCACCTTTGCTTTCGGCCTCGCCTTCGCCCAGACCCCGGCGCCGCAGCCCACCCCGCAACCGACTCCCCAGCCGCAGGCCGCCGAACAGGCGCCCGCCAGCGAGGCGTTGCCGGTACCGCCGCCTCCGGCGATCGTCGGCACCGCGTGGATCCTGATGGATGCCGCCAGCGGCAATGTCCTGGCGGGCGAGAACATCGACGAACCGCTGGAGCCGGCCAGCATCACCAAGGTGATGACCAGCTACGTCATCGCCGCCGAGATGGCCGGCGGCAAGGTCAAGCCGACCGACCAGGTGATGATGACCGAGAACGCCTGGCGCAAGGGCGGGGCGGGCACGGACGGCAGCTACTCGGGCTTCCAGGTCAACCAGACCGCGCCGCTGCTGGAGATGGAAAAAGGCATGGTCGTGCAGTCCGGCAACGACGCCGCGATCGCCCTGGCCGAGCATGTGGCCGGCAGCGAATCCGCCTTCGCCGCGCTGATGAACCAGTACGCCAAGCGACTGGGCATGAAAAACTCCCACTTCGCCAACGCCACCGGCTTGCCGGACGACGGGCACGTGTCTTCGGCGCACGATCTGGCGCTGCTCGGGATCGCCCTGTCGCGCGACTTCCCCGAGACCTACTCCTACAACAAGATCAAGGAGTTCACGGTCGGGCCGATCACCCAGCCCAACCGCAACGTGCTGCTGTGGCGCGACAGCACCGTGGACGGCATCAAGACCGGCCACACCTCCGGCGCCGGCTACTGTCTGATGGCCTCGGCCAAGCGCGACGAGCAGCGCCTGGTGTCCGTCGTCATGGGCTCCACCTCCGAGAAGCAGCGCGCCAGCGACAGCCAGGCGCTGCTCAACTGGGGTTTCCGCTTTTACGAAACCCACAAGCTGTACGACGGCGACACCGAGGTGGCGACCCACAAGCTGTGGAAGGGCGCCGTGGACACGCTGGAGCTCGGCGTCGCCGAGCCGTTGCTGGTGACCGTGCCGCGCGGCCGCTACGAGCAGCTGCAGCCGACCATGGACGTGCCGGCCACGCTGGTCGCCCCGATCGAGAAGGGCCAGGCGATCGGCACGGTGAAGGTGATGCTCGATGGCAAGGTCGTTGCCGAGCGCCCGCTGGTGGCACTGCAGGCGGTCGAGCGCGCAGGCTTCTTCAAGCGCCTGTGGCACGAGCTGCTGCTGTGGTGGAAATCCACCTGAGCCCCGATATCTGACCCCCACCCTGACCCGGACCACAGCGAAGTGAGCGATGGAACTGATATCCGACAACCCCGAGCACGGTTTCCAGTTTCCCGGTGAGTTCGAGCTCAGCGCGATGGGCGCGGCCGACGCTGGGCTGGAGACGGAACTGCCGCAGCGCCTGACCGATGGCGGCATCGAGGTATTGACCGAGCGCATCCACTGGAAGCACTCCAGCAACGGGCGCTACGTGTCGGTGCGCCTGACCTTCCGCGCCGAAAGCCGCGAGCAGTACGACCATGCCCACCAGTTGTTGCGCGATCACCCGGAAGTGAAGTGGACGCTGTAACGCCGGCTGCCACCGCCTCGGAATCCGGCGATGGCGGATTCGCCTTGAACGCACCCGCGCCTGCATCCGCACTCGCGCCCACGCCCACGCCGGCAGCCCCGGTAGGAGCCGCGCGAGCGCTGCCGCACGCCCTGTTGCGCGACCTGGGCCGGCAGCCCTACCAGCCGGTGTGGCGCGCGATGCAGGACTTCACCGATCGCCGCACCGTCGACACGCCCGATGAGCTGTGGCTGGTGGAGCACGACCCGGTGTTCACCCTCGGCCAGAGCGGTCGCGCCGAGCACGTCCTGGCGGCTGGCGACATCCCCGTGGTCCAGGTCGACCGCGGCGGCCAGGTGACCTACCACGGCCCCGGCCAGCTGGTGCTGTATCCGTTGCTGGACCTGCGCCGGGTCAAGGTCGGCGTACGCGACTACGTGGCCCGGGTGGAGCAGGCGGTGATCGACACGCTGGCGGACTGGAACATCGAGGCCGGCCGCCGCGACGGCGCGCCCGGCGTGTACGTGGCCGGGGCCAAGATCGCCGCGCTCGGCATTCGCGTCCGCCGCGGCTGCAGCTTCCACGGCCTGGCGTTCAACATCGACATGGACCTGTCCCCGTTCACGCGCATCAACCCCTGTGGTTACGCGGGTTTGCGGGTGACCTCGATGGTAGACTTGGGCGGTCCCTCGGGGCTGCAGGCCGTCAAGCCGGCGCTGGTCGAACACTTCGCCGCGCAGTTTGGCCTGAAGGTCGACGAGGCCCCGTCGCCGGCCCTGCCCATGCTCTGACCGGCACCCCCGCATTCACGTCCCGGATTGTCCATGAGCGATAGCGCCAGCAAGTCCATTCCCCTCGCGATTGTCGGCGGCGACGCACCGGCGTCCCTGCAGCCGGGCGTGAAGCAGCTGGCCGGCGACAAGATCAGCCGCTCGCCGGTGCAGTTCGCCGAGGCACCGGTGCTGCGCAAGCCGTCCTGGATCCGGGTGCGCATCCCGTCCGGCAACGCGGTCGCCAAGCTCAAGGAAAAGCTGCGCGCGAACCGCCTGGTCACGGTCTGCGAGGAAGCCAGCTGCCCCAACATCCACGAGTGCTTCGGCCACGGCACCGCGACCTTCATGATCCTGGGCGAGGTCTGCACGCGCCGTTGCAGCTTCTGCGATGTCGCCCACGGCCGGCCCAAGCCGCCGGACGCCGCCGAGCCGGCCAACCTGGCGCGCACGGTCGCCGACATGGGCCTGAAGTACGTGGTGGTGACCTCGGTCGACCGCGACGACCTGCGCGACGGCGGCGCCGGCCATTTCGTCGAGTGCATCGCCGCCATCCGTGCCCAGAGCCCGGGCACCCGGATCGAGATCCTGACCCCGGACTTCCGCGGCAAGGGCCGGATGGAGCGCGCGCTGGAAATCCTCGCGGCCAACCCGCCGGACGTGTTCAACCACAACCTGGAAACGGTGCCGGAGCTGTATCGCAATGTGCGCCCGGGCGCCGATTACCAGTGGTCGCTGACTCTGCTGCAGAAGTTCAAGGCCCAGCATCCCGACGTGGTGACCAAGTCCGGGATCATGCTGGGGCTGGGCGAGGAGCGCGACCAGGTCGAGCAGACCCTGCGCGACCTGCGCGCCCATGACGTGGACATGATCACCATCGGCCAGTACCTGCAACCCAGCGCCCACCACCATCCGGTGATGCGTTACTGGACGCCGGAGGAGTACAAGCACTTCGAGACGTTCGGCCTGGGACTGGGCTTCACCCACGTCGCGTCCGGCCCGCTGGTGCGCTCCTCCTACCATGCCGACCGCAGCGCGGCGGAGGCGGGCCTGGCGGTTTCAGCCTGAGCCGGACGTCCCTGTCGCATCAGTACCCGGGTGCGGCAGCAGGCGATCGCCGCAGCAATTTGCCCGCCTCGTGCGTCGTGCGTACGCGGTCTTCGCATCCACCTGTCTAAGCTTCCGTCTCGGCTTTGCGCGACAAGGCCGTAGCGTTTCCTGACCGTGCCCTGACGAGGTGACAGCGCCCGCAACTTTCGGCACTGTCAGGTAGTCCAAGCTGCTTGCAATCTCGATCTTCCCGTACTGCGCCAGTCCGTTGCACCCCCTCCCACTAGTCGGCCGCCCCGCCCCTATTTCATGATCGCCAAGACCCCCCTGCTTGCCCTGCTGTTGACCGCCCCGTTGGCGCTGCTGGCGCGTGCCGACAATGCACCGATGGTCGCGCCCACCGCGGTGGAAACACCGGTCACCGTGGCTCGCGCCAGCGGCAGCAAGCCGGCGGTGCTGCCCAGCGGCCCGACCGCCGACCAGGCCACCGCCGCCAAGCTGGTCTACGGCCTGCTGTCCGACAGCCGCTACGCGTACCGGCCGCAGCCGCTGGACGACGCGCTCTCGGCGGACATCTACAAGCGCTACCTGGAGGCGCTCGACGGCGGCAAGCAGTTCTTCACCGCCGCCGACATCGCCGGGTTCGACCGCTACAAGACGCGGCTGGACGACGCCATCAAGAGCGGCAAGCTGGAGCCGGGCTACGCGATCTTCGCGCTCTACCGCCAGCGGGTGAACGAGCGCATCCGCCACGCCCGCGGACTGCTCAAGCAAGACATCTTCGATTTCAGCGGTGATGAGCAATTTCACTACGACCGCAAGAAGGCGCCGTGGGCGGAAGACACCGCCGAGCTGGACGAGCTGTGGAAGCAGTCGGTCCGCAACGACTGGCTGCGCCTGAAACTGGCGGGCAAGGAGTCCAAAGACATCGCGAAGACGCTGGACAAGCGCTACGCGAACCTGGCTGACAACGTGGCCCAGCTGGAAGGCCAGGACGTGTTCCAGACCTTCCTCAACAGCTACACCAACGCGATCGATCCGCACACCAGCTACTTCACCCCGCGATCGGCGGAGAACTTCAACCTGTCCATGTCGCTGTCGCTGGAAGGCATCGGTGCGGTGCTGCAGAAGCAGGACGACATCGTCGCGATCCGCGAGATCGTGCCCGGTGGCCCGGCCGACAAGTCCGGCGTGCTTGCTCCCGGCGACCGCGTCGTGGCGGTCGGGCAGGGCACCAGCGGCAACATGGAAGACGTGATCGGCTGGCGCATCGACAACGTGGTCGAGAAGATCCGCGGGCCCAAGGATTCCAAGGTGCGGCTGGACGTGGTGCCGGCGAGCGCCGGCCTGGACAGCGAGCCGGTGCGGGTGGTGATCACCCGTGACAAGGTGCGCCTGGAGGACCAGGCCGCCAAATCCAAGGTGCTGGAGATTCCCGGCATCGGCGATGCGCCGGCCAAGCACGTGGGCGTGATCGAGCTGCCCGGTTTCTACCAGGACTTCGAGGGCCGCCGCCTCAACAACGGCGATTACGCCTCGGCCACCCGCGACGTCGCCAAGCTGCTGGTGGACATGAAGAAGCAGGGCGTGGACGGCGTGGTGCTGGACCTGCGCAACAACGGCGGCGGCTCGCTGAACGAGGCGATCGAGCTGACCGGCCTGTTCATCGACCAGGGCCCGGTGGTGCAGGTGCGCGAGTCCGGTGGCCGGGTCACCGTCAATGGCGACGACGAGCCGGGCGTGGCCTGGGACGGACCGCTGGCGGTGCTGGTCAACCGCGGCTCCGCGTCGGCATCGGAGATCTTCGCCGGTGCTATCCAGGACTACGGCCGCGGGCTGGTGATCGGCGAGAACACCTTCGGCAAGGGCACGGTGCAGAACCTGGTGGACCTGGACCGCTGGCCGGGCGGTGAGGAGGAGCGTTTCGGGCAGGTCAAGCTGACCGTGGCCCAGTTCTTCCTGCCCGGCGGCAGCTCGACCCAGAACAAGGGCGTGGTGCCGGACATCCAGTTCCCGGCCTCGGTGGATGCCACCGAATACGGCGAGAGCACCTACGACAACGCGCTGCCGTGGACGCGGATCGCCGCGGTGCCGCACAAGGTCTACGGCGACTTCAGCCACATCCTGGGCACGCTGGACAAACTGCACACCGCCCGCGTCGCCAACAACCTGGAGTTCCAGTGGTGGCGCGAGGACGTGGCGCGCTTCCGCGAGGAGTCCGCGAAGACCACGATCTCGCTCAACGAGGCCGAGCGGCGCCGCGAGCGCGACGCCAGCGAGGCGCGGCGCAAGAAGCGACAGGAAACCCGCGAGGAGCTCGGGCTGGCGCTGGATCCGCTGGCGCTGATTTCCGCCGATGACGGGCTGACCGCCAACGAGCGCGACATCGTCCAGGACGCCGCGCGCGAGAAGGCCGCCGAGGACCGTCCCGACCCGTTGCTGCAGGAGTCCGCGGCGATCCTGGCCGATGCGATCCACCTGCTGGCCAACGACCGCAAGCTGTCGGCGCTGGTGCTGCCGATCTCGACCCGCGCGGGGCACTGGGCGGATTGAAGGCCAGCGGCGGTCGGGCTTGCGGGCCTGTCCCGCTGCAAGCGTCGAACGGGCACCTTCGGGTGCCCGCTTTGTTTCAGCCGTCGCGCAACGCGACCGTCACCGGCAGACTCGCGGCCCGCAATGCCGGGAACAGGCCGCCCACCAGGCCGATGCCCAGCGCCCATTTCAGGCCGGTCCACAGCAACTGCGGCGAGACCTTGAACTGGAACACCACCTGGCTGAAGTTGTTGCCCAGCGTGGACACTGTGTAGCCGTTGAAGATCGCCCAGGCGATCAAGCCGCCCAGCACGCCGCCCAGCAGCGCCAGCAGCATCGTCTCCAACATCACCGCGAGCACGACGGGCAGGCTTCGGAAGCCGATCGCACGCATGGTCGCGATCTCGCGCGCGCGGCCGGCCACCGCGGCGTACATCGTGTTAAGCGCGCCGAACACCGCACCGACCGCCATGATCGCGCCGATCACCGTGCCGAGCACGCTGATCAGCGTGCTCAGCTGGCCGGACTGCTTGCGGTAGTAGCTGCGGGTGGTCTCCACGTCGAGCTTCAGTCGCGGGTCGGCGTCCATCGCCGCCTTGAGGCGCTGGAAGCCGTCCGCACCCTCGGTGCGCACGGTGATCGACTGGTAGGCATTGCGCCGGTAGGTCGAGGCGATGGTCTGCGCGTCGCCCCACAGCTCCGAATCGTAGGCGTCGCCGGAGGCGAACTTGCCGACCACCGTCCACTGCTGGTTGGCGAACTCCAGCGTATTGCCCACTTCAAGGCCGCGGAACTGCGACTGCGCGCCCTGGCCGACCACCAGCTCCTGCAGGCCTGGCTGGAACCTGCGGCCTTCCACCAGACGCACGCCCGGACGCACCTGCCAGGCTTCCTCGCCGACGCCGCGCAGCTGCGCGTTGGAATCGCTGCCATCGGACCGTGCCTTCAGCGCCACCACCTGCGAGAGCTCGGCGGTCAGCAGCGGCTTGCCATCCGCGTCGCGCGCGATCCCGGGCAGGCTGGAGACCAGCGGCACCTGGTCGCGCAGGATGACCGAGTTGGTTTCCGCCTGTGACCCGCCGCGCAGGATGATCGCGGTGTCGTCGCTGCCGGTCGCCTGCAGGGTCGCCTTGAAGCCTTCGCCCATCGCCAGCATCGCGACCAGTACACCGACCACGCCGGCGATGCCGACGATGATCACCGAACAGGCGCCCCACCGCTGCGGCAGGCTGGAAATGCCGATCCGCGTGGCCGCCAGGGATAGCCGCCCGCTGCGGGTCAGCACCAGCCAGGTCGCCAGCGCGACGGCAAGGACAAGCAGGCCCCACCACGGCAGCACGATCCACGCGGCCAGTCCGGCCACCAGCAGCACGACGGTCAGCAGGTTCCACAGGCGCTGCCTGTTCACGGCCCGCATCCTCATCTCCCCGCCAGCGCGTCGACGATTTTCAGCCGCTTGGCCCGCAGCGCCGGCAGCAGGCCCACCACCACACCGATGGCGACCATCAGGCCGATGCCGACCAGCCAGGTCTGCGCCGGCACCTGCGGCAGGCCGATCATCCCGCCGCTGGCAGCCGAGATTCCCGGCATCGCCAGCGCGGCCAGGGTGAGCCCGGTCAGCCCGCCGATCATCACCAGCAGCACCGACTCGGCCATCACCAGCCCGAGCATCGTCGAGTCGCGGAAACCCAGCGTCTTCAGCGTCGCCAATTCGGGCACCCGCTCGCGCACCGCCTGGGCCATCGTGTTGCCGGTGAGCAGCAGCAGGGTGAAGAACACCGCGCCCATGATCGCGGTGACGATCAGGCCGATGTCGGCGAACTGCTTGGCAAACGACTGCTGGAAGGCCGACTCGGTCTGGCTCTTGGTCTCGTGGTCGGAGTTGGCCGAGAGCGCGTCGATCGCCTGCGGCACGCGCGAGGCCTGGCCCGGGTCCGCCAGCTGCACGGTGAAGAAACTGACCTGGTTCTTGATGTAGTCGTTGGCCTCGTCGAAGTACTTCCAGTGCATCAGCAGCTGCTGCTCGGCGCCGACGTTGTCGCGGTCGCGCGCGCGGTAGATCGCCTCCAGCTGCAGCGGCCAGTCGTTGCTGCCGCTGCGCGGAAAGATGGTCGCCTGCAGCGGAATGGTGTCGCCGATCTTCCAGTCGAACTTCTGCGCCAGCGCCTCGCCCACCACCGCGCCGGTCTGGTTGGCCTGCCAGGCTTTCAGCTGTTCGGCGGGAAGGTCAAAGTCGGTGTAGACGTCAAAGTAGTTGTCGGCCACCGAGAAGTTGGGGAAGAAGTTCTTCGGGTCCTGGTAGATGCCGCCGAACCACATCGCGTAGGTCGCCTTGCGCACGCCCGGAACGCCCTCGATCTGGCGCAGCAGGCGGATCGGCAGCGTCTGCGTGATCGACAGCCGCGAAGCGACCACCAGCCGGTTGGCACCGTCCACGCTGCCGCCGGAATTGAAGGCCACCCGGACCGAGTCGAGCATGCCGAACAGCAGGAAGGCGGCGACCACCGACAGAAGTGTCAGCAGGGTGCGGGTCTTGCTCCGCCGCAATTGGGCCCAGACCAGCCAGAGGTATTTCATCGCCGACTCAGCGCGCCAGCCCGGGCGCGTCCACCAGCTCGCCCTTGTCGAGGTGGACGGTGTGACTGGCGTATTCGGCCGCCTTCGGGTCGTGGGTGACCATGATGATGGTCTTGCCGTGGTCGCGGTTGAGCGACTGCAGCAGGGCCAGGATCTCCTCGGCGGAATGGCGGTCCAGGTCCCCGGTGGGCTCGTCGCAGATCAGGAAGGTCGGGTCGGACACGATCGCCCGTGCGATGGCGACGCGTTGCTGCTGGCCGCCGGAAAGCTCGTTGGGTTTGTGCGAGGTGCGATCGGCCAGGCCGACCAGCTGCAGGGCGATGCGGGCATTGCGCTTGCGCTGCGCGGCCTTGAGCGAGGTCAGCAGCAGCGGCAGCTCGACGTTCTTCTGCGCGGTCAGCATCGGCATCAGGTTGTAGAACTGGAACACGAAGCCCACGTGGCGGCTGCGCCAATTGGCCAGCTGGCCGGCGCCCATGCGGTCGATGCGCTCGCCTTCGATGGAGATCTCGCCGCCGCTGGGCGTGTCCAAGCCGCCGATCAGGTTCAGCAGCGTGGTCTTGCCCGAACCCGACGGCCCCATCAGGGCCACGAAGTCGCCCTCGGCGATGTCCAGGTCGATGCCGTGCAGCACCTCGATCTTCTCCGGCCCGCGCTGGTAGGTCTTGGTCAGGTTGCGCAGGCTGACCAGCGGCGTCATGGCGCCGCGTCCCTGGCCAGGCGGACCTTGTCGCCGTCCTTGAGTTCCGCTGGCGGGTCCAGCACGACGGTCTCGCCGGCCTTCAGGCCCGCGAGCACCTGGCGGTCGCTGCCGGTGGTGATGCCTGCTTCGACGGGCCGCAGGGCGACGGTGTCGTCGTTGCCCAGCACGAAGACGACGTCCTTGCCGTCCCGGCTCGCCACGGCCGCGGCAGGCACGCGTACCCCCGGCGGCGCTTCCTCGCCGGCCTTTTCCATGAAGCTGACGCGCACGCCCATGTCGGGCACGATCCGCGGGTCCTTCTCGTCCAGCGCGACGCGCACCTTCACCGTGGCCTTGCCGCGGTCGGCGGTGGGGATGATCGCGATCACCGAGCCGGGAATGCGCCAGTCCGGGTAGGCGTTGAGCACGGCCTCGACCGGCATTTTCGGCGTCACCCGGCCGATGTAGGCCTCGCCGACATCCACCTCCACCTCCAGCGAGTCCATGTCGACGATGGTGCCGATACCGGTGCGGGTGAAGCCGCCACCGGCTGACAGCGGCGAGATGATCTCGCCGGGCTGGGCCGCCTTGGCGATGACCACGCCGGTGAAGGGCGCGCGCACCACGGTGTTGTCGACGCCGTTGTCGGCGATGGCCAGGCGGTCGGCGGCGACCTGCGCGTTGCGCTGCGCGGTCAGCAGTTGCGAGCGCAAGGCGTCGCGCGCGGCCACGGCCTGGTCGTACTGCGCGGCGGGCACCAGCTGTTGCCGCGCCAGTGGCGCGAGGCGGGCGGCGTTGGCGCCGGCTTCGCGGGATTGGGCCTGGGCCGCGTCGATCTGGCTGCGCGCGGCGGCAAGCTGGGCCCGGGCAAGGCTGCGCTCGGCGTTGGCATCGATCGGGTCCAGCGTGGCCATGATGTCGCCGGCCTCGACCTGCTGGCCCTCCTCGATCATCACCTCACGCACCTTGCCGGTGACCTTGGAGGACACCGTGGCCATGCGGCGGGCAACGACGTAGCCGGTGGCGTCCAGCACCGCCGCGCTGCCGCTGGACATCGCCACCGCGGGCGCGGTGCGTACCTCGACACCGCCCTGGCCGCGCAGGAAGAACCCGGCAGCGAGGATCAGCACCAGCAGCACCGCGGCCGCGACCAGCCACGGCCCCCGTTTCCGTGGCTCCGGCGGAGCCGAACGGTCGATCTTGAGCGACTTGAGCAGCTCGGCCGACTCGGTCATATGCGCCCTTGCAGTGGTGTTCGTCCGAGTGTGACGCGGGGCTCGTTCAGTGCCAAGCCACTCCGGCAAACGCGGCGGCACGCAGGCTTGCCATCGCGCCATGCCGGAGCGGGGTGTCGCGAGGCCGCCATGGCTAACCCGTCGCGGTCGCGATCATCGCCTGCAGCGCGGCCAGATGGCTGTCGAGGGCGTCGCGTCCGGCCTCGGTGAGGCGGTACCAGGTGACCGGCTTGCGTTCGACGAAGTCGCGCCGCAGCGCCAGGTAGCCGGCGTCTTCAAGCTTGCGCAGCTGCGCTCCCAGGTTGCCGTCGGTGAGTGACAGGCTCTGCTTGAAACGCGCGAAGCTGATCTCGTCATGACGTGCCAGCAGGACGCCGATCGCCAGCCGCGCGCGGTGCTCAAACGCGCTGTCGAGGCCGTCCAGCGCTTTCATTCCGGATGGACCGGCGACCGCGAGCGCTGGCTGCTGAAACCGGCCCAGGCCAGGGCGATCGCGACCAGCAGACCGGTGGCGGTCCAGGTGTAGGGCCATGCAAACATCGTCAACACGACATAGGCGGCGAGCATCAGCAAGCCGGTCCACAACAGCGGTCGCTCCAGATGCACGCCGGCCAGTGCATAGGAAATCGCGGCCACCAGCATGAAGTTGCCGACCGCCGTCTCGATCGGCGCGCCGCGCATCACCGGCAACCAGCAGACCAGGAAGGCGGCGCCCGTCACCAGCCAGTGCAGGCCGTGGCGACGCCCGTGCGCCTGATCCACCGAGCCGCTGTGTTTCGTGTCCCGCGCCGCCAGCCAGATGCTGACCAGGCCACCGCCGATCCCGAACAGGACCCAGAATGGCGCCGCCAGTTGCGGGGCGAAGTCGGGCAAGGCCCAGCCGACCGCAATGATCGCGGCCCACATGAAGTAGATCGACGGCACGCCTGCGCTGCGGTCATGACGGCGTACCGCGCCGACCACGTAATCCAGATCCTGTTTGAGCTGCTCAGCCTGTTGCATGGTCCTGCTCCTCCGGTTGATGGATGACAAAGTACTCTGCTTTGCAGAGTTGTCAAGTGGCAGGAAGTTCCGCCCCACCCATCAAGCGCGCCGTCGCGTCGCTGGAGACCGCGGCTTTATCGGCTCTCGTCGTGCACCGGACCGCGCGCCATGCTGGCGAACACGCCGTCGCGCCGCACCCATGCGTGGTACAGCGCCGCCGACAGGTGCAGCAACACGGTGGCAAACAGAAGGTAGGCCAGCAGCCCGTGGGCGCCGCGGAGCAGGGCGAACAGCGTCGGGGAATGCGGCAGGATGTCCGGAAGGTGGACGCCGCCGAACATCACGATGGGATAGCCGCTCGCCGAGAGCATTCCCCAGCCGATCAGCGGCATCGACAGCATCAGCGCGTACAGCACCCAGTGCGAGGCGCGGGCGGCGGTCTTCTGGATGGCGGGCAGGTCGGCGGGCAGCGGCGGCGGACGGTGGGTCAGGCGGTTGCCCAGCCGCAGCAGTGCCAGCAGCAGGATGGCGATGCCGATCGGCCGGTGCAGCTCGATCAGCATCGGGCGCAGGGTCAGGGAGGCGACCATGGTGACGCCGACAAACAGCATGGTCAGGATCAGCACCGCCATGCTCCAGTGCAGCACACGCGCCAACAGGTTGAAATGCTCACGCGGACGCGGGTTCATGGCGACACCTCATCGCTGGTGGCACCGGCGGCCTTGCCGCTGGCGATCTCGCGCTCACGGCGGAAGAAGGATTGCGCGTACACGCCCGAGCGCGCGGCCAGAATCGGGTCATCCGACGCCGCCACGCCGGTCGGCAGGATCAGCGGATCGAAGTTCACATCCCGGCACGGGCCCGTGGCCTGCGGCTGTGCCTGCTCAAGACTGAGCGTGCCGACGGTGACCTGGCGGCGCGCTTCGGGCCACGGTTGCGACGGGTCGTCCAGCGCATCGCCGGCATCGGGCAATGTCACCACCATGTCCCAGCGCAGGGGGCCCGTCGCCAGTCGGCGGTCGAGCTCCTCGGCGAGGTAGTCGGCGGAGGCCTGCTCGCGCTGCGCCTTGTCCATCTCGACGAAGGGCGCCTGTGGCCGCATCGACCAGCGCACCGGCTGGCGCTCGCCGGCAGCGTTGATGAAATAAAAGGTGTGGACGCCGTTGTAGGCGGTGTTGGCCCAGCTGTCCGACAAGGGCGCCGATTTGGCCCAGGCCTGGAAGCGACGTGCCTGCGGGTACCTGGCCAGGAACGCGGCCATTTTCGCCGGGTCGGGCTTGCCGGTCGCCGGATCCGGGATCCCGGCGCGGGTCTGCTCCAGGAAGGCCTCCAGCGTGGGCGCGCCGAAGAACGGAAAACTGTTCATCGCCATGCGCCATTGCTGGCCGTCGTCGGTGCGGATCAGCAGCGCCATGCTGCGCACGCGCGCTGCAGCATCGGCGCCGTGAGGATCGCCGCCACCGATCGACATCCGTCCGAGCACCGGCACGGCGGGCTGCGAGAACGCGCGCGCACTCGACAGGGCGCGGCCGTCCGCGGTGCCCTGGAAGTTGCCACTGACGCAGACCCCCTTGCTGTGCGCGCGCCGGAATCCGGGGTGGTCAGCGCCGGTGGCTTCGATGGTGTCGACGAACCCCTGCGAGGTCAGGCGCCCGCTGCTGCCCATCCAGCCCGCGGCCCAGGCGAACGCCGCGGCCCCACCCAGGGCGATCAGCCCGATCGCGGCAAGCGGGAGCAAGGAACGTCGCGGCGGGCGCCGGTCGGGAGTGGGGATCTGTGAGGTCATCGCAAGGTCCGGTGGATGCCACCCGTAATACACCCGGACAGCCGGGAACGCCGTGACGAGGAGGTTCGTCCGGCCCAACTACACCAGGTTGTGCGCGCGGACCGGTCGTCGGCGCGCAGCGCGCCTGAACGGCTCAGCGCTCGTAGCGTTGCTTGAGCATCGTCCACGCCGAACGCAGCGCCAGCGCCTCACCGCCGGCCGGACGTCCCGGGCGGTCCTTGTCGTTCCACGCATAGACATCAAGGTGGGCCCACTTCTGGCCCTCGCTGATGAAACGCTCCAGGTACAGCGCCGCCGTGACCGCGCCGGCCATGCGCGAACCCGCGTTGGCGATGTCGGCGATGCTGCTGTCCAGGTAGCGCAGGTACGGTCGCCACAGCGGCATGCGCCAGACCGGGTCACGGGTCGCCTCGCCGGCCTCCAGCCACTGCCGGGCCAGCGCGTCGTCGTTGGCGAACAGCGCCGGCAGGTCCGGGCCGAGCGCCACGCGGGCGGCGCCGGTGAGGGTGGCGAAATCGATGATCGTGTCGGGGTTCTGCTCGCAGGCGTAGGCCAGCGCGTCGCAGAGCACCAGCCGGCCTTCGGCGTCGGTGTTGTCGACCTCCACCGTGATGCCCTTGCGCGTGGTGATGACGTCGCCGGGGCGGAAGGAATCGGGGCCGACCGCGTTCTCCACTGCCGCCACCAGCAGGGTGAGGCGCACCGGCAAGGTCTGCGCCATGACCAGCCCGGCCAAGGCGAGCGCGTGCGCGGCGCCGCCCATGTCCTTCTTCATGTTGCGCATGCCGTCGGCGGCCTTCATGTCCAGCCCACCGGTATCGAAGCACACGCCCTTGCCGACCAGGGCCAGATGGGGATGCCCGGGCTTGCCCCAGCGCAGGGCGATCAGGCGCGGCGCGCGATGCGAAGCCCGACCGACCGCGTGGATGGTCGGAAAGTTCTGCTCCAGCAGGGCGTCGCCGGCGATCACTTCCAACGTCGCGCCGTGGCTGTCGGCGAGCTCGCGCGCGGCATCTTCCAGTTGCTGCGGACCCATGTCCTCGGTGGGCGTGGTGACCCAGTCGCGCACCCGCAGGCACGCGGTGATGACGTCACGCACTTCCTGCGACGCAGCCGCCGCCAGCTCGGCCGGCGCGCGCCTGGGCTTGCGGTAGCGGGCGAAGCGGTAGCTGCCCAGGCCCCAGCCCAGCTGCAGGTTGCTGGCGTCCTCGGCGTTGAGTTCTTCGGCGGGCTTCCACACCGTGCCGGCGGGCAGCGCGAAAGGGGCGTGCGCGTAGCAATAGGCGTCGGCGCGGTCAGCCACGCCGATCACGGCACCCGCGATGCTGCCATCGTCCGCCGACAGCAACGCCACCGAACCGGCGCTGGCATCGAATGCCTGCGCGTCCAGCCATTGGCCATGCGCCGGTGATTGGGCCGCGCGCCACTGCGCCAGCCCCTCGGGGCTGACGATGTGAAGGGGCAGGGCATCGGTGGTGGCATCGGTAAAGCCAGGCGGCAGGCTCATGGGCGGATCGACTCCTCGGAGTGCGTCGCGTCGAGCCAGTCGGCCAACGCGGCAAGTGTGGGAAATTCAAGGTCGGGACGGGGCCGGGCATCGGGCCACGGCGGGAACCGGTCGTGCTCGTCGGCGCGGTTGATCCAGCAGGCGCGCAGTCCGGCCTGGCGCGCGCCGATCACGTCCATGTAGGGATCATCGCCGACGTGCAGGACCTGCTCGCGGGGCAGGCCGAGACGCTCGCAGGCGGCATGGAAAATGCTCGTGTCCGGCTTGGCGGCGCCGTGCTCGCGCGCGCCGAGCTGGAACTGGAACAGGTGCATCAGGCCGATCGTGTCCAGGCAGGCGTTGCCGTTGCTGACGGCGGCCAGCGGTACCCGCGCCGCCAGGCGCTCCAGCGCGTCGACGCTGTCGGGGTAGTGCGTCACATCGCAGCGGGCGGCGAAGTACGCGTCGTAGGCCGCCTCGGCCAGGGCGACGTCCTCGTCGGCGAGCACCAGCATGCGTTCGATCATCCACCGGCGCTGCGCGGTCATGTCGTGGGCAAGCCGCGGACGCTCGCGGTTGGCCAGTTCACGCAGGCGCTGGCGCTCGCTGGCCGGCCACATCCGTGCCGCGCGGGGCGCGTTTTCCGCCATCCATGCTTCCAGCGCCGCCTCTGCGCCCACGATGGCCGGCGCGATGGGCCAGATCGTGTCGTCGAGGTCGAGGGTGATGGCGTGGACGGGAAAGCTCACGCGGTCATTCTAGCCCGTCGAAAAATGCCGATCATTCCAGCAGGCGCGCCCAGCCTTCCAGGCCCTCGATGCGCGACAGGGTGATTTTCACGCAGACCAGCAAAGGCACCGCCAGCAGCAGGCCGATGATGCCCCACAGCGAACCGAACGCCATCAGCGCCATGATCAGCACCAGCGGCGACAACCGCATCTGCCGGCCGAGGATCACCGGGGTCAGGATCTGACCCTCCAGCGTATGCAGGCCCAGATAGATGCCGGCGGGCACCAGCGACATCCAGGCCTCGTCGAAGGCCACGAACCCCATCAGCAGCATGATGATGATGCCGATCAGGGGCCCGACGTAGGGGGCAAAGTTGAGCACCGCCGCCATGGTTCCCCACAGCAGCGCTTCGGCCAGGGGCACGCCGAGCAGGTAGAAGGACCCGGCCAGCGCCAGGCCGAGCATCAGGTTGATCGCACTGATGGTGAGCACGTAGCGTGATATCTCGCGCTCGATCGACTGCATGATCTCCACGGTGACGCGCTTTTGCTGGCGGCTGGGCAGCAGCGAGATGGCATTGCGCTGCAGGTTTTCCCCGTAGACCATGAAGAAGAACGTCAGCAGCACCACCGCCAGCAGCGAGGTCAGCATCATCGGCGTGGCGGTGAGCGACTTGTAGGGGTCGTTCACCTCGGTGCGCACCACGTCGACCTTCTTGCCGTCGCCGGCCTCGGTGGCGCGCGCGATGCTTTGCGCCGCCTCGCTGGCGGCGTGGACCGGCTTGCTCATCTGGCGGAGTTTGGGTGCCAGCCGGCTGAGTTCCTTGGGTACCTGGCGGGCCCATTCGGCAGCCGGTTGGGCCAGCTGGTAGCCCAGCGCAAGCGCCGCCGCCAAGCCCCCCAGCAGCACGATGGTCGCGCACAGGACCCGCGGCAGGCGCAGGCGCCGCAGTCCACGGATGATCGGGTTGCCGATCAGGGCGAAAAACATCCCCAGCAGAATGGGCAGCACCACGCCCTGGGCCAGCCACAGTGTGTAGCCCACGGCCAGGGTGGCGAGCAGGTTGAGCGCATGCGACGCGCGTGGACGCACCGCCGAGAGCGGGGGATCCGGGTCAGGCGCAAATTCATCCGTCCCGGAAGCGCTCGCGCCGGGCAACGTCAGGTCCTGGTCTTCCGGGGCGGCAGGGGACCCGGGCTGCGCGGGTCCCGCGGCCATGCTCAGCCGTTGCCTCCGGCCTGGCGCGCGGCCGAGGCCAGCCGCTCCAGATAGTCCTGGGCGGCGTTGTCGCTCGTTCCGGCGGGCAAGCGGCGCCGCTGCCGGCGCGCCGAGTCGGCGCTCGCCGCTACGCCCGCAGACTCCGCCGCGACCGAGGCAGCTGCGGCGTGCGTTTCCTCCGCGGATTCTTCGGCGGCTTCGGCATCGCTGGCCGCCGAGGCCGCGGTCATGCCGGAGAACAGGGTCATCAGGGTGCTGCTCATGCGCAGCAAGCCGCCGCCACGGGCCACGGTCTGCAGCGGCTCGGCACGCCCGATCAGGAATCCGCTGGCCAGTCCGACCACGATGATCCGGCCCGGGGACCACATGGTCAGCCACGAGTCCTTCAGCTGGCGCAGGTCAGCGCCCACCCGGCGCTCGTTCGCCTCCAAGGTGTTTTCGGCCTGGTCGACCTTGTTCTTCAGCTTTTCAAAATTCATGAGTTCCGCCTTGGGCCGACGGCGGCACGCGCCGCGCGTCGATTGCATTTATCGGATTTCATTGGCGGGCTGTTACCGGGAGACCGGATACCTGCCACCCTCACGTGCCCGCCTGCTCGGTGGGAGGGCGGCGGGTCTGCGCGGCAGCCGGCTCACGCGGCGGCTTGCCCTGCTCCGCATCGCGGGCGGTCTCGGCCGAGTCCGGTGAAGGCATCAGCTCCGACAGCTCGCCGATGCCCAGCCGGGCCAATTGGCGCCGAGTCGCGTCCAGCCGGGTATGGCCGAAGTAATGCACCGCCGCCCATGTGGCGATCGCCGCCGCCAGCAGGCTGATGCCCGCCGGGATCAACAGCGCTGCGGTCCAGGTGAGCACGGTCGCTCCGTTGAGGAACACCACCAGCGCGCCCATCAGGAACAGCCATGCGGTGGCGCCGCAGATGATCGCCACCCCGCTCATGGCCAGGGTACGGCCCAGGGCGCTGCGGGCGAGCGAGACATCCGCTGCCACCAGTGCCCGCAACGCCTTGGCCGTGTCGCCTGCGGCGGAGAGACTGGCCCGACCGGTCAAGCCGATCTGGCGCAGGGCCTCCCGCAGCTCGTCGGCCACGGGGGGATCGTCCTCGTAGGGTCGGTCGTCTTCGCCGTGGCTGTGCATTGCGGCGGCTTAGTCGTTGTTGCGGGTGAGCTTGGCCAGCACCCAGCCCGCAGCAAGCGCGGCACCGAAGGCGGCCATCGGACGCTCGCGGATCAGCTCCGACGCGCTGTCGATCAGGTCGCGCCCCTTCTCCATCAGCTCGTCGGCCTGCTCGCGGGCGGCGCCGGCCACTTCGCTGGCTGCGGCCCTCGTCGCCGATGCGCTCTCGGACAGCTCGGACTTGATGCCGGCCTGACCGGTGCGCAACTCTTCACCGGCGGCCGATGCTGCGCCCTTGAGCGTCTGGCCGGTGTGCTGGGCCGCCTGCTTGAGGTGGGTGCCGGCTTCGCCGAGATTCGACTTCATGGACTCGGTGGGCTTGGTGGCAGTGGTGCCGGACGTGCCGGTAGTGCCGGTGGTGCTGCCGCTGCTGCCAGTGGTGCCGGAGGTCTGGTTGGAATTCATGGATGTCGCTCCTGATGGGGGATCGTGGGGTTTATTGCATCTGCAGCACACCGCGTTGATTGCCGCGAACGATCTGCAAGACCAACTGTGCCGGAGGCCGTGTGAAGCCCGTGCGGAAGCCGGCCAGATCCTCGAACGCACCCGCACTGGACCCCATCACCACGTCGCCCTCGCGCATGCCGCTCGCCGCAGCGCGGCTGCCCTGGGCCACCGACTCGACCAGTACGCCCGAGATGCCGGCCTGGCGCAGGCGCTCGGGCAATTCGCTGAAGCCGGCGCCGGCCAGCCGTGGATCCAGGCTCGCCCCGGCCAGCGCCCGCGGCTGCTCCCTGAGTTTGGCCGACAGCCGCAGCGGCTTGCCGTCGCGGCGGATGTCGAGTTGCACCTGGCTGCCGATGGCGTGCAGGCCTTCGAAGTTGCGCAGCCCGTCGCGGTTGTCGATGCGCTCGCCGTCGGCGGCAATAATCACATCGCCGGATTTGAGGCCCGCAGCGGCGGCGGCCGAATCGGCGTGCACGCGTGTGACCAGCGCGCCACGCGGGTGATCCAGTCCCAGCGCCCTGGCCAGCCGGGCATCCACGTCCTGCGCGTCCAGGCCGAAGGTGCCCCGACGCACCTCGCCGCTGGTCACCAGCTGGTCCATCACGTTGCGCGCTAGGTTGACCGGGATGGCAAAGCCCAGACCGATGTTGCCGGCCATGCTGCCGCGCGGATTGAAGCTGGCCGTATTGATGCCGACCAGCTGACCGTTGAGGTTGACCAGCGCGCCGCCGGAGTTGCCCGGGTTGATCGACGCATCGGTCTGGATGAAGCTCTGGTATCCCAGCCCGCGCAGTCCGGTGCGGCCGACGGCGGACACGATGCCGGAGGTGACGGTCTGGCCGATGCCGAACGGGTTGCCGACGGCCACCACGAAGTCGCCCACGCGCAGGTCGCCGGAGTCGGCCAGCGGTATCTGCTGCAGCCCCTCGGCGGGGATGCGCATCACCGCCACGTCGGTGTCCGGGTCGGAGCCGACGAATTCCGCGGCCAGCGTGCGCCCGTCCGCGAGGGTGACGGTGACCTCCTCGGCGCCCTCGATGACGTGGTGGTTGGTCAGCACATAGCCGCGCGTCGCATCCACAATGACGCCCGAGCCCAGCGATTGCTCGATGCGTTCCTGCGGAATGTGGGGAAACATGCGCCGGAACATCGGATCGTTGGCAAACGGGTTGTTCAGCCGGACGCGCTGCTTGGCCTGCACGCTGACCACCGCGGGCGTCACCTGCGCGAGCATCGGCGCCAACGATGGCAGCGGCTGGCCGGCCACCGCGGAGGGCAGCGATGCGGCCATCGGCGTGATCGCCGGTGCGCCGGACTGCGTGGTCGGCGCGGCCACGGCCGGCGCCTGCAATCCATGCAGGACGGCGGCGGCCACCACGCCGCCGAAACAGGCGGCGAATGCGAGCATGGCCAGCTTGCGCATGGAAGGTCGTGGCGGATTCCGATCGGTGCTCATGGGCGGTCCCCGGCAAGGCTGAAAAAGGCAAACACCAAGTGTGGTTCAAGCGCGGTAAATCGTCGATGAAGCCGGGCTTTGCCCGTCCGCGTGGCGCTCCAGGCCCTGCCGTCCATAGCGGCAAATCGCGCGCTCCGCCAGCGTTGACTTGGCCGGGGGGTGTCGGTAGCGTTGACCTCCTTGGCAGCCACAACATGTTGTGGTCAGGCCGGACGGATACGCCCAGCACTTGGGTTCATCGGCTTATGTCGCCAAGGCGTTCGGATCCGTGTCAAGCGGTGCCGGAGGACCCCTGCGAAGCTGACGCGAGTGCGGCGCTGCCGGGTTCCAGGACATCGTCGACACCCATCAACGCGGCGCCGGTCCACCGGTTCCGCACCCGCATTCCGGCCGCGCCCAGCAGCGGCCACCCAGGAGAAAGTTCAGGCATGAGCACGGTGCGCCTCGAGGCAGCAAGCATGGAAACTTCCGGCAATTCCCAGACACCCGGCGTCGACACCCCGGCGGTGATGAAGATCGCCATGCAGCCCGCGTCGCTGGACATCTGGGACAAGAAGTACCGGCTGGTGACCAAGGACGGCACGCCGGTGGACGCCGACATCGACGCGACCTACCGCCGCGTTGCGCGCGCGCTGGCCGATTCGGAGTCCACCGACGAGCTGCGCGCCTACTGGCACGAGCGCTTCACCTGGGCGCTGCGCCACGGTGCCATTCCCGCCGGCCGCATCACCTCCAACGCCGGCGCGCTGGAGCATAAGCCGGCGACCAGCACGATCAACTGCACCGTCTCGGGCACCATCGAGGATTCGATGGACGGCATTCTGGAGAAGGTCCACGAGGCCGGCCTGACCCTGAAGGCCGGCTGCGGCATCGGCTATGAATTCAGCACCCTGCGCCCGCGCGGTGCGTTTGTTGCCGGCGCCGGTGCCTACACTTCCGGGCCGATGTCCTTCATGGATATCTACGACAAGATGTGCTTCACCGTGTCCTCGGCCGGTGGCCGCCGCGGCGCGCAGATGGGCACCTTCGATGTCTCGCATCCGGACGTGAAGGATTTCATCCGGGCCAAGCGCGAGGACGGCCGCCTGCGCCAGTTCAACCTGTCGCTCCTGATCACCGACGGCTTCATGCAGGCGGTGGCTGACGATGGCGACTGGCCGCTGGTGTTCCCGGTCAACCTGAAGGAGAAGGGCGACGTCGATCTCGACGATCCCGCCCAGGTGGTCTGGCGCGACTGGCCGACCCACCGCAACTACATCGTCCGCGATGATGGCCTGGTCGCCTGCAAGGTCTACGGCCACATCAAGGCCCGGCACCTGTGGGACATGATCATGGTGTCCACCTATGACTACGCCGAGCCGGGCTTCATCCTGATCGACCGCGTCAACGAGATGAACAACAACTGGTGGTGCGAGGACATCCGCGCGACCAACCCCTGCGGCGAGCAGCCGCTGCCGGCCTACGGCGCCTGCCTGCTGGGCTCGATCAACCTGACGAAGTTCGTGCGCAACGCCTTCACCGAACAGGCCACCTTCGACTGGGACGAGTACCGCGAAGTGGTTCGCGTGTTCACCCGCATGCTCGACAACGTGGTCGAGATCAACGGCCTGCCCTTGCAGCAGCAGCGCGACGAGATCATGCGCAAGCGCCGTCACGGGATGGGCTTCCTCGGCCTGGGCTCGACGGTGACCATGCTGCAGATGAAGTACGGCTCGCCCGAGTCCTGCGAGTTCACCGAGCAGGTCGCCCGCGAGATGGCCGTTGCCGGCTGGGAAACCGGCTTGGCGCTGGCGAAGGAGAAGGGCCCGGCGCCGATCATGGACGAGCAGTTCACGGTCGATGCCGAGATGCTGCGCAAACGCCCGGAAATGGTCGCCGATGGCTGGAAGATCGGCCAGGAAGTAGCGGGCAAGGTGCTGCATGCCAGGTACTCGCGCTACATGCAGCGCGTGGCCGAAGTCGCCCCCGAACTGGTTGCCGAGCTGGCCGAGGTCGGAGCCCGCTTCACCCACCACAGTTCGATCGCGCCGACCGGCACCATCTCGCTGTCGCTGGCCAACAATGCCTCCAACGGCATCGAGCCGAGCTTCGCCCACCATTACAGCCGCAACGTGATCCGCGAGGGCAAGAAGTCCAAGGAGAAGGTGGACGTGTTCTCCTTCGAGCTGCTGGCCTACCGCAGCCTGGTCAATCCCGGCGCGATGCCGTTCTCCGATGAGCCGGCCACGCGCCTGCCCGAGTACTTCATCGCCGCCGACGACGTCACGCCCAAGCAGCACGTGGACGTGCAGGCCGCGGCGCAGAAATGGGTCGACAGCTCAATCTCCAAGACCGCCAACGTGCCCACCGACTATCCCTACGAGGATTTCAAAGACATCTACACCTACGCCCACGCGCAGGGCCTGAAGGGCTGCACCACGTTCCGCTTCAACCCGGCCGCCTTCCAGGGCGTGCTGGTCAAGGAAGCCGACCTGGAGAACACCACCTACCGCTTCGAGCTGGAAGACGGCAGCGTGGTGGAGGCCAAGGGCAACCAGGAAATCGAGTACGACGGGGAGATGCACTCCGCCGCCAACCTGTTTGATGCCCTCAAGGAAGGGTATTACGGCAGGTTCTGAGCCACGCATCCCCGCGCGCGGCCCACCCGGGCCGTCGCGTCGTCCACCAATGCACCAGGAGTCTGGCCCATGGCCATCAAGATCGACCAGAAAATCAAGGGTTACAGCGTCGTCAGCGCCGAGGACCGCGTCCGCGAAACCGCGGCGCAGGATGCCGCCCAGGCCGCCGACAGGGACAGCAACGTGGTCCAGATGCACGAGAAGATCGAGCGTCCGGAGACCCTGATTGGAACGACCTACAAGCTGAAGACGCCGTTGTTCGAGCACGCGCTGTACGTGACCATCAACGACATCATCCTCAATGCCGGCAGCGAGCACGAGCACCGCCGGCCGTTCGAGATCTTCATCAACTCCAAGAACATGGACCACTTCCAGTGGATCGTGGCGCTGACCCGGATCATGTCGGCGGTGTTCCGCAAGGGCGGCGACGTGACCTTCCTGGTGGAGGAGATGAAGGCGGTGTTCGATCCGCGCGGCGGTTACTTCAAGGCCGGTGGCGTCTACATGCCATCGCTGGTCGCCGAGCTGGGCAGCATCGTGGAGGAGCACCTCAAATCGATCGGGATGATCCAGGACCCGGAGATGAGTGCTTCCCAGCGTGAGCTGATCGCCGAGAAGCGCGCGGCGTACGCGGCCATGGAGGCCAAAAAAAAAACTGAGGTAACCCCGCTCGCGCAGAAGGTCGCCACCGCCGAGCTGCCGCCGCGGGACGAACTCAGCGGCCACCTGTTTCCCGAGCCGCGGGTCAGCGACACCCCGCGCAGCGAGGATGTCGAGGTCACCGGCGACGGCGGGGTGGCCTTTCCGCCCTCCGCCGCGATGTGCCACAAGTGCAGCACCAAGGCGATCGTGATCATGGACGGCTGCGCGACCTGCCTCAATTGCGGTTATTCCAAGTGCGGCTGAGTCCAGGGCCCTCCCGCGCGCAGCGGCACCGCGCCGATTCGCGCGCGTTTCACGGAATTTTTGGGACGTCTCTGCGAGCATCCCCCGACGCGTAATCCACGCGCGTTAACGGGAAGCCCGCTCGCATGCCGCAATCCACGTTGCCGTCCGGCCGGAAGTCGGGCCTGCTGCGCAGACTCGCGCGCCGGCCCTCCCTGGCGCCGATCGCCGAGGAACTGCCGCTGCGCGATTCGCTGTTCAGTGCCCAGCGCATGGAAGAGCACGGTCGCCAACTGGCCGGCATGCACCAGTTGCAGTCGGCGCTGGAGCCCCATACCGAGTCACTGCTGGAGCGGCTGAGCGAGAACCAGCGCGTGCTGGACCACACCTGCACCATGCTGACCGCATCGGCGCAGGCCAACCGGCGCATCACCCCGGCCAGCGACTGGCTGCTGGACAACATCTACCTGGTCCAGGAGCAGGTCGCGATTGCGCGCCGGCATCTGCCGCGCGGCTACAGCCGCGAACTGCCGCGCCTGGCCAACGGACCCTCGGCCGGATTGCCCCGCGTCTACGACATCGCCCTGAACGCGATCTCGCACGGTGACGGCCGCCTGGAAATCGAAAGCCTGGGCCGCTTCGTGGCCGCCTACCAGGAAGTCGCGCCGCTGAAGCTGGGCGAGCTGTGGGCGATTCCGATCATGCTGCGCCTGGCGCTGATCGAGAACCTGCGCCGGGTCGGCCTGCGCATCGCCGCCGACCGCGTGCACATGGACCTGGCCGACATCTGGGCCGACCGCCTGATCACGGCCGCCGAGGAGCGGCCCAAGGACCTGGTGCTGGTGATCGCCGACATGGCGCGCAGCCAGCCGCCGATGACCCCGGCCTTCGTGGCCGAGCTGGTGCGCCAGATGCAGGGGCAGGGCACGGTGCTGGCGCTGGCGCTGACCTGGGTGGAGCAATGGCTGGCCGACGGCGGCACCGACGTGGAGCAGGTGGTGCATGCCGACGGGCAGACCCAGTCGATCGACCAGATGTCGGTCGGCAACAGCATCAGCAGCCTGCGCTTCCTGACCCTGGTGGACTGGAAAGAGTTCGTCGAATCCTCCAGCCTGGTCGATGCGGTGCTGCGGCAGGACCCGACGGCGACCTATTCGCGCATGGATTTCGCCACCCGCGATCGCTACCGCCACCTCACCGAGGAGATCGCGCGGCGCAACCGGCTGGAGGAGATCGCGGTCGCGGAAAAGGCGCTCGAGCTCGCCCGCCAAGGCGGAACGGAGGCCGGCGGCATCCGCCGCCACGTGGGTTTCTACCTCGCCGATGACGGCCGGGCAACGCTCGAGCACGCGCTGGGCGCGCGACCCACCCTGGAGGCATCGGTGCGCAAGACCGCACGCCGCGTGCCGCTGCTGGCGTACCTGCTGCCGATCATCCTGATCGTGGTGTTCTTCACCCAGGGACTGGTGGTGGAAGCGGCGCGCTTTACCGCCAGCGACGGCATGGTGCTGCTGGTCGGGCTGCTGGGCATGATCGCCTTCAGCGAGCTGGGCGTGGCCTGCGTGAACTGGGGCGCCACCCTGCTGGCCACCCCGCGCACCCTGCCGCGCATGGACTACTCCGACGGGATACCGGCCGAAGCGCGCACCGTGGTGACGGTGCCGACCATGCTCTCGAGCCTGGCCGCGGTGTCCGAGCTGGTGGAGGCGCTGGAAGTGCGCTTCCTGGCCAACCGCGATGCGCAACTTCGCTTTGTCCTGCTGACGGATTTCCTCGACGCGCCCGAGCAGGTGATGCCCGGCGACCAGGCCCTGCTGGACGCGGCGCGCACGCAGATCGCCGCGCTCAACGAGCGCTACGCCAACGGCCACGACCTGTTCTTCCTGTTCCACCGGCCGCGCGTGTGGAACCCGCGCGAAGGCGTGTGGATGGGCCACGAGCGCAAGCGCGGCAAGCTGTCGGCGCTGAACCGTGTCCTGCGCGGCGGCACCCGCGCCGCCTTCATGGAGATCACCGGTGACCTCGCCGCGCTGGAAGGCGTGCGCTATGTGATCACCCTGGACAGCGACACCGACCTGCCGCGCGATGCGGCCCGCAAGCTGGTGGGCACGCTGGCCCACCCCTTGAACCACCCGGTGTTCGACCTGGCGCGCGGCGTGGTGGTGCGCGGCTACGGCATCCTGCAGCCGCGCGTGGGCATCAACATGAGCGGGGAGGTCAGTTCCTGGTATGCCCGCCTGTTTGGCAGCGAGCCGGGCATCGATCCGTATACGCGCGCCGTGTCGGACGTCTACCAGGACCTGTTCAAGGAAGGGTCCTACGTCGGCAAGGGCATCTACGACGTGGATGCGTTCGAGCGCGCCCTGGACGGGCGGATCCTGCCCAACCGCGTGCTCAGCCACGACCTGCTGGAAGGCTGTTACGCCCGCGCCGGCGTGGTCAGCGACGTCCAGCTCTACGAGCAGTACCCGTCGCGCTACGCGGTGGACGTCAAACGGCGGCAACGCTGGATCCGCGGCGACTGGCAGCTGCTGCCATGGCTGTTGCCGTGGGTGCAGCGCGCCGGCCGGCAATGGGAGCGCAACCCGCTGTCGATGCTGTCGCGCGGCAAGCTGGTGGACAACCTGCGCCGCAGTCTGGTTCCGTCGGCAATCGTGACCCTGTTGCTGATCGGCTGGTTCCAGGCCCGGCTGCCGCTGGCGTGGTCGCTGTGGGTGCTGTCGATCTACCTGATCCCGCCGCTGCTGGGCGCCATCGTCGACTTCGCCCGCCGCCCGCCCGACCTGTCGGTGCGTGCGCACCTGCGCCAGGCGGCGGCGTCCAGCCTGCGCAGTTTCGTGCAGGTGCCCTTGGCGGTGGCCTGCGTGGCGTACGAGGCGGCGTTCAGCCTGGCGGCCATCGCGACCACCCTGTGGCGCGTGCTGGTGTCGCGTCGCCACCTGCTGCAATGGAATCCGTCCAGCGAAGTGGCGCGCAGCCTGCCGGTGGGCGCGTGGGCGACCGTGCGCTCGATGTGGACTTCGCCGGCCGCGGCGCTGGTCGCCGGCGTGGCGCTGGTGCTGGTGCGCCCCGGCGCGCTCGTGGCGGCCACGCCCGTGCTGGCGGCGTGGTTCGTCTCGCCGTGGCTGATGTGGTGGCTGGGTTCGCCGCGCGCCGAGCCCGCGGCCGCGTTGACGCTGGACCAGTGGCGGTTCCTGCGGCGCCTGGCCCGGCGCACGTGGGCGTTCTTCGAGAGCCACGTCACCGCGCAGGACCACTGGCTGCCGCCCGACAACGTGCAGGAATACCCGAGCCATGTGGTCGCCCGGCGCACTTCGCCGACCAACATCGGCCTGTCCCTGCTGGCCGACCTGGCGGCCTGGGATTTCGGCTACGCGACCACGGCCACCCTGATGCAGCGCGTGGGCGCCACGCTGGCGACGATGCAGGCCCTGCCGCGCTATCGCGGCCACTTCTTCAACTGGTACGACACCCAGACCCTGCAGCCGCTGCCGCCACGCTACGTGTCCGCGGTCGACAGCGGCAACCTGTCCGGCCACCTGTTGACGCTGCGCCAGGGTTTGCTGGCGATGGTCGATGCGCCGGTCCACACCGCGCAGTCGTGGCAGGGCGTGGCCGACACCTTGGACGTGCTGCGCGAATCGCTGGGCGACGTTCCGGCCGTGACCGCGATCAGCGCCATGGCCGACGAACTGGACAGAGTCCTGCTGGAACCACCGGAAGAACTGGCCGCGGCTGCCGGTCTCGCCGATCGCCTGCAGGCCCACGCCGCCCAGGTGCGCCAGCATACTGCCGGCAGCGAGGCATCGGCCTACTGGGCGGCGGCGCTGGAGACGCAGTGCACGGCGCTTGCCTCCGAACTGGCGTGGATGGCAGGTGCTGCGCCCTTCCACGCTGCGCCCGGCGCGGCGCAGCCGTCGGCGATCCACGTCGCCGCTCCCATCCCCAGCCTGCGCGAACTGGCGAGCAGCGCGCAGCCGGCGGTCGCCGATCAGGCCAGCGACCGCATCAGCGAACTGGAGCGCCTGGCCCATATCGCCGGCCAGTGCGCGCAGGCCGAGTTCGGCTTCCTCTACGACCCGGCGCGGCGCCTGTTGGTGATCGGCTACAACGTCGACGAGCAGCGTGCCGACAACGGCTACTACGACCTGCTCGCCTCCGAGGCGCGGCTGGCCAGCTTCGTCGCCATCGCCCAGGGGCAGTTGCCTCAGGAGACCTGGTTCGCACTGGGCCGGCTGCTGACCGAGGTCGACGGGGATCCGACCCTGCTGTCGTGGAGCGGCTCGATGTTCGAGTACCTCATGCCGCAACTGGTCATGCCCAGCTACCGCGGCACCCTGCTGGACCAGACCGCACGCAACAGCGTGGAGCGGCAGATCGAATACGGGCGCCAGCGCGGCGTGCCTTGGGGCGTGTCGGAGTCGGGCTACCAGTTGTTCGATGCGCGCATGAACTACCAGTACCGGGCGTTCGGCGTGCCTGGGCTGGGGCTCAAGCGCGGCCTCGGCCATGACCTGGTCATCGCCCCCTACGCCAGCATGATGGCGCTGATGGTGGCGCCTCAGGCCGCGTGCGAGAACCTGCGCCTGCTTACCCGCCAGGGCTTTACCGGCCGCTTCGGCCTGTACGAGGCGATCGACTACACCCCGGCGCGGCTGCCGCCCGGCCAGGACCACGCGGTCGTGCAGTCGTTCATGGTCCACCACCAGGGCATGGGCCTGCTGGCGCTGGACTACCTGCTGCGCGACCAGCCGATGCAGCGCCGTTTCATGGCCGACCCCGAGCTGCAGGCGACCTTGCTGCTGTTGCAGGAACGCATCCCGCGCACCGGCATGCTGCACCTGCATTCGGCCGAGGCGGCCAGCGCCGGCAAGCGCTCCGAACAGGGCGAGACCCGGCTGCGGATCTTCCGCACCCCCAACATGGAGCTGCCGGCGATCCAGATGCTGTCCAACGGCGGCTACCACGTCATGGTGGGCTGCGCGGGCGGTGGCTACAGCCGCACCGACGACATCGCCGTGACCCGCTGGCGCGAGGACGCGGTGCGCGACCACTGGGGCAGCTTCTGTTACGTGCGCGATGTGGAGGACGGCGATTTCTGGTCGACCTCCTACCAGCCCAGCCTGGTGGCGGTGGATGCCTACGAGGCGATCTTCTCCGACGCCAAGGCCGAGTTCCGCGGCCGTAGGCGCGACTTCGAGATGCACACCGCGATCGCGGTCTCGCCCGAGGACGACATCGAACTGCGACGCCTGCGTATCGCCAACCGCGCCAGCACCACGCGCACGGTCGAGATCACCACCTACGCCGAAGTGGTGCTCGCGCCCGCCATGGCCGACGAGCTGCATCCGGCCTTCAGCAACCTGTTCGTGCAGACCGAACTGGAGCGCAGCCGCCAGGCGATCCTGTGCACCCGCCGCCGGCGCGAGCTGGACGAGACGCCGCCGTGGATGTTCCACCTGGTCGCGGTGCACGACGCGTCGGTGGACGCGATCTCCTACGAGACCGACCGCTCGCGCTTCATCGGCCGCGGCAACACGCTGCAGAATCCGGCCGCGCTGACCACCCCCGGCGACCTGTCGGGCAGCGAGGGCTCGGTGCTCGATCCGATCGTCGCGATCCGCTGCCGGATCACCCTGGAGCCGGGACAGGTGGCCAGCATCGACATGGTTTCCGGCGTCAGTGCCACCCGCGCGGACGCCAGCGCCATGATCGACAAGTACCGCGACCGAGGCCTGGCCGACCGGGTGTTCGACATGGCCTGGACGCACAGCCAGGTGGTGCGCAACCAGATCAACGCCACCCAGGTCCACGCCCAGCTCTACGAGCGCCTGGCCGGCCTGGTGCTCTACACCAGCCCCGCGCTGCGCGCCGACCCGGCCGTGCTGCGGCAGAACCGGCGTGGCCAGTCGGGCCTGTGGGGGCAGTCGATCTCCGGCGACCTGCCGATCGTGCTGGTGAAGATCGCCGACGTCGCCAACATCGAGCTGGTCCGCCAGCTGGCCCAGGCCCACGCCTACTGGCGCCTGAAAGGGCTGGTGGTCGACCTGGTGATCTGGAACGAGGACCAGGCCGGCTACCGCCAGCAGCTGCAGGACCAGGTGCTGGGCCTGATCGCCGCCGGCGCCGGCGCGCACCTGATCGACCGTCCCGGCGGCATTTTCGTGCGCCCCACCCAGCAGATGTCGCAGGAGGACCGCATCCTCATGCAGGCCGTGGCGCGTGTGGTGCTCAGCGACCAGCGCGGCACCCTGGCCGAGCAGCTGCAGGTAATCCCGCCGGCGCCTCCGCTCGCGCCGCTGCTGGGCCCCGCACCGGAGCAGTACGAGCTGATGCCGCGTCAGGTCACCGACGGTCCGGCCATCCGGGCGGGCTTCGATGCCTGGCCGTTTGATCCCGGCCCGCGCGAGCTGATCCTCGACAACGGGCTGGGCGGATTCTCCCCGGACGGGCGCGAGTACGTCATCGACCTGGCCGATGGCCAAACCACTCCGGCGCCGTGGTCCAACGTGATGGCCAACGCGCTGTTCGGCTGCGTGGTCAGCGAAAGCTCGCCGGGCTACACCTGGGCCGAGAACGCGCACGAGTACCGGCTGACGCCCTGGCACAACGATCCGGTCCGCGACCCGGCCGGCGAGGCGTTCTACCTGCGCGACGAGAACACCGGCCACGTCTGGTCGCCCACGCCGCTGCCCTGCCGCGGCACCGGGCCGTACCGCACCCGCCACGGCTTCGGTTACAGCGTCTACGAGCACGAGGAAAACGGGATCATCAGCGAGTTGTGGGTGTACGTGGACCTGCACGACGCGGTGAAATTCAGCGTACTGAAGCTGGTCAACCGCTCCGGCCGCCCGCGTCGCCTGAGCGCCACCGGCTACGTGGAGTGGATCCTGGGCGACCTGCACGGCAAGACCGGCATGCATGTGATCACCGAGATCGACGGCGACAGCGGCGTGCTTACCGCGCGCAACGCCTACAACACCGAGTTCGAGGGTCGCGTCGCGTTCTTCGACACCGACGCCGGCGGCGACGAGCGCAGCATCACCGGCGACCGCCTGGAGTTCATCGGCCGCAACGGCACGTTGCAGGCGCCGGCCGGGCTCACCCGCGAGCACCTCTCCGGCCAGATCGGCGCGGGGCTGGATCCGGTGGCCGCCATCCAGGTGCCCATCACATTGGAGCCGGGCGAGCGCAGGGAAACCGTGTTCCGGCTCGGCATGGGCAAGGACTGGGGCGAGTGCGTGGCCGTCGCCCGCCGCCATCGCGGCAGCGAGGCGGCCCACGACGCGCTCGACCGGGTCCGCATGTACTGGCTGCAGACCCTGGGCGCGATCCAGGTCGACACCCCCGAGCCGGCCTTCAACGTGCTCGCCAACGGCTGGTTGATGTACCAGACCATCGCCTGCCGCTTCCTGGCGCGCAGTGGCTACTACCAGTCCGGCGGCGCCTACGGATTCCGCGACCAGCTGCAGGATTCCATGGCGATGGTGCATGCCGAGCCGGCACTGGTGCGCGGCCACCTGCTGCGCAGCGCCGCGCACCAGTTTCCCGAGGGCGACGTTCTGCACTGGTGGCATCCGCCGCAGGACCGCGGGGTGCGCACGCGCTGCTCGGACGACTACCTGTGGCTGCCGCTGGCGGTCTGCCGCTACGTGGAGGCCACCGGCGACCGCGACGTGCTGGACGAGCCGGTGAACTACATCGAAGGCCGGCCGGTGGGTCCAGACGAGGAGTCCTACTTCGACCTGCCGCTGCGCTCGACCCTGCGCCAGAGCCTGTACCAGCATTGCGTGCGGTCCATCCGCCGGGGCCTGGAGCTGACCGGCGAGCGCGGCCTGCCACTGATCGCCACCGGCGACTGGAACGACGGCATGAACCGGGTCGGCGAGCAGGGCCGCGGCGAGAGCGTCTGGCTCGGGTTTTTCCTCTACGACGTCCTCCAGCGCTTCGCCCCGCTGGCCGAGGCTCACCACGACCACCGCTTTGCCACGCATTGCCTGCAGGCCGCCGATACGCTGCAGCAGAACCTGGAGAAGCACGCCTGGGATGGCGAGTGGTACCGGCGTGCCTGGTTCGACAACGGCGCGCCGGTGGGTTCTAAAGTCAGCGACGAATGCCGGATCGACTCCATCTCGCAGAGCTGGGCGGTGCTGTCGGGGGCGGGGGCGCCGGAGCGCACCACCCAGGCGATGGCCTCGCTGGACAGGCACCTGGTGCGCGAGGAGGCCGGCCTGATCCAGCTGCTGGACCCGCCCTTCGACAAGACGGCGCAGGACCCGGGGTATATCCGCGGCTACGTGCCCGGCGTCCGCGAGAACGGTGGCCAGTACACCCATTCGGCCGTCTGGGCGACGATGGCCTTCGCCCGCAGCGGCCACACCGAGCGCGCGTGGGAACTGATGCGCATGATCAACCCGGTCAACCACGGCGCCGCGCAGTCACTGCAGACCTACAAGGTCGAGCCCTACGTGATGGCCGCCGACGTCTACGCCGTCGCCCCGCATGTCGGTCGCGGCGGCTGGACCTGGTACACCGGCTCGTCGGGCTGGATGTACCGGCTGATGGTCGAGTCGCTGCTGGGGATCCACCGCGAAGGCGGCCGCCTGCACCTGGCCCCGACCCTGCCGGCCGATTGGCCGGGCTTCCGGATGCGCTACCGCTACGGCGACGCCGAATACCGCATCGAGGTGGCGCGCGCCGACGAAGGCGGCGCCACGCGGCTGCTACTGGAGGGCGTGGAACAGCCGGAGATGTCCATTCCGCTGCTGGATGACCAGATCCCGCGAGAGGTCCGCATAGTGCTGGCGGATGGCCCTGGTGTTGCCCCGTAGACAGAAGAACGCCCGCAGCAATGCGGGCGTTCCATTGGGCCGGGGTTGGCAGTGGTTCAGAACGCCAAGGTGATACCCGCGATCGGTCCCTTGAACTCCTGCTCCAGGCCGAGCATGCCGTCGCTGCCACGCTTGTCGACGTCCAGCTTGAACCAGTCATAGCCGGCGTGGATGCCAAAGCGCGGGGTGAAGCGGTATTCGACCAGCGCATTGGCCCGGCTCAGGTCGCCGCGGTAGTCACCGAAGCTGCCCCAGGACGCGTTCAGATACTGGCCCTGGGCGACCACTCGCCATGCATCGGCAGGCGCCCAGGTAAAGCGCGTACCGATGACCGGCGCGAAGCCGTCTGAGCTCTCGCGCTCGCGGTAGCTTTCGTCACCCGCCTCGGCGTACACCTTGGCTTCGAGCTTGGCGTACTCCGCACCCAATTGGAGTCCCCAGCTGAAAGTCTCGGTCTCGGCCACCGCGAAGTCGTAGACAACGCTTGCGACTTCAAAATCCACCTCGCCCTTGGCGAAGCTGCCGGCGGGAATGAGGCTGCCGTCGTAGACCACGTCCTCGTCGAGCGTGATCCGGCGATCCTTCTCGTAATTGAAGTAGTTGAACAGCAGGCGGTTGCGCTCGCTGAACCGAAACTGGCCTTCCAGGCGGGGCACGGTTTCCTTGCCGCCAAAATCGAAGTCCTCGCTGAAGCCGATCGAATCGCCGGCAAAACCGGTACGGCCGCGCAACGTGCTCTGGGCATCGGCGTTCATAGCGCCAATACGCAAGGTGAAACGGTCGTCATCGATCGCGTGGGCGGGCAGGGCGAGGGCGACGCCAGAGGCGAGCAGCAGCAGTTGCAGCGGGAAACTCTTTGACATGGTGCTGGTCCGTGGGGAGGGGGCCGTCATGAGAACCGAACCCTGGTCGCGCGGACGTGAATAAGCCGCGGTGCCCGCACTTGGCTTACCGTAGTGCGTTCCGCCGCGTCTGTTTCCGATACCGATGAAATCCGTGCGACTTCTTGCCGTTCTGCTTGGCCTGCTGGTGATCAGCGCCTGTGCCACCGCGCCGCCACGCAACCCGCTGGCCGACTGGCGGCCCTCGCCCAATCACGAGCCGCGGCGTGCGCGCATGGTCGTGATCCACCACACCGCGATGCGCAGCGCCGAGGGCGCCCTGCTGGTGCTGCAGACGCGCAACTCCGGTGGCCGTGTCAGCTCGCACTACCTGATCGGTGAGGACGGCCGCCGCTACCAACTGGTCGCCGAACAGGAGCGCGCCTGGCACGCCGGGTCCAGCCGCTGGGCCGGCATGGACGACATCAACTCGATCTCCATCGGCATCGAGCTCGACAACGATGGCAGCGAGCCCTTCAGCGATGCGCAGATCGGGTCGCTGCTGGAGTTGCTGGCCGACCTGACCGACCGCCTGGGCATCCAGCCGCACCTGGTCGTGGGCCATGGTGATGTCGCACCGACCAAGAAGGACGATCCCAGCGTGCACTTTCCCTGGCAGCGCCTGGCCCAGGCCGGCTATGGCTTGTGGCCGCGTGAGGCAGTCGGCCCCGCGCCGGCGGGCTTCGATGCGTGGGCGGCGTTGCGCCTGGTGGGCTACGACCTGCGCGACCCGCAAGCGGCGCTGGCGGCGTTCCATCGCCACTTCCGTGGCCGCCAGGACCGCGAGTGGCTCGAGGGGGATGCCGCGATCCTCCATGACCTGCAGCTCCAGTTGATGGAGCTGCCGCAGGCGACGGCGGAGTAGCTCCACCTGCGCGGCTATATGTCGCGACGCAACAACCGGCGCACTGCAGGGCGCCCTGAACAGGCGGATTCGTGAAGCGCGCGTCGCGAGCCGGTGAGGGTCACGTCAAGGCCGGCGTGGCTCATGGGCGGTACAGCAAAACCGGCGAACCCTCGACCCACACACCACAGGAGATCCGCCGATGAAAACGTCCCGAGTTGATCGATCCGTCCTGCCCGCGCGCGCCGCCGGTCTGGCGTGCCTGGGCCTGTTCGCCGCCGGCATCGCCATTGCCGTGCCGGCCTTCGCCCAGGACCAGAGCTCCACCGCGCTGGACAAGGTGGAGCAGGAGATAGCGCCGCCGCCGGTGATCAGCGACAGCGACAAGATCCTGCAATCGCCACCGTCCGAGGTGCGCGACGACTTCCAATGGAATGAGCTGGACACCGACGGCGACGGCCGGATCAGCCGCAGCGAAGGCAGCGTCAATGCCGATGTCCACAGCAACTTCGAGATGACCGACACCAACGGCGATGGTTACATCACCCAGGCCGAGCGTGAGGCCCATGACCGGAGCCACGCCGTCGAGCCGGAAGAGATGGACGATCAGGACTGAGCGACAACCACCGGTGGCCGTGCAGGTCGCGGTCGCCGGTGGTGTTTGAGCGCCCCCCCCCGCGCCGGTTGATCCGGCGCGGGACGTTACGGCGGTGTTGTGCGCGTGGGTTCCAGGCAACCGTCCTGCGGTCACTCGGCCGCCGGCGGCGGTGACAGGCGCAGCAGGCGTCCGCGCCGCCGGTCCTCAAGCACATAGAGGTCGCCGTCGGGCCCCTGGGCCACCGCCCGGATGCGCTCGCCCATGTCGAAGCGTTCCGCCTCGCGCGCGTTGTCGCCGTCAAACGCGATGCGCACCAGCGACTGCGACGACAAGCCGGAGGCGAATGCACTTCCGGCCCACGCGGGGAAGCGCTCACCGTTGTAGAAGATCAGGCTGCTGGGCGAGATCACCGGGGTCCAGCTGATGGCGGGCGCCCGGAACTGCGGCTGGGTGTCGTGGTCGGGAATCGGTCGACCGTCGTAGTGGTCGCCATTGGAAACGATCGGGTAGCCGTAGTTGGCCCCGCGCTCGATCCGGTTGAGCTCATCGCCGCCCTTGGGTCCCATCTCGATTTCCCACAGCTCGCCCTGGGCATTGAACGCCAGCCCGAGCGGGTTGCGATGGCCAAGCGACCACACCTGTGCGGCCACGGGGCCTTCATCGACGAAGGGGTTGTCGGCCGGCACGGTGCCGTCTTCGTTGAGGCGCAGGATCTTGCCCAGGTTGGACGCCATGTCCTGCGCGGGGTCGAACTTCTGGCGTTCGCCGGAGCTGATCCACAGATAGCCGTCCGGTCCGAAGGCGATGCGGTGGCCATAGTGCCCGTCGCCCTGGACCTTGGGAACCTGGCGCCAGATCACCTCCAGACCGGTCAGCTTGCCGCCGCCCTTGCCGTCGACGGTCAGGCGCGCGCGCGCCACCGCGGCGCCGCGGGTATCGCGCTCGCCTGCTTCCGCGTAGCTCAGGTAAACCAGCTGGTTGCGGCTGAAGTCCGGATGCAGGACCACGTCGCCGAGTCCGCCCTGGCCGCCGTAGGCGACCTCCGGCAGGCCGGTGATGTCGGCGGAGGTGCCGTCCAGGCCGATCAGCTTCAGCTCCCCGCGCTTCTGGGTGACCAGCAGGTGCCGGCCGTCGGGCAGGAAACTCATCGCCCAGGGCTCGTCGAAGCGGGTGATCTCATTGACCACAAACGGCCGCTGGTCGGCGGGGTGCTGCGGCGCGCTGTCGGCGGCGGGCGGCGCCGAAGGGGTGCCATTGCCCGGGCTGCAGGCGACGAGCAGCGCCAGCGCAAGCAGGGTGGGGAGGGAGTGATGCATGGTGGACCTCGGCTGGGGCGACGCGGCGGTGATCAAGAGGCGATGATCAAGAGGCGGTGACCTAGAACGGTAGCCGCTCGCCGCCCGCATTGACAATGCCGCGCGTCGCCGCCTCCAGCGTTTCCGGATCGCCGTCGATGACAACCAGGATCTCGCCGGCCTCGATGCGATCCTCGAACTTCTGCCGCACCGGGTCGGGCATGGCCGAACCGAACAGCGCCGCCGCCCAGCCCCCGGCTGCGGCACCGACGAGCGTGGCTGCGGCGGCTCCGGCCAGGGTGATCCCCAGCGGCGGGATGGCGACCGCCGCCAGCCCCGCCAACAACCCGGCGCCCGCGCCCAGGCCGACCCCGCGGGCCGCGGCGGGCAGCATGTCGGTCTCGGCTTCCTTGCGCTGGTCGGGGATCTGGCCCAGCTCGATGTCCGACCGGGCGACGAGCAGAATCCTGTCGTCCTCGACCCCGGCGGCGCGTGCCGCAGCCATCGCCTCGGCGGCGGCGCTGATGTCGGGCGTGCTGAACACGTAGCGTGCGGTCATGGCGGCTCCCGGTCGTCGGCGGAGATCCGAGCGTGGAACCGACGCGGTTAGGCGTGCGTGACGGGTCAGGCGGGCGCGCGAGGCGGGCATAATCGCGCCATGGCCAAAACGATCGGCATGGTCGGCTTCGATGCCGATGACACTCTGTGGCGCAGTCAGGACTACTTTGACGCGGCCCAGGAGGAATTCGAGCGCATCCTGGGAGCCTGGACGGACCTGGAGCGCAGCGGCGCACGCGACCGCCTGTACCAGGTCGAGAGCGGCAACATCGGCGTGTTCGGCTACGGCGTCAAAGGCATGGTGCTGTCGATGCTGGAGGCCGCCATCGAGCTTTCCGAGGCGCGCATCAGTGCGGCCGACCTGGAGCGCATCCTCGGCCTGGGCAAGGAGCTGCTGCGCCACCCGGTCGAGCTGCTGCCCGGGATCGCCGAGGCGGTCGAGGCGATCGCCCGCGAGCACCCGGTGGTGATGATCACCAAGGGCGACCTGTTCCACCAGGAGGCCAAGGTCCGTGACTGCGGCATGGCCGACCTGTTCGGCCGCATCGAGATCGTCAGCGAGAAGGACCCGGCAACCTACCGCCGGCTGCTCGACGAGTTCGGGCTGCCCGCGTCCCGCTTCCTGATGATCGGCAACTCGCTGCGCTCCGACGTGCTTCCGGTGCTCGAGCTGGGCGGCTGGGGCATCCATGTGCCCTACCACTCGACCTGGGTGCATGAGCGCGCCGCGCCGGTGGCAGAGGGCGAGCGGCGTTTTCGTCAGGTCAACGACGCCGCCGAGCTGCCGTCGGCCGTCGCCGAGGTAGTCGCGGCCGCGCGGCAGGCGGATTAGCGCGTCCTTCATGCGGACAGTTCTGAACGCCGATTTCGCGGCGTGAGGGATGTTGGAAATCCGTTCAGTAACGGGCCGGCATGGTCGGACTAGGGCCGGAACGCCGGCGTAACCAAGGAGTAGTCCACATGTCGCATCTTTCCCGCTGGCTCGCCCCGCTTGTTCTCGCAGCCGGTTTCGGCACCATCGCGCTGGCGCCGACCGCCGCGCGCGCGGACAGTGGCGATGACCTGGTACGCGTGCTGGTCGACGTGGCCGATGTGGTGCTGCGCGGCGACCAGCCGTACTACCGCAATGGCAATTACGGTTACAACGACCGCCTGATCCTGGTCCGCGATGATCGCGGCAACCGGCGCTACTACCGCAACGTTCCACGCCGCGCCTACGTCAACAATTACGGTCGTTCGAACTATGGCAGCTCGTCGCGCTACCGCGGCCACGGCGACCGCGAAGTGAAGTGCAACAAGCACGGCAAGTGCAAGGTCAAGACCCAGACCACGTACTACGATCCGCGCTACGACCGCGACCGTCGCGGCAAGCGCCACCACCGCTGGGACGACTGAGCCTGCCAGGGGCCGCCGGGCCTCACCTCCCGGCAATGCGTGCATCCATTAGTCTGGCGGCATCCCCCTTCAGGAGATCGGTCATGCCCAGTCCACAACGTCACACCCGTCTGGCTCCGCTGCTTTTCGCCACCCTGCTGGCCGCTGCAACGTTCCCTGTCGCCGCCGCGGACAACGCCGATTGCGAGCTGCGCTTCAACCTGTCCGGCTGGTCGGCGTTCTACAAGACCGGCTCGGGCACCGGCACGGTGACCTGCGACAGCGGTGCGTCGATGGCGGTGAAGATCCGCACCAAGGGCGGCGGCATCACCTTTGGCAAGACGCGCATTACCGATGGGCGCGGCGAATTTTCCGGCATCAGCAACATCAATGACGTGCTCGGCACCTACGTGACGGCCGAGGCCCACGCCGGTGCCGGTAAATCCGCCAAGGCGCAGGTCATGACCAAGGGCGATGTGTCCCTGGCACTGGCCGGCAAGGGCGAGGGTTGGGACCTGGGCGTGGCCTTTGGCAAGTTCGTGATTTCGCGCTGATCAGGTCCGTTTGCACGACGCACGACCGCCCTGCCTGAACGGCTCCGGCCGAGGCCAGGCGGAGTTCGGCAGGGGTTCACCCCCGGAATCCGAACATGGTCATCGGCCGCTGATCATCCGCGGCGTCGCCATCGAGGTAGCCCATGTCTGTCCAGATCCCCATCGCCGGCAAGTTGCGCACACGCGTGTTCGCGCTCGCGGCCGCGGTTGCCACGCTGGCGGGTGCTGGCGCGGCCAACGCCCAGGATTTCCGCTTCGACTGGAATCCGCGCAGCGGCGATCCGTGGGTGGACAGCCAGCTGGAGGACGTCAACCGCTACGGCGCGCGCTACCGCCAGTCCTTCATCGACGAGATGGTGCGCTACTACGGCGCGCCCCGGAACCTGGTCGAGACCCTGCTGGAAGACGAGCGCTGGGCGCCGGGGGACATCTACTACGCCTGTGCGGCCGCGGACGTGCTCGGCCGCCCGTGCCGCCATGTGGTGGAGCTGTGGCAGCGCGACCACGAACAGGGCTGGAGCGCGGTCGCCGAACAACTCGGAATTACGCCCGGTTCGGCCCGGTTCGACCGCATCAAGCGCGGTTTCGTGCCGACCTACGATCGCTGGGGGCGCCCCATCCAGATCGACGAGGACCTCACGCGTCACTACCCCAAGCGGGCCAGCGCCGCCAGGTAGGCCCGGATCCGCTTGGCGTTGGTGCCGGCGTCGCTCTTGCCGACGCGGGAAACCGAGCGCACATCGATCCGGCTGCCGCCGCCTTCGGCCTTCACCCGGATCACGACATCGTCGGTGAAGCCGAACCACAGGGTCGTGTCGCTGGCCTCAATGCGCCCGCTTGCCGGATCGCTGGCGACGATGTCCCAGCCCATTTTCCTTGCCGCCTCCAGCGCTTGTTCGAACGCCTGCGCTGGCGGTAGCGCGCTCGTGTACGGCCGCAGTTCCGGGTAGGCGGCCCGCTGCTGCTGGGCGATTTCCGCGCCGCCGTATTCAGCCGGATTGGCTGCATCGGCGCGCAGGGGAAGGATGTCCACGAACTGCGGCGGTCGCGCTGTATCGGTGCTGATGTCGTGGATCGGCGGCACCTGCCTGGCAGCGCGCATCGCGTTCCAGGGCACGAACGCAACGCCAAGGCCGATGAGCAGCGCTGCCGCCAGCGCCATTCCTCCCGCACGGCGGACCGAGGGCGCCAGCAACAGCAGCACTGCCGCAGCCGCCGCCCCGAGGCCGATGTAGGCCGCCCAGCGCATCAAACCGAAACCGGTGCGGAAGTCCCACAGGCCCATCCTGGTGCCCGGCCCGGCGATCAGCAGCACGAGCGCGGCCAGCAGCGCGACGACGAGGACCAGGTGGGGAAGGCGCATGCAGGACTCCATTCGGATGGACGACGCGGTGGAGTCGCCTCTCGGACTCCGACCTTAGCCTGCCTTGCCCCAGATTTCCTCCAGCCGCCGATCGCGGCCACAGCTGTAGCGGTAGTACTTGTAGCGCACCGGATTCTTCCGGTAGTAGTCCTGATGGGTGTCCTCGGCCGGATAGAACCTCGCCGCCGGTTCGATCCGCGTCGCGATGGTCTGCTGGCCGAAGCGCGGGTCTGCCTGCAATGCCTTCCTGCTGGCCTCGGCCAGGCGGCGCTGCTCATCGTTGACCGGGAAGATCGCGCTGCGGTACTGGGCGCCGACGTCGCAGAACTGCCGATCCACGGCGACCGGATCGATGTTGCGCCAGAAGACCTGGAGCAACTTGGGGTAATCGACCCGGCTCGGGTCGTAGGTGATCTTCACCGCCTCGGCGTGGCCGGTACGCCCGGCGGACACCTGCTCGTAGGTCGGGTTGGCCACGCTCCCGCCGATGTAGCCCGATTGGGTGGACACCACGCCGGGCAGCGCGTCATAGGGCGGCTCCATGCACCAGAAGCAGCCGCCGGCGAAGATTGCGGTCTCGGTCGCCGGTGGGGCTGCGGCTGGCGGCGCGGGTATGTTCGTGGTGGTGGCCTGCGCGGAGGTTGGCGGGCTCGCGCGCGACGCGTCAGCGCCTGCGACGGCCGACCGGGCGGACGCGGTCGCAACGCCTGGGCCGGCGTTCGCGCCGGCACTCGCGCGCGCGTCGGTGGCGGGCTGGGCGCACGCGGCCAGCAGCAACAAGGCGGCCAGACACCCGGGCCACGCGAGGCGGCGTCGCGAGGCGGCGGAAAAAAACGGGGACGCAGTCATGTTCAGCCCCTCAAGGCCGGAAGTGGTTCGGAGCCGGGCACGAAGCGCAGCGCCAGGCCGTTGTTGCACCAGCGCTTGCCCAGCGGAGGCGGGCCGTCGTTGAACACGTGGCCCTGATGGCCGCCGCAACGGGCGCAGTGGTATTCGGTGCGAGGAATCAGCATCACGAAGTCGCGCTTGGTCTGCATGCTGCCGGCGATCGGCTGGGTGAAGCTGGGCCAGCCGGTGCCGCTCTCGTACTTGTGCGCGCTTTCGAACAGCGGCAGGTAGCAGGCGGCGCACACGAACGTGCCGTCGCGCTTTTCCTCATTCAGCGGGCTGCTTCCGGCGCGCTCCGTTTCGCTTTCAAAAAGTACCCTGAACGCCGCGGGGCTGACCATGTCGCGCCAGAACGCCGGCGCGT
Source organism: Lysobacter ciconiae (assembly GCF_015209725.1). NCBI lineage: Bacteria > Pseudomonadati > Pseudomonadota > Gammaproteobacteria > Lysobacterales > Lysobacteraceae > Novilysobacter > Novilysobacter ciconiae. The sequence continues at coordinate 2,634,383 of NZ_CP063656.1, read as the reverse complement.
GCGCCAACGAGGTGACCGCCGCGGTGCCGGCCGGGCTGCCGGCGCGGCCGCGCGGGAACAGGCTGGAAGCAACGGCAATGCGGCAAAAGCAGCGAGGCCCTGCAATACGGTGCGTCGATTCATGGAGGTCTCCGGTTGCGTTGCCGACCTGACGGACTCGAGCATCCGCTTTATCGAGTCGCACGTGGACGCTTCATACTGGGCGTCGTGGGATGGCCGGCGGGTGAACGCGTCCGGCAAGCCCGATCATCACAACTCCGGAGGCAGGATGGACGACCGCGCGTTCCAGCGACGGTGGGGCTGGCTCGTTTTGCTGCTCGCCATCTCGGCGCTGCTGTGGGCCTGGCAAGCGGGGCTGGCCGACCTGCTGACCCTGGAGCAGCTCAAGGCCCGGCAAGCCGGCCTGGGCGAATGGGTCGGGCAGAACCGCTGGCTGGCGGCGGGCACGTTCTTCCTGGTTTATGTCGCGGTCGCCGCCACATCCGTGCCTGGCGCGGCCGTGCTGACCATTGCCGCCGGCGCGCTGTTCGGGCTGCTGGAAGGCACGGTGCTGGTCTCCTTTGCCAGCAGTATCGGCGCCAGCCTGGCGTTTCTGGTGGCCCGGTTTGCCCTGCGCGAGCGCCTGCGGGCGCGCTACGGCGAGCGGCTGAAGAAGATCGACGCCGGCATCGCGGTTGACGGCTGGCGCTACCTCCTGACCCTGCGCCTGGTACCGGTGTTCCCGTTCTTCCTGGTCAACCTGCTGGCCGGCCTGACCGCGCTGCCGCTGCGCACGTTCTACTGGGTCAGTCAGCTGGGCATGCTGCCGGCGACCGTGGTGTACGTGTACGCCGGCACCCAACTCGCGCGGATTGATTCGCTGGCCGGTGTACTTTCGCCTGGCCTGCTGCTCGCGCTGTTGTTGCTGGGCGCACTGCCGCTGCTGGCCAAGGGATTCACCGCGTGGCTGGCGGCGCGCCGGGTCTACCGCGGCCACCGGAAGCCGCGGCGGTTCGACTACAACGTGCTGGTGATCGGGGCGGGGTCGGCGGGTCTGGTCTCGGCCTACATCGCCGCCACGGTGAAGGCGCGGGTCGGGCTGGTGGAAAAAGACGCCATGGGCGGCGACTGCCTGAACACCGGCTGCGTACCGTCCAAGGCCCTGCTGCGCACCGCGCGCCTGCTGGCAGAGGCAGGTGACAGCCAGCGCTATGGCGTGCGCGCGATGTCCGCGGAGTTCGATTTCGCCGACGCGATGGAGCGGGTGCAGCAGGTGATCGCACGGATCGCACCGCACGATTCGGTCGAGCGATACACCGGTCTCGGCGTGGAGGTCATCACCGGCGCGGCGAGGGTGCTGAGCCCGTGGGAGGTCGAGGTCGACGGGCAGCGCCTGAGTGCGCGCAGCCTGATCATCGCCACCGGTGCACGTCCCCTGGTGCCGCCGATTCCCGGGCTGGACGGCGCGCACTACCTGACCAGTGACAAGCTGTGGGGCCTGCGCGAACTGCCGAAACGGCTGCTCGTGCTCGGCGGCGGGCCGATCGGTTGCGAGCTGGCGCAGGCCTTCGCGCGCTTCGGCAGCGAGGTGACCGTGGTGGAGATGGCGCAGCGCCTGCTGGGACGCGAGGATGCCGACGCCGCCGAGGCGGTCGCGCGGCAACTGCAGCGGGACGGCGTGCATCTGGCCACCGGCCACAAGGCGTCGCGGGTCCAGGGCAGCGGCGCGGGCGGACGGCTGGTGTGTGACCACGACGGCGCCGAGGTGGTCTTCGAATACGACGCCCTGCTGGTGGCGCTGGGCCGCAGCGCCAACGTGGAAGGCTTCGGACTGGAGGAGCTGGGCGTGCGCATCAACGAGCGCAAGACCATCGATGCCGACCCGATGCTGCGCACCAATTTCCCCAACATCCTGGTCTGCGGCGATGTTACCGGTCCCTACCAGTTCACCCACGTCGCCTCGCATCAGGCCTGGTACGCGACGGTGAACGCGCTGCTGGCCCCGTGGTGGTCGTTCAAGGTCGACTACCGGGTCATTCCCTGGGCCACATTTACCGATCCGGAAGTGGCGCGCGTGGGCCTGTCCGAGGATGAGGCCCGCGAGCAGGAGATCGCGGTCGAAGTCACCCGCTACGCACTGGACGGCCTGGACCGGGCGATCGCCGACGGCGCCGATGCCGGCTTCGTCAAGGTGCTCACCGCGCCGGGCAAGGACCGCATCCTGGGTGCCACGATCGTGGGCGCGCATGCCTCCGAGATGCTGGCCGAATTCGTGCTCGCCATGAAACACGGCATCGGCCTGAACAAGCTGCTGGGGACGATCCACGTCTATCCGACTTTTGCCGAAGCCAACAAACACGTCGCCGGCAACTGGAAGCGCGCCAACGCACCGGCCGGTGTGCTGCGCTGGGCAAAGCGCTACTTCGCCTGGCGGCGGGGCTGAGCGGTGGTTGCGGTTATGGAGCCAGACAGCGCGCTCGCGCCGCTGGCCCGGCTGACCGTCGTGGTCCCGGTGGGTCCCGGGGACCGCCTATCGCCGCGGCTGCGCGAGCAGCTCAGCCGGCTCCCGACCGGTGCGCAGGTGGTTGTGGTGGAATGCGAAGCGGGGCCCTTTTACGAGCGACAGTCTGCGGACGTTCGCGGCATGCCACCCGTGGATGCGCCGACCGGCCCGCAGTGGCAGGTCTTGCACTCACCGGTGGGCCGATCGCTGCAACAAAACGCCGGCGCCGCGGCGGGAGACCGGCAGTGGCTGTGGTTCCTGCATGCCGATGCCGCGCTCGCGCCGGAAACCCTGCCGGCGCTGGCGCGCTTTGTCGCAGAAGGTCGATCGGCGCTGGGCTACTTCGATCTGCGCTTTCTCGGCGACGGTCCCGCGCTGATGCGCCTCAACAGCGCCGGCGTCTGGCTGCGCAGCCGGGTGCTGCGCCTGCCATTCGGCGACCAGGGATTCGTGCTGCCGCGAAGCCTGTTCACTGCGGCGGGCGGGTTCGATCCGGCGACCAACCGTGGCGAGGACCATCAACTGGTCTGGCGCGTGCGTCGCGCCGGCGCGCCGGTTGTCGCCGTCGGCGCGCCGCTCCACACTAGCGCCCGTCGCTATGCCGCGCGTGGCTGGGCCGCAACCACTATGCGGCACGTCGCCGAGACCCTACGCCAGGCGTGGCGCTTCTCGCGCACGGAGCAGCCGCGGTGAGCGGTGCACTGGCGATCTTCGTCAAGACGCCGGGACGATCGGCGCTGAAGACACGCTTGGCCGCCGGCACCGGAACGGCCTACGCGCAGCGGTGGTATGAGCTTGCAGCCGAGGCGGTCGCCTCGGTGGCCGCCCAGGCGCGCGAACAATTTGGACTGACCGTGTACTGGGCGGTGGCCGAAGCCGGCGCAGAAAGTGCGTGGACCGGCCTGCCGACCCTGGCCCAGGGCGATGGCGATCTGGGAACGCGCATGGCGCGCGTGCATTCGGCGCTGGTCGAGCGGCACGGTTTTGCGCTCCTGATCGGCGCGGACGCGCCGCAACTGACGGCGTCGTTGCTCGGTGAGGCGACGCGCTGGTTGGCTGTCGCGGGCGCGACCGAGCCGCGTCTGTCGTTGGGTCCGGCCAGCGATGGCGGCTTCTGGCTGTTCGGCAGCAACAAGGCGGTCCCGCTGCAGGCCTGGACCCGGATCGGCTACAGTCAGGCCGATACCGCGAACCGGTTCCACGAATCCTTGCGGCCATACGGATCCTGGCAAACGCTGGCAACGCTCACCGACGTCGATCGCGCCGGGGACCTGAAGCCTGTGCAACGCGCGCTGGCCGCGCTGGTCTCGCCCACCCGCGAGCAGCGCACACTGGCGCAATGGATGCACGACACCCCTGCGATGCGGGACAGGGACGCGAGCCAATGACGCCCGCGCACGCGCCGATTCGCCGCCGCCCACGCGTGCGCCGCCGGAGCTTGCGTTCCACCGTGCCGGCTGCGCCGCAATGAATCCGAGCGATTGGGTGATGCAGCACGAAGCCGCCCTGCGTCTGGGCAGCTTCGTCGCAGTGCTCGGCGCGCTGGCCATCGCCGAGCGCATCTGGCCCGCGCGCGGCGACGCCCGCCCGGCGCGTCGTCAGCTGGCGAACCTCGGACTGATGCTCATCAACACTGGGCTGCTGCGGCTGGTCTTCCCCGTGCTCGCGGTCGCGGTGGCGATGTCGGTGCACTCACGCGGCGGCGGCTTGTTCGGCCTGATGGGGTTGCCGGCGTGGCTCGAGATCGGGCTGACGGTGCTGGTGATGGACGCCGCGATCTACGCCCAGCACCGATTGCTGCATACCGTCCCGCTGCTGTGGCGGATGCACCGCGTGCACCACACCGACCTGGGCTTCGACGTCACCCTGGGGGTGCGCTTCCACCCGCTGGAGATGGCCTTCTCAATGGGGATCAAGCTGACCCTGGTCTATCTGCTGGGCGCGCCGGCGCTGGGCGTGGTCGCGTTCGAGATACTGCTGGCGGCTGCCAGCCTGTTCACCCACGCCGACTTCGCGTTCCCGCCGCGCATCGAGCCGTGGCTGCGCGCGGCCGTGGTCACCCCCTCGATGCACCGCACCCATCACTCGGTGCTGCGCCACGAGACCGACAGCAACTACGGCTTCCTGCTGTCGGCCTGGGATCGACTCTTTGGCAGCTACACGCCACGCCCGCTGCGTCCGGAGCGTGAGATGCCGATCGGCCTGAGGCAATGGCGTACGCCTGACGAGCTTGGGCTGCCCGCGCTGCTGCTGCAGCCGTTCCGCGCCGCGCCGGTGGCCGGACCAGCGCCGGCTCGCTTCGCCGACAAGGAAACCCCCGATGCATGACACCTGGCCGCTGCTGCGCGACAGCGATTTCCCGCGCATCACGCGTGGCCGGCTGCAGACCCTGCAGCTCAACCTGGGCTATCTGTGCAACCTCAGCTGCATCCATTGCCACGTCGCCGCCGGCCCGCGCCGGACCGAGCTGATGGACCGGCCGACGATGGAGCTCGCGCTGCAGGTGGCCGCCCGCCACGGTGTGGGCACGCTTGACGTGACCGGCGGCTCGCCGGAGATGAATCCGCACTTCCGCTGGCTGGTCGAGCAGGCCCGCGATGCCGGCCTGCATGTCATGGACCGGCTCAACCCGACCATCATGGAAGAGCCTGGCTACGACTGGGTGGGCGAATTCCTGGCCCGCCACAGCGTGGAGGCGATCGCCTCGCTGCCCTGTCACAGCGAGCAGAATGTCACCGAGCAGCGCGGCAAAGGCGTGTTCGAGGCCTCCATCCGCGCGCTGCGGACCCTCAACACGCTGGGCTACGGGCAGCCCGGCAGTGGGCTGGTCCTGAACCTCGTCTACAACCCCAACGGTGCGTTCCTGCCGCCCCCGCAGGCGCAGCTGCAGGCCGACTACCGGCGCCTGATGCAGGACGACTTCGGCATCGTGTTCAACCGGCTCTACACGATGGCAAACATGCCGATCCAGCGCTACGGCTCGTGGCTGGTGTCCAAGGGCGAGTTCGCCCCCTACATGGCGACCCTGAAGCAGGCGCACCGCACGGAAAACCTGGCCGGGGTGATGTGCCGCTCGCTGATCAGCGTCGACTACCTGGGCCATGTCTACGACTGCGATTTCAACCAGATGCTGGACCTGCCGCTGGGCGCGCGCGAACCCTCCGCCAGCGATGCACCCCGGCCGCACCTGCGCGACCTGCTCGGCGGTCCGGTGACCCGCGCGATCGCCACAGCGCAACACTGCTACGGCTGCACGGCGGGGCAGGGCTCCAGCTGCGGCGGCGCACTGGTGTAGGCGTCCGGCCGGGCAGGGCGATCAACCCGGCGTCCGGTCAGCGGCCCGCCGGCGCATGTCGCCCGCTCGCACCCGCTCAGTCGCCGCCGCTGCGCACCTGGGCGTGGCTGAGCAGGGCGAAGATCAGGCTGCCGCCGACCACGTTGCCGGCCAAGGTGGGCAGGGCGAAGCGCAGCGCGGCGTCCGCAAACGAGGACTCGCCGGCGAACACCATGTACATCGCCTCCGCCGAACCGACCACGATATGGGTGAATCCGCCGATCGCGATCAGGTAGGTGCAGATCAGGATGATCGCGACGCGTGCGCGCTCGGTGGCCGCCATCATCCAGACCATCATCGCGATGATCCATCCGGCCAGGATGCCCTTGGTGAACATCTCCAGCGCACTGTTCTCCATCAGCTCGTGCCCGATCGCGACGAAGGCGGCCTGCCCGGTGGCATCGAACTGCTGCATGTGCAGCAGGCCGAAGGCAAACACGGTCGCCCCGACCAGGTTGCCCGCCAGCACCACCGACCACAGTCGCAGCAGGCGACCGAAATTGTGTGCGCTGGGCTTGGTCATCAGCGGCAGCACGGCGGTGAGCACGTTCTCGGTGAACAGCTGCTGGCGGGCCACGATCACCGCGAGGAAGCCGAACGTGTAGCCCATCGAGTCGATCAGGAACGCCCCTGGCAGCCCCTCCATGTGCCGGTGCAGCACGCCGCGGGCGAGGAAGGAGAACCCCATCGTCAGCCCGGCGGCAAACGCCGACCAGGCCAGCGTGGCGATGTTGCGCTTGAGCTCCTCCTGGCCGGCGCGGCGGATGATCTCGTGCAGCAGCGCCGCGCGCGGCGCACCGCGCTCCTCGACGTCGCGCCGTTCCTCGTCCGAGAGCGAGAAGCCGCTGTCGGACTCCTCCTTCAGGGTTTCCTCGACCTCGGCTTCGTCACGCGCCTCGGCCGCCTCGTCGTCGCGCTTGCGCGCGTCCTTGTCGATCTCGTCGGGCATGGGTCACCTGGTGCTGGCGCAGTGGCTGCGCCGGACGTTTATCGCACAGGTGGCTGTGACGCCGATGCATCCCCTGGCGCCCCCGTCGCATGCACGGATGCAATACGACAAGGGCAGGCGGGCTCGGATCATCTATGCAGGATCACCCGCTCAGGATCAGTCGCCCAGCGTCAGCAGCGAGGCGTTGCCACCCGACGCCGTGGTGTTGATGGTGACGGTCTTCTCGGTGGTGAAGCGGGTCATGTACTGCGGTCCGCCGGCCTTGGGGCCGGTGCCCGACAGTCCCTGCCCGCCGAAGGGCTGCACGCCGACCACCGCACCGATCTGGTTGCGATTGACGTAGCAGTTGCCAACGCGCGCGCGCGCCGCGATCCGCTCCACCGTGGCATCGATGCGCGAGTGCACGCCCAAGGTCAGGCCGTAGCCGGTGGAGTTGATCGCGTCGATCACCCCGTCCAGGTCGTCGGCCTTCCAGCGCAGCACGTGCAGCACCGGCCCGAACACTTCCTTCTTCAACTGGTCGAGCGAGCGCAGCTCGTAGGCGCGCGGCGCGAAGAAGGTGCCGTGCGCAGTGTCCTCGTCCAGCTGCACGACCGCGATCGGGGTGGCTTCGCGGTCCATGCGGTCGGCGTGTTTCTGCAGCATCTCCAGCGCGTCGTTGTCGATCACCGGGCCCACGTCGGTGGACAGCAGGCCGGGGTCCCCGACTTTCAGCTCGGCCATCGCGCCGGCGAGCATCGTCACCACCTTGTCGGCGATGTCCTCCTGCACGAACAACACCCGCGCCGCCGAGCAGCGCTGGCCCGCCGAGGTGAAGGCCGAGTTCATCGCGTCCTGCACCAGCTGCTCGGGCAACGCGGAGGAGTCGGCGATCAGCGCGTTCTGGCCTCCGGTCTCGGCGATCAGGGTGCCGATCGCGCCGTCGCGTGCGGCCAGCGCGCGGTTGATCGCGTTGGCGGTCTCGTTGGATCCGGTGAAGGCGACGCCGGCGATGCGGCGGTCGCCGGTCAATGCCGCGCCCACGGTGGCGCCCTCGCCGGGCACGAACTGCAGCACGTCCTCCGGAATGCCGGCCTCGTGCATCAGGCGCGTGGCGGCATAGCCGATCAGGTTGGTCTGCTCGGCCGGCTTGGCGATCACGGTATTGCCCGAGGCGAGTGCAGCGGCCGCCTGGCCCAGGTAGATCGCCAGCGGGAAGTTCCACGGGCTGATGCACACGAACACGCCGCGGCCGCCGTGTTCCAGCGTGTTGGACTCGCCGGTCGGGCCGGGCAGCGGTTCGGGCTCGAACATGATCCGCGCCTGGCTGGCGTAATAGCGCAGGAAGTCGACCGCCTCGCGGACCTCACCGACGCCGTCGGCAATCGACTTGCCCGCCTCGCGTGTGCACATCGCGATGAACTCGCCCATGCGCGACTCCAGCATGTCGGCGGCGCGCTCCAGGATCGCCGCGCGGTCCGCCGCCGGGGTCAGGTTCCACCTGGGGAACGCGGCCACCGCGTTGCTGAGCGCTTTCTCGACCACCTCGGTGCTCGCCGGCAGCCAGTGGCCGACCACCTGCCGTCGATCGGCCGGATTGGTCACCGCGCGGGCGTCGCCCAACGGGGTGGCGCCCGGCACCAGCGGCGCGGCGCGCCATTCCTGGGCCGCGGCGTGGTTGACCTGCTCGGCCAGCTCGCGCAGCCGGTCATCGTCGGCAAGATTGACGCCCATCGAATTGCTCCTGTCGCAATACTTCAGTGAATCGGCGTAACTACGGAAGACATCCACCGGCAGCGGGATGCGCGGGTGGGGGATGCTGTCGAACGCGGCCACCGCCTGCAGCGGATCGCGCACCAGGTCGGCAACGGGCACGCTCTCGTCGGTGATGCTGTTGACGAAGCTGGAGTTGGCGCCGTTCTCCAGCAGCCGGCGGACCAGGTAGGGCAGCAGATCCTCGTGGCTGCCGACCGGCGCGTAGACCCGGCACGGCACGTCCAGGCGGTCGGCGGGGATCACCTCGGCATACAGGTCATCGCCCATGCCGTGCAGCTTCTGGAACTCGAACTCGACGCGCTGGCCGTCGCGGTTGGCCATCGCGTGCACGGCGGCGATGGTCTGCGCGTTGTGGGTGGCGAACATCGGGTAGATCGCATCGGCCGCCGCCAGCATGCGCCGTGCGTTGGCCAGATAGGACACGTCGGTGTTGGGCTTGCGGGTGAACACCGGATAGCCGGGGTAGCCGTCGACCTGGGCACGCTTGATCTCGCTGTCCCAGTAGGCGCCCTTGACCAGCCGGACCGGGATCCGGCGGCCGGTGCGGCGGGCCAGGTCGGCGATGAAGTCGATCACTTCCGGCGCGCGCTTCTGGTACGCCTGGATCGCCAGCCCGCAACCGTTCCAGCCCTCCAGGGAAGCGTCGGTATAGGCCGCGGCAAACACGTCCAGCGACAGCTCCAGGCGGTCGGCTTCCTCGGCGTCGACGGTGAAGCCGATGCCATGGCGCCGCGCCAGCTGGGCCAGCTCGAGCACGCGCGGGGTCAGCTCGGCGAGCACGCGCCTGCGCTGGGCGTGCTGGTAGCGCGGGTGCAGCGCCGACAACTTGACCGAGATGCTCGGCGTGGCGAACACGTCGCTGCCGACGTAGCTGGCGCTGCTGCCGATGGCCGTGATCGCGTCACGGTAGGACTGCAGGTAGCGCGCCGCGTCGGCGGCGGTCAGCGCGGCTTCGCCGAGCATGTCGTAGGAGTAGCGGTAGTGGGCGTTGTCGCCCTTCCTTGCCCGCGCCAGGGCCTCGCCGATGGTGCGGCCCATGACGAACTGGTGGCCCATGATCCGCATCGCCTGGCGCACGGCCAGGCGGATCACCGGCTCGCCGAGCCGGCCCACCAGCCGCGAGAACGCGCCGTGCACGTCGCGCTTGGTGCCATCGGCGAGGTCGACCAGCCGCCCGGTCAGCATCAGTCCCCAGGTCGATGCGTTGACCAGCACCGAATCGGACTGGCCGACGTGGCGCTTCCAGTCGGCATCGCCGAGCTTGTCGCGGATCAGCTTGTCCGTGGTGATCGGATCGGGAATGCGCAGCAGGGCCTCGGCCACGCACATCAGCAGCACGCCTTCCTCGCTGCCCAGGTCGTACTGGCGCATGAAGGCCTCGATGGCGCCCTGTTCGGATGCGCGCGCGCGCACGCGACGGACCAGGTCGGCGGCCATCGCCTGCACCGCGGCCTGTTCGGCCGGCGGCAGGGTGGCCTGCTCGGCCAACTGGCGCACGTGGCTGGCCTCGTCGCGCGACCACGCCGCGGCCAGCGCGGCGCGGGAACCAGAACCGGCGGGGGGCAACTCGGGACTGATCAACGGCGCAGGCGGCGTCGACAGGCCGGGGAAAGGGGATGGGATGGTCATCGATACCGCTCAGGCAGGGCGACGGAAAGCCGCCAGGAAATGGCAGGCGCATAGTCTAGGGGCAAACCCTGCCCGATGCCTTGCACAGTGGGGCTTTCAGGCCGTCCGGGCGGCACCGGCCACGGGCGGTTCAGCTGGGCGTCGACGCGCGTTCAGCGGGCAGACGGCTCGCCGGCGATGATCCGGATCAAGGACACTGCGGCGTGACTCTGGCAGGGGATCGCTTGCCGCGATCCATCCGCGGGGATACCCTTCTGCGGACTATCCGTAGCGTCTGCATCGACGTGACGGGCCCCGGGCGGGCTCGCCGGCACCCTTCGACCACCCGCGGCACTCCGGCGCGGACCTCGCAGTGGCTACCCGCGGAGCGGAACAGCATCACCACCTGACTAACAAGCGGATCTTGGGGCTCGAATTGATGAAAGCCGGTCGTTTCACGCAAACCGCCATGGCGCTCGCCGCAATGGCGACTCCGATGTTGGCGTTCGCCCAGAGCGCGGACCCCGTGCGCTGGCAGCTCAACATGGGCCGCGGCGTCACGCCGCTGTCCAACAACGCCTATGACGCGCACATGCTGGCCCTGTGGATCTGCCTGGGCATCGGCGTGGCGGTGTTCATCGCCATGGGCATCGCGATGTTCCGCTTCCGCAAGTCGCGCGGGGCGGTCGCCGACACCAAGTTCGTCCACAACACCCGCCTGGAGATCGTCTGGACCCTGATTCCGGTGATCCTGCTGGTGGCGATGGCCGCGCCGGCGACCACCAAGCTGGTGAAGATGTACGACCACCGCGATTCGGAGATGACGGTCAAGGTGACCGGTTACCAGTGGATGTGGGAATACGAGTACCTGGGCGAGGACGTCAGCTTCGTCAGCCGGCTGGACCGCGAGCACGACCGCATCCGCCAGAGCGGCATCGTGCCCGGCCATGACGAGCATCCGACCTACCTGCTGGAAGTCGACAACGAGCTGGTGCTGCCGGTCGACACCAAGGTCCGCTTCGTGATCACCGCCGACGACGTGATCCACTCCTGGTGGGTGCCGGCGCTGGGCTGGAAGCAGGACGCCGTACCGGGAATCATCAACGAGGCCTGGGCCGACATCGACACCCCGGGCATCTACCGCGGCCAGTGCGCGGAGCTGTGCGGCAAGGACCACGGCTTCATGCCGATCGTGGTGCGCGCGGTGCCCAAGGAAGAGTTCCAGCAGTGGCTGGCCGCCAGGAAGGCCGGCGCGGATGTCGCGACCGCGGTCCCGCAGAGCGCCCGGCCCAGCACTGAATCCCCCACCCAAACCGACCCCGCGGCTGCAGTCGCGGTCGCCCGCTGATCGCCATGCCGGCGTTTGCACCCAACGAATCCCAGAGGTAGGCCATGGCTGCCACGCACCCCGTCACCGATACGCATGACGACCACGCCCACAAGCAGGGTTTCGTCGAACGCTGGCTGCTGTCCACCAACCACAAGGACATCGGCACGCTGTACCTGCTTTTCAGCTTCGTGATGTTCATCATCGGCGGCGCTTTCTCTGTGGTCATCCGCAGCGAACTGGCGCAGCCGGGCCTGCAGTTCGTCGACCCGGAATTCTTCAACCAGATGACGTCGCTGCACGCGCTGGTGATGATCTTCGGCGGCGTGATGCCGGCCTTCGTCGGCCTGGCCAACTGGATGATCCCGCTGCAGATCGGCGCGCCGGACATGGCCCTGCCTCGCATGAACAACTGGTCGTTCTGGATCCTGCCGTTCGCGTTCGCGATGCTGCTGATGACCCTGTTCCTGCCGGGCGGCGCGATGGGCGGTGGCTGGACCATGTACCCGCCGCTGTCGCTGCAGGGCGGCTCCAACGTGGCCTTCCAGATCTTCGCCATCCACATGATGGGCGTCAGCTCGATCATGGGCGCGATCAATGTCATCGCCACCGTGCTCAACATGCGCGCGCCGGGCATGGACCTGCTGAAGATGCCGATCTTCACCTAGACCTGGCTGATCACCGCGTTCCTGCTGATCGCGGTGATGCCGGTGCTGGCCGGCGCGGTCACGATGCTGCTGACCGACAAGTTCTTCGCGACCTCCTTCTTCAACGCCGCCGGCGGCGGTGATCCCGTGATGTACCAGCACATCTTCTGGTTCTTCGGGCACCCGGAGGTCTACATCATGATCCTGCCGGCGTTCGGCATTGTCTCCGAGATCATTCCGACCTTCAGCCGCAAGCCGCTGTTCGGCTACCAGGCCATGGTCTACGCGACCGCGGCGATCGCGTTCCTGTCGTTCATCGTCTGGGCGCACCACATGTTCACCGCCGGCATGCCGCTGGGCGGCGAGCTGTTCTTCATGTACGCCACGATGCTGATCTCCATCCCCACCGGGGTGAAGATCTTCAACTGGGTCACCACCATGTGGCGCGGCTCGATCACCTTCGAGACGCCGATGCTGTTCGCCGTCGCGTTCGTGATCCTGTTCACCATCGGCGGTTTCTCCGGCCTGATGCTGGCGATCGTGCCCGCGGACTTCCAGTACCACGACACCTATTTCGTGGTCGCCCACTTCCACTACGTGCTGGTGACCGGCTCGGTGCTGGCGCTGATCGCGGCGGTGTACTACTGGTGGCCCAAGTGGACCGGCCGCATGTACAACGAGACCTGGGGCAAGATCCATTTCTGGTGGACGATGGTGTTCGTCAACCTGCTGTTCTTCCCGCAGCACTTCCTCGGCCTGGCCGGCATGCCGCGCCGCATCCCCGACTACAACGTCGTGTTCGCGGACTGGAACCTGGTCAGCTCGATCGGCGCGTTCGGCATGTTCGTCACGCCGTTCCTGATGTTCGCCATCCTGCTGCATTCCAAGAAGTACGGTGCCAAGGCGGCCATGCGTTCCTGGGAAGGCGCGCGTGGCCTGGAGTGGACGGTGCCCAGCCCGGCGCCGCACCACACCTTCACGCTGCCGCCGGTGATCCGCGACGGCGACCTCGCCCACGGCGATGTCACCCACTGATTCGCCCGGAAAATGACCGACCAACGTCCCCAATTGCCCGATGACCTGCTGGCGAGCCGCCGCAAGGCGGCCGTGCGCACGGCATTGTGGATCGGGTTGGTGGCGGTCGTGATCTACGTCGGTTTCATCCTCAGCGGAGTGATCGGCCGATGAGCGGCCAGGATCCAAGCCCGGCCCCGCGCCGGGCCACGACCGGGCTGGCCAAGATGCTGGTGGCCGCTGCGATCGCCTTCGCCTTCAGCTTCAGTCTGGTGCCGCTGTACCGCATCGCCTGCCAGAAGGTCTTCGGCATCCGCATCGACAACACCGCCAGCGACGCGCGCCGGCCGGGTGTGGTGGACGAGGACCGGATGATCACCGTGCAGTTCGACGGCGGCGTGAACTCCAAGCTGCCGTGGGCGTTCAAGCCCGGCGAGGCGAGCATGCAGGTGCGTCCGGGCCAGCAGTACGAGACGACCTACTTCGCCCACAACAAGAGCGACCGCACGATCGTCGGCAGCGCGGTGCCCTCGGTGGCGCCGGCGCGGGCGTCGGGCTACTTCAGCAAGACCGAGTGTTTCTGCTTCACCGCCCAGACCATGGCGGCCGGCGAGTCGCGCGACATGCCGGTGCGCTTCATCGTTGACCCCGGCCTGCCCAAGGACATCAAGACGCTTACCTTGTCCTACACCTTCTTCAAGAACGACTCGCTCACCGCCCAGCAGGCGTCTGCGGACCACCCGGCACCCGTGCCGGTGTCCGCGCCCTGATTGCACCATCGCACCCATTGCATAACGGAACCGCCGCCATGGCCCAAGCCCAAGCCCAAGTCCAAGCACCAGAAGCCTATTTCGTCCCGCACCACAGCCGCTGGCCGATCCTGGGGTCCATCGCCCTGTTCGTGATGATGACCGGCGCTGGCGCCTGGTTGAACCAGACCAGCTGGGGCCGCTGGACGTTCATCGTCGGCGTGGTGCTGATGATCGCGGTGTTCTTTGGCTGGTTCGGCGATGTGATCCGCGAGTCCGTCAGCGGCAAGTACAACCGTCAGGTGGATGTGTCGTTCCGGATGGGGATGATCTGGTTCATTTTTTCGGAGGTGATGTTCTTCGGCGCTTTTTTTGGCGCGTTGTTCTACGCCCGGCAGTTGTCGCTGCAGTGGCTGGGCGGCGCGGGCGATGGGATGATGACCAACGCGCTGCTGTGGGACGGGTTCAGCGCGGCGTGGCCGAGCAACGGGCCGGCCGCCATCGGCGGTACCTACCAGACCGTGCCGGCGTGGGGACTGCCGCTGGTCAACACGCTGATCCTGCTGACCTCGGGGGTGACCATCACCGCCGCCCACCACGCGCTGAAGGCCGGCCGCCGCACCGCGCTGCTGGTCGGCCTCGGGCTGACCGTGCTGCTGGGTTGCACCTTCCTGTTCTTCCAGGCCGAGGAGTACATCCACGCCTACTCCGAGCTCAACCTGACCATGGGCTCGGGCATCTACGGCTCGACCTTCTACCTGCTGACCGGCTTCCACGGCGCCCACGTGACCCTGGGCACGATCATGCTGGCGGTGATCTGGTTCCGTTGCCTGAAGGGCCATTTCAGCAAGGACGACCACTTCGGCTTCGAGGCCGTCGCCTGGTACTGGCACTTCGTGGACGTGGTGTGGCTGATGCTCTTCATCTTCGTCTACGTGCTGTAGGCGAGGCGTTCTCGACACGCATCGGAACGACGCGCCGCTGCCGCGCCGACGGCAGCGCTGCAGGCGCTGCCGTCACCCGTCGTCATTACTTGGCGCGCCCGTCAAGCCAACGGTTGGAAACGCGGCTGTCGCCCGCAGCGATCGTTGCTACCGTCCCGGCGCGCGGTCTCTCCCGAGCCGGACGCTCAGCCGTTGACGCCGTGAAACTGGATCCAGCCCATCTTGGCGGCGATGACCACCACCAGGATCATCGCGATCGACAGGGCGACGCGGCGGGTCAGGGCGTTGACGGTGCGCTTGCTCTCGCCCTTGTCGACCAGCATGTAATACAGGCCGGCGCCCAGGTTCCAGAGAATCAGGATCAGGAAGCCGACGATCACCAGGGTCTTCATCAATATGCTCCAGCGCCGATGCGCCCAGTCCGGCCTTCGGCCTGCGGGTCGACATTATCGCAGCGTGGCGTGGACATGACATGAGTCGCAGGTCGCAGCTTATCGTGGGCTGGTTGCTCGCCCTGGCGGTCATCGCCGGCTTCGCGCGGCTGGGGGTGTGGCAGCTGCAGCGGGCGGTGGAAAAGCAGGCGATGCTCGACCAGGCCGCGCGGGTGCTGGCGTCGCGCCAGCCGCTGGGACTGGATGCTGCCGCCGATTCGCACTCGCGGGACGGCTACCAGTGGGCACGTGGCAGCGGCGAGTTCGCTGTGGGCCCGCAATGGCTGCTCGACAACCAGCAGCGCGAGGGGCGCGTCGGGGTCCAGGCCTACCGCATCTTCCGGCCCGACCACGGAATGCCACTGCTGGTCGACCTGGGCTGGCTGCCCCTGCCGGGCGACCGGACCATGCCCTCGGTGGAGCTCCCGGCGGGCCACCTCACCATCGAAGGGCTGCTCTCGCCGCCGCCGTCGGGCGGCATAGCGCTGGGCGCCGGCATGGCCGAGCAGGCCGAGGGCTGGCTGATGCTGCGCGTGGACCTCGCGGCGATCAGCGACGCCGCCGGAACGCCGCTGGCGCCTCGGGTGCTGCGGCTGGACCCGGCCTCGCCGCTGGGATACGAACGCGACCTCGCCCTGCTGCCCAACACCCTGCCACCGGCTAAGCACCGCGGCTATGCGCTGCAATGGTTCGGCCTCGCGCTGGCGGTGCTGGCCACCGCGTTGATCCTCACTTTCCGCACCCCGCGGCGCCGCAGGCGCCTGCCGAACATGGACACCACTGATGAGTAATCCTGAGCCCCCACCGCCGGTGGATGTGCGCGCACGCAACCGCAACCGCGCGATGCTGGTCGCGATCGGCGTGCTGTTCTTCGGCAGCATGCTGATTGCCGGCGCCCTGCGGTTTTCCGGCTGGCAGCCCGAAGGCCGCAAGAACCACGGCGAGTTGTTGCAGCCGCCGACCGACCTGCGCGAGCTGGTGCCGCAGACGGCCACAGGCGGCGCGTATCCGTGGAATCCCGGCGAGCGCACCTGGCGGATCATGCTCGCCCCGCCCGACGACTGTGGCAGCGAATGCGAGCCGCTCGCGCACGATCTGGATACGGTCTGGCGCCTGTTCGGCAAGGACGCCGACCGGGTCCACATCCTGTGGGTCTGCGACGGCGCCGCCTGCCTGCCGCCCGGGGATGCGCAGGTGCCGCGGACGCTGCAGGTGGTCCGCGGTGCCGGCCAATGGCGCGAGCGCATCCCCGGCCTGGACGATCCGGCCGGCGTCCCCGTCTACGTGATCGATCCCAACGGGTTCGTGGTGCTGCGCTACGCGCCCGGATTCGACCCCGGCGGACTGCGCGCCGATCTGGCCAAACTGTTGAAGTTGATGTGACCGAGATACTGTCCGCGACACCTTCCAGCCCGCGCCACCGCATGAGACCCGCATGACCGCCGCCATCCCAGAAGTTCCCTCCGCCCGCGCCGCCATGGTCCGCCCCGCCCGCAACTTCCACCGCCTTGCGTGGATGGCGGTGCTGCTGGCGATTGGGGTGATCGTGTTCGGTGCGTTCGTGCGCCTGTCCGACGCCGGCCTGAGCTGCCCGGACTGGCCCACCTGCTACGGACGCGCGGCGTGGCCCACCACGGTGGACCAGGGCGACGGCCACGCGGCGCTTGCGATCCGCCCGGTCGAGGTGCACAAGGCCTGGCGCGAGCAATTCCACCGCATGATCGCCGGCGCGCTCGGTGTGCTGACCCTGGCCCTGGCGTTGCTGGCCGCCCGCCGACGCCAATACGGGATGGCGCAGATCATCGCCGCCTCGCTGCTGGTGGCCATCGCGATCCCGCTGTACATGCGCGGTCTGCACGCGCTCGCCGCTGCGCTTGCCGTGGCCGGCGAGGCGGTGCTGCTGTTTGCCGCGCTGCGCTGGAGCAATCTCGACCTGGCGCGGGTCGCGGTATTCACCCTCGCGGTGATCGTGTTCCAGGCGTTGCTGGGCATGTGGACGGTGACCTGGCTGTTGAAGCCGCTGGTGGTGATGGGCCATCTGCTGGGCGGACTGCTGACGTTCTCGCTGCTGTTGTGGATGGCGTGGCGCGCCACCGACCTGCCGATCCAGTTGGCCGATGCGCTGAAGCTGCGCCGCTGGCTGATGGCCGGGCTGGCGCTGCTCACCGTGCAGATCGCTCTGGGGGGCTGGACGAGCGCGAACTATGCCGCGCTCGCGTGCGGCGTCGACTTCCCGACCTGCGTGGGCCGCTGGTGGCCGCCGACCGATTTCCGCGAAGGCTTCGTGCTCTGGCGCGGCATCGGCGTGGACTACGAGGGCGGGGTGCTGGATGGCGCCAGCCGCATCGCGATCCAGATGGCCCACCGCCTGATGGCCGTGGTGCTGGCCGCCTACCTGCTGTGGCTGGCGTGGCGCCTCGCACGGCGGCCGGGCATGCGCGGATGGGCCAGCCTGCTGGGGCTGGCGATCATCGCGCAGGCCAGCCTCGGCATCGCCAACGTGAAGCTGGCGCTGCCGCTGTGGACCGCGGTGTTGCACAACGCCGGCGCGGTGCTGCTGCTGTTTGTCCTCGTCTCCCTGCTGGCGCGGATTCGCGCTCCGGACGCGTGATGGAGCGTACGTTCGCCACGCTGTGCCGGGAGTACTGGTCGCTGACCAAGCCGCGGGTGGTCGCGCTGATCATCTTCACCGCCGCGATCGGCATGTTCCTGGCCGTGCCCGGGTTGCCGCCGCTGAAGGAATCGGTGCTGGGCTTTCTCGGCATCTGGCTGGCGGCGGCCTCGGCGGCCACCATCAACCAGTTGCTGGATGCGCGCATCGATGCGGAGATGGCGCGCACCTCGTGGCGGCCGATCGTGGTCGGCCAGGTCACCCCGCGGCAGGCGCTGTTGTTCGCGCTGGCGCTGGCCGGGCTGTCGATGCTGATCCTGCTGGTGTGGGTGAACGTCCTCACCGCGGTGCTGACCTTTGCCTCGATGATCGGCTACGCGGTGATCTACACCGTCTACCTCAAGCACGCCACGCCGCAGAATATCGTCATCGGCGGGCTTGCCGGCGCGGCGCCGCCGCTGCTGGGCTGGTCGGCCGTGACCGGCATGCAGAACCCGTGGGACTGGGCGCATGCACTGCTGCTGGTGCTGATCATCTTCGTGTGGACGCCGCCGCATTTCTGGGCGCTGGCGATCTTCCGTCGCGCCGATTACGCCAAGGCGCTGGTGCCGATGCTGCCGGTCACCCACGGGGTGGAATACACGCGCTGGCAGATCCTGTTCTACACCGTGCTTCTGGTGCTGGTGACGATGCTGCCGCGGATCATCGGCATGAGCGGCGATCTGTACCTGGGCGGCGCGGCGGTGCTGGGCGCGGCGTTCCTGTATTACGCCTGGCGCCTGATGGACCCGCCCGACGAGCTGTACGCGATGAAGGTGTTCGGGTTCTCCATCGTCTACCTGATGGCGCTGTTCGCCTTCCTGCTGCTGGACCACTGGCTGCTGCCGTTCCTGCAGCCCGGCTCGCCGCTGGAGTTCGTCCCGGTTGGCTGAGGGCGACGTGGGCCGGTGGGCAGGGTGCGGCCGGGTTTCGTGGCCGCGGAGCTGCCGACGCTAGTCGAAACGGGTGCTCAGCAGCGCGCGCAGCTCGGCCTTGTCCTCATCACTGAGGGTTGCCAGCCGGCCCTGCAGTTCGGTCAGGCGCTGGTGCCGGCTCTGCCGGTCGAGCTGGGCGATGGTGTCAAGCAGGATCGTTCGCGGCGCGGTGTCGTCGCCGGGCACCGTGGTTGCCGCCAGCTTCTGCAGCGCCGCGTGCTCCTCGCGGCCTTCGAAGTGGGCGACCAGAGCGCCGGTGGTGATGTCGGGCCGTTCGAAAATCACCCCCAGCACGTCCAGCAACAGGTCCACGCCGGGCTGCTGCAGGCTGGCAAACGCAAAGGGCGGCTCGAGCTCCATCGCCAGCGCTGGCTGGTGCAGCAACAGCATGATCGCCGTGCGCACCAGGCTGCGGCGCGGTGCCGCCACGCCATGGCTGTTGCGGCTGCGCAGCGCGGCCGGTCGCGGCGCAGATGCCGGCTCGCGTGCGCCTACCCCGGTCAACGCGGTCAGGCGCTGCTGCATCAGGTCGGCGAAGGCGCCGTCGGGGATCTGCGCCAGCAGCGGTTTGGCGCGCTCGGCCAGACGACCCTTGCCCTCCAGGGTGTTCAGGTTGGCGTCGACCGACAGCGAATCAAACAGGAACTGCGACAGCGGCGTGGCCCCGGCCAGGCGCTTGTCGAAGCCGGCGGCGCCTTCGGCGCGCACGATGCTGTCGGGGTCCTCGCCATCGGGCAGGAACAGGAAGAACGCCTGGCGGCCGTCCTTCATCCGCGGCAGGATCGATTCGACCGCTTTCCACGCCGCGGCGCGGCCGGCGCGGTCGCCGTCGAAACAGAAGTAGACGTCCGGTGCGTTGCGGAACAGCAGTTCGGCGTGATCGGGCGTGGTCGCGGTGCCCAGGGTCGCCACTGCCGTGTCCACGCCGTGCTGGAACAGCGCAACGACATCCATGTAGCCCTCGACCACGATCAGCCGCGGGATCCTGTTGTGCGCCTGGCGCACTTGCCACAGGCCGTACAGCTCGCGGCCCTTGTGGAACAGCTCGGTTTCCGGGGAATTGAGGTACTTCGGGTTGTCCTGGGCATCCAGCACCCGGCCGCCGAAGGCGATCGCGCGGCCGCGGCGGTCGTGGATCGGGAAGATCACCCGGTCGCGGAACTTGTCGTAGCTGCGTCCGCTGTCGTTGCTGGAGAACAGTCCGCCGCGTTCCAGCAGCGCGAGCCGGCGCGGATCAGTGCCCAGCGCGTCGCGCAGCGCGGTGAAACTGTCGGGCGCGTAGCCGATCCCGAAGCGCTCGCGGATGCCGGGATCGACACCGCGTCCGTCCAGGTAGGCCTGCGCCCGAGTGCTGTGGACCAGCTGGCGCTGGAAGAAAGTCGCCGCAGCGCCCATGGCGTCGAACAGGGCCTGCCCGTCGGGGTTGGCGTTGCGCTGCAGGGTGTCGCGCGGGACTTCCATGCCGGCGTGGCGGGCCAGCTCGTCGACCGCGTCGAGGAACTCGAGCCGGTCGTAATTCATCAGGAAGCTGATCGCGGTGCCGCTGGCCTGGCAGCCGAAGCAGTAATAGAACTGCTTGGCCGGGGACACGGTGAAACTGGGCGTGCGCTCGTCGTGGAACGGGCAACAGGCGGAGTATTCCTTGCCCTGGCGCTTCAACGGCACCCGCGCGCCAATCACCTCGACCAGGTCGGAGCGGGCGAGCAGGTCGTCAATGAACGCGCCGGGAATACGGGCCATACAGGGGTGTCCGGCGTGTCCGTCGGACATCCGTCTCGTCAGGAAGGGGACGTTAGGATGCCACCGACGCCGTGCCGTTGCGCGCCGGCTGGGCTCAGGCAGTGGGGGCGTGGGAGGTCGCCGCCGGATCCGCGGGCGCCGCCGGCTCGGGGGCGTCGCCGGCCGCGTACTCGTCGGCCAGTCGGCGCTTTACCCGCGCGTGTTCATCCAGCATAGCGGTGATCAGCGCGCCGACCAGGAACACCACCGCGCAGTAGTACAGCCAGACCAGCATCACCACCAGGCCGCCGGCCGGGCCGTAGGCGTTGCCGAGTGTCGACTGGCCCAGGTACAGGCCGATCGCCCAGCGCCCGACCATGAACAGCGCCGAGGTCATTGCCCCGCCGAGCAGCGCCCGTCGCCGGCTGACCGGGCGGTCCGGCAGTAGACGGTAGATCAGCGAGAACACGACCGTGTAGAGCAGGAACGACACCAGTTCCGCCAGCACCGGCATCAGGTCGGGCAACCAGCGCAGCATGATCGCCAGCGCCGCCTGCGCGGCCATCGAGACCACCAGCAGGAAGCCCACGCCCAGCGCCATGCCGAAGGACAGCAGGCGCTTGCGCAGCCAGGCCAGCATGCCGCCCAGTCGCGCCGCATCGCTGCGGAAGACCCGGTTCAGCGCCACCTGCAGCTGGCCGAACACCATCGATGCACCCACCAGCAGCGCGATCGCGCCCAGGCTCGCCGCCAGCGAGCCGGTGCCGGGCCGCTCCTCCGCGTTGGCGACGATCAGGCGCGCAGTCTGCTCGACCTGCGGGCCGACCAGCAGGCCGATCTGATGGAAGAACTCGCCCTGCGCGGCGGGGTACAGCGAGGTTGTCAGCCACAGCAGCATCACCACCAGCGGCGCCAGCGAGAGCAGCGTGTAGAACGACAGCGCCGCGGCGAGGGCGAGGATGTCGTAGGCGATGAACCGCTGGACAAACTTCGCCGGCCAGCTTTGCTGGAGTCGCTCGGTGAGCTCGCGGATGCGCATATGACGGTCCGTCATGACTTGGTGGTCGGTTGCCGCAAGGCGCCCTTAAGCGCTCAGGCGCTGCTTCACCAGCTTCGACACCACGCCCATGTCGGCCTGGCCGGCGAGTTTGGGCTTTAGCACGCCCATCAGCTTGCCGATGTCGGCCGGCCCGGTCGCACCGGTTTCGCTGACGGCCGCGTCGATGGCGGCGCTGATCGCCGCTTCGTCCAGCTTGGCCGGCAGGTAGCGCTCGATCACCAGGATCTCCTCGCGCTCGATCACGGCCAGGTCCTCGCGCGCGGCCGCTTCGAACTGGCTGACCGAGTCGCGGCGCTGCTTGACCATCTTGTCCAGGATCGCCAGCACCTGGGCGTCGTCCAGTTCGATGCGCTCGTCGACTTCCTTTTGCTTGATCGCCGCCAGCATCAGGCGGATCACGCCCAGATCGTGCTTGGCACCGCTCTTCATCGCGGTCTTCATGTCGTCGGTAAGCTGTTGTTTCAGGGGCATGGCGGGTTCTCGGCGGGAAATCGGCGAACACAAAAAGCCGGCGGCGCATCGTGGCGCGGCCGGCTTGCTCCTTGAGGCCCGGACCGCGGCGTTGCCGACGGGGTCAGGGTAACTGTGTCGAACGGATTCTGATCAACAGCGCCTTCACAGCGCCGGATCGGATCCATTCGACCAGGCGATCAGTACAGGCGCTGACGCTTGGTCACATCGCGGGCGACGCGACGGGACTGGCGCTTGACGGCGGCTGCGGCCTTGCGCTTGCGCTCCTGGGTCGGCTTTTCGTAGTACTCGCGCTTGCGGGTCTCGGCGAGGACGCCGGCCTTTTCGCAGGTGCGCTTGAAGCGACGCAGGGCAAACTCGAATGGCTCGTTTTCGCGGACTTTAACGGCGGGCATGCGGGATCTCGGTTCGGGTGAACTGCCCGGCAAGTCCGGGCGAGCCGCATATGATAGCGAGGCAGGCATCGCCAGTGCAAGTCGCCGCCCGCACGCGCGCAGTAGCTACGTCCCGTTGTGGTGGCTGGAGTACCCTGCTGGCATCCCCGATTGCGGTCAGGCCGCATACCGCCAATGAAAGTCCTGGGCATCGAAACCAGTTGCGATGAAACCGGCGTGGCCGTCTACGACACCCGCGACGGCCTGCTCGCGCATGCGCTGTACAGCCAGATTTCGCTGCACGCGGAGTATGGCGGCGTGGTGCCCGAGCTGGCCAGCCGCGACCACGTGCGCAAGCTGCTGCCGCTGATCCGCCAGACGCTGGACGAGGCGGGCATGGCCGTGTCCGACATCGACGGGGTGGCCTACACCGCCGGTCCCGGTCTGGTGGGCGCGCTGCTGGTGGGCGCCGGTGTCGCCCGGTCGCTGGCCTGGGCGCTGGACAAGCCGGCGATCGCCGTCCACCACATGGAAGGCCACCTGCTGGCGCCGCTGCTGGAGGACGACCCGCTGGGCCGGCCGGAGCCGCCGTTCGTGGCCCTGCTGGTGTCGGGCGGGCACACCCAGCTGATCGCTGTGGATGCGATCGGCAGCTACCGGCTGCTGGGCGAGACGCTGGACGATGCCGCCGGCGAGGCCTTCGACAAGACCGCCAAGCTGATGGGCCTGCCGTATCCCGGCGGGCCGCAGCTCGCCGCGCTCGCGGGCCAGGGCACGGCCGGGGCGTACCGTTTCCCGCGGCCGATGACCAATCGCCCGGGGCTGGATTTCAGCTTCAGCGGGCTGAAGACCCAGGTCATGCTGGCCTGGCGCGACAGCGACCAGTCCGGCCAGGCCCGGGCGGATATCGCGCGCGCGTTCGAGGAGGCGGTGGTGGACACGCTGGCGATCAAGTGCGAGCGCGCCCTGGAAGCGGCCGACTGCGAGACGCTGGTGGTCGCCGGCGGGGTGGGCGCGAATGTGCGGCTGCGGGAGAAACTGCAGGCCATGGCCGTCCGGCGCGGCGGCCGGGTCAGCTTCCCGCGGCCGGCGTTCTGCACCGACAACGGCGCGATGATCGCCTTCGCCGGCGCGCTTCGCCTGCAGGCCGGCCAACACGGCGATGCCGCCGTTCAGGTCTGGCCGCGCTGGGACATGGCGACCCTGCCGGCGCTCTGAGCGGCGGTACGACGGGGTATCGACCGACCGCGCCCGCGCGCATCTCCACGCGCACGACGCCCAATCTATTTTTTTCATGCACTGCTCGATCGCGCAGTTGACACACACAGGTAACCGTTAATGGACAAGGTATTCATCGAAGGGCTGCAAGTGGAGGCGCTGATCGGCATCTATGACTGGGAACGCCGGATCCGGCAGCCGCTGGTCTTCGACGTCGAGATGGGCTTCGACAACCGGATTCCGGCCGCCAGCGATGCCATCGAGGACACCCTCAACTACAAGGCGGTCAGCAAGCGGATCATCGCCTACGTCGGCGAGTCCGACTTCGGCCTGGTCGAGACCCTGGCCGAGCGCGTCGCGGCGCTGATCCTGGAGGAGTTCGGGGTGGCCCATGTGCGCCTGAAGCTGGGCAAGCCCGGCGCCGTGCGCGGTGCACGCTCGGTCGGCGTGATGATCGAACGCTCGGCCGCTATGGTGGCGCCATGACCATGCTCGAAAACCTGGCCTTCCTGGAGCCGCTCCAGGCCTACCCCTACGCATACACCGTGCTGCAGCTGGCCGGACTGGCGCTGGTCGCCTGGCTGGCCAACTGGTTGACCCGGGTGATCCTGGTGCGTGTCGTCACCCGCGTCGTGAAGGCGACTCCGATGCGCTGGGACGACGCGCTGATGTCGCCCAAGGTGCTCGCGCGGTTGGCCAACATCGTCCCGGCGCTGATCATCGCCAGCGGCATCGCCGCGATCACCGACCTGCCCGCCGGGTTGGAGACGGTGGTGCGCAATGTGGCCTGGGCGTTCGTGGTGCTGACCATCGCGCTTGCGATCAGCAATGTTCTGGACGCGGTCAACGAGCTGTACGTGAGAGGCAGCAGCCGCGCCAACGAGCGGCCGATCAAGGGCTACCTGCAGGTCGTCAAGCTGGTGGTCTACGTGTTTGCGGTGGTGGTCATCATCGCCACCCTGATCGACCGTTCGCCGCTGCTGTTGCTGTCGGGCTTCGGCGCGATGAGCGCGGTGGTGCTGCTGGTGTTCAAGGACACCATCCTGTCGCTGGTCGCCAGCATCCAGCTGGCCAACAACGACATGCTGCGGGTGGGCGACTGGATCGAGATGCCCGCCCTGCAGGCCGATGGCGACGTGATCGACATGGCGCTGAACACGGTCAAGGTGCAGAACTGGGACAAGACCGTCACCACCATTCCGACCTACCGCCTGATCAGCGACAGCTTCAAGAACTGGCGCGGCATGCAGGAGTCCGGCGGGCGGCGGATCAAGCGCTCTCTGTTGATCGACCAGTCCTCGGTGCGCTTCCTGGAACCCGAGGAGCGCTCGCGCCTGCGCCGCATCGCGCTGATCGACAAGTACCTGGACGACAAGCGGCACGAGCTGGAAGCCTACAACGCCAATTTGCTGGCCAAGGGCAAGGACCCGGTCAACACGCGCCGGGTGACCAACATCGGCACCTTCCGCGCCTACGTCAACCACTACCTGCGCGCGCACTCGGGCATCCACCAGGACATGACCCTGCTGGTGCGTCAGCTCGAACCGGGTCCGACCGGGTTGCCGATCGAGCTCTACTGCTTCACCAACAGCGTGGCCTGGGCGGTGTACGAGGACACCCAGTCGGACATCTTCGACCACCTGATCGCGATGCTGCCCGAGTTCGGCCTGCGCCTGTACCAGGCGCCCAGCGGCGCGGACGTGTCGGCGCTGGTGACGGGTCGGCAGTCACCGATGGCGGATGCGATCGATCCGGGCATCGGCGCCAAGCTGGACCAGTCCGACGGGGATGACGAGTCGGCCACGGACGAGGGCGACGGCGCGCCGCGTGCATTGCGCCCGCCCGCCGATACGTCGGACGACCTGGAATCATGACCGGAGCGCCGGCGTGAGCCGCGCCTACCTCAGCCTGGGCAGCAACCTGGAACCGGTGCTGCACCTGCGCCGCGCGGTGCAGGAGCTGCGGGATCGCTTCGGCGACCTGGTCCTCTCGCCGGTGTACCGCACCCGCGCGGTGGGGTTCGAGGGCAATGACTTCCTCAACGCCGCGGCGGTGATCGAAACCGACCTCGACCCGGTGGCCCTGCACGACTGGCTGCACGCGCTTGAGGATGCTCACCTGCGCGATCGCAGCGGGCCGCGGTTCGGCGATCGCACCCTGGACGTCGACATCGTGCTGTTCGATGACCGCGTGCTGTCCGCGCCCGGCAACCTGCGCATCCCGCGCCCGGACCTGCAGCACGCCTTTGTGCTGCGTCCGCTGGCGGACATTGCCCCGGAGTTGGTGGTGCCCGGCGATGGCCGCACGCTGGCGCAGCTGTGGCAGATCCACCCCGATCGCGACTTCACCCTGGCGACGGTTGCGCTCGCCCCCGCGGCGGCGATTTGATCGTGCTCAAGAACGCGGCGGCGCATTAGGGCACGATGGATGCATCGACACCGCCACAAGGAGGCGCGCGATGCATCCGATCCTGGTTGAACTGTTGACCAAGCCCGTGGGCTGGCTGTCCCTGGGCGGCTCCATCTTTTTGCTGGTGATGGTGCCGCTGGGCATCCACCTGTTCCTGCGCCGGCAGATCCGCAACGACGAAGGCGGGGAGGAGGCGAAGGCCTACGAGTTGCGCCGCCGCGCGCGGATGACCCCGGGCGAGTAGCCCGGCGTCAGCCGGCGAGCATCCGGCCACCGTCCACGTGCACGACCTGGCCGGTGCAGTAACCCGCATCCTGCAGCAACCAGCGCACCGCCTCGGCCACCTCGGCCGGGGTTCCCGTGCGCTGCAGCGGCGTGCGCGCCAGTTTTTCCGCCTGGTCCGCCGTGGTGGGCGGGGTTTGGGACCCGTGCGCGGCAGCCGCGGGGTCCTCGGCGGTCGCGTCGTGCGGCCACAGGATCGCGCCGGGGGCAACGGCATTGACCCGCACCTGCGGTCCCAGTTCCAGGGCCAGCGAGCGGGTCGCCATCAGCAGCGCGGCCTTGGCCATGCAGTACATCGTGTGGCCGGCCAGCGGGCGCTCGGCGTAGATATCGACCATGTTGACGATCGCGCCGCCATGAACCGCCAGATGCGGCGCGGCGGCCTGGGCGAGGAACAAGGGCGCGCGTGCGTTGCTGGCAAACAGCGTGTCCCACTGCTGCGGCGTCGCCTGGCCGATCGGCGTTGGGGTGAACCCGGAGGCGTTGTTGACCAGCGCGTCCAGCCGGCCAAAGTGGCCGACGGTGCGGGCGATCATTTCCGGCAGCCGGTCGAACTCGCCCAGATCGGCCTGCACGATCAGGGTGCTGCCGGGACGCGCCGTCTCCAGTTCCGCCGCCAGTGCCTCCATCTCGGCGCGCGAGTGGCGGTAGTGCAGCGCGAGGTCGTAGCCGGCGGCGTGCAGGGTGCGGGCGATCTGCGCGCCAATGCGTTTGGCGCTGCCGGTGACCAGGGCGACGGGGCGGGACATGGCGGCTTCCTTAAGGCACGAGCCGTTATCCTGCGCGACTGCCCACCGCAATGCCAATGCGAGCGATCCCGTGAGCCACGCCTCTTCCAACCCGTTCGACCTCCCGCCACCGGCCGCCGAAGCGCTCGCCCACAGCGCGCAGCTGCAGGCCGTCATCGAGCAGCAGATTGCCGACAACGGCGGGGCGATCCCGTTTTCCCGCTTCATGGAGCTGGCCCTGTACGCCCCCGGGCTGGGTTATTACAGCGCCGGGGCGAGCAAGTTCGGCGCCGAGGGCGACTTCATCACCGCCCCGGAGCTGGGACCGATCTTCGCCGCCTGCGTGGCCGAGTCGATTGCCCCGGTCATCCAGCAATGCGGGCCGGAGGCACGCATCCTCGAGCTGGGCGGCGGCACCGGCGCGTTTGCCGAGGTCGCCCTGAAACGCCTGCTGGAACTGGACGCGCTGCCCGACCGCTACGCCATCCTGGAGCCCAGCGCGCAGCTGCGCGAACGCCAGCGCGAGCGGCTTCGCGAGTCGCTGATCGGGCCGGTCTTCGACCTGGTGGACTGGCTGGACGGCCCCTTCGACGATGACTGGGACGGCGTGGTGTTTGCCAACGAGGTGATCGATGCCTTGCCGACGCCGCGCTTCGTGCTGCAGGACGGCCAGGTGCACGAGGAGCACGTGGTGGCGACCGCGCAGGGGTTCGCGCGCGAACTGCGCCTGGCCGACGCCTTCCTCGCCAGCGCGGTGCAGCATGTCGGCGTACGCCTGCAGGAGCCCTTGCCGGACGGCTACCGCTCCGAGGTCCTGCCGCAGCTGCCGTACTGGATCCAGGCGGTCGCCGGAGGCCTGCGCCGCGGGGCGATGCTGTTCGTCGACTATGGCTATCCGCGCGGCGAGTACTACCAGCTGGAACGCAGCGACGGCACCCTGCGCGCCTACTACCGTCACCGCATGCACGCCGATCCGCTGCTGTGGCCGGGGCTGCAGGACATCACCGCGTCGGTGGATTTCACCGCGCTGGCCGAAGCGGGGGATGCGGCCGGTTTCGATTTTGTCGGGTACTGCAGCCAGGCCAGTTTTCTGCTCGGCAACGGCATGGCGGGCGTGCTGGAGCGCATCGAGTCGATCAAGGACGAAGCGCTGCGCCAACGCCGGATCAACGAGGTCAAGCGGCTGACCCTGCCCAGCGAGATGGGCGAGCGGTTCCAGGTCATGGGCTTCCAGAAGGACGTCGAATTCGGCGCCGCCTTTCTCGCTGGCGACCTGAGTTTCCGTCTGTGACCACGGCGCCGCAGCGTCTGTCGTTGATGCGGCCGTTCCGGCGGCCGTGGCTGTGGCTCTCGCTGTGGCTGCTGCTGTTCGTGCTGGTGGCGGCAGGCTCGCTGATGTCCGCGGACAAGCTGCCGCCGGTGGATATCTCCGGCTTCGACAAGGTGCAGCACTTCGTCGGTTATGCGGTGCTCTCGGCCGGTGCGGTCGCGCTGTTCGCACGCCTGCGCACCCAATCCCTGATCGCACTGGTCATCATCGGCTTCGGCATCGGCCTGGAATTCGCCCAGGCCAGCTTGACCACCGACCGGATGGGCGATGTGGCCGACGCGCTGGCCAATACGTTGGGCGTGCTCGGCGGGCTGCTGCTGTCCTCGACGCCGGCTGCCCGGTGGCTGCAGCGGCTGGACGCGCGGCTGCCCTGAGCCGCAATCGCGAGCGCCGGGGGGCGGCTTCTAGGGGCGCTTGCCGGTCGCGGCGGCCACTGCGGCGATCCGCGCCTCACGCATCGCCTTGCCGATGGCCGGACCGGTGAGGCCTTCGGGCAGGGCGTCGGTGCGCACGGCCCGTGCCGCGGCATGGGCGGCGCGCAGGCTCTCGCCCTGCGGGTAGGGGTCTTCGGCATGTCCCGTGCGACCACGCTTGTCGGCCTCGCAGACGGTCGCGAGCTGGTCGATCCGGCCCGGTTTGCGGAAGCCGTCGCAGCGCTCGATCAGCGCCACCACGGTGCTGGCGCGCAGCTCGTCGAAACGGTGCACGTTGAGGTGCTCGCGGCAGGCGATGGCCGCCAGCTGGTGGTGCTCGGTGGGGACTTTCAGGCGTTCGCACAGCGCACGCAGCGGCGCGATGCCGGCTTGTTCGTGGCCGATGTGGCGCGGCAGCACGTGCGCGGGCGTCAGTGCCTTGCCCAGGTCGTGGGTCAGCGCGGAAAACCCGATCAGCTCGTCGCCGGGCGCCAGCCGGGCGGCCATGTCGCAGACCAGTTCGACGTGCACGCCGGTATCGATCTCGGGGTGGAACTCGGCCCGCTGCGGGACCCCATACAGCGCGTCGACTTCCGGCAGCACGACCGCCAGCGCGCCGGCCTCGTGCAGGGTGCGCAGGAACGCGGATGGCCGCTGGCTGGCGAGCGCGCGGCGCAGTTCCTGCCAGACGCGCTCGGGCACCAGTTCCGCCAGTTCGCCGGAGGCGGTGATCTCCTGCATCAGGGCCATGGTCTCCGGCGCGACGGTGAAGCCGAGCGGGGCGAAGCGGGCCATGAAACGCGCGGCCCGCAACACCCGCAGCGGGTCCTCCACGAAGGCCGGGCCGACGTGGCGCAACACCCGCGCCCGGATGTCGGCGACGCCGCCGTGCGGATCGACCAGGTCGCCCTGGGCATCCTGGGCAATGGCGTTGATGGTGAAATCGCGCCGGCCCAGATCTTCCTCCAGCGATACCGATGGATCGGCGTCGACCACGAAGCCGCGGTAGCCACGGCCCGACTTGCGCTCGGTGCGCGCCAGTGCGTGCTCCTCGCCGGTGTCGGGATGCAGGAACACCGGGAAGTCGCGGCCGACCGGTTTGAAGCCGGCCGCCTCCATCGACGCCTGGGTCTCGCCGACGACCACCCAGTCGCGGTCGCCCGCGGGCAGGCCGAGCAGGCGGTCGCGGACCGCGCCGCCGACCAGGTAGATCTTCATCGGCTCACCGGTTGCGCCTGTCGTGCCGTCACCCGGCTCACGAGCGGCCTGCCACTGGCGTGGGGCACGCGAAGGGCTTGCGCGCTGCGTTGGTGCGACCGTGCATGCGGTCCTCCAGACGCAGGGCGTCGCCGTCCAGGCGCCAGTCATAGATGACGCTGAAGGCGAGCACGCGGGCAACGTATTCGCGGGTTTCCTTGTAGCTGATGGTCTCGATCCAGAAGTCCGCGTCCATGTCGGGGCGCTGGGTCTGCCAGCGCGTCAGCGGGGCCGGACCGGCGTTGTAGCCGGCGATGGCGAAGTAGGGCTTGCCGCCGTACTGGTCGAGCATCTGGCGCAGGTAGGCCGTGCCCAGGACGATGTTGGTGTCCGGGTCATACAGACTGGAAGCGCCGCCCCAGCCGCGGCCGATGCGGCGCGCGACCGCCTCGCCGGTGCTCGGCAGGACCTGCATCAGGCCCATCGCGTTGGCGCCGGAACGTGCCTTCGGATTGAAGATGCTCTCGGCGCGGATTTCCGCGGCGACCCAGGCCGGATCGATGTTGTTGCGCCCGGCCTCACGCCGGATCGTCGTGTCGTGGTGCAGCGGAAAGCGCATGTCGTAAAGCTGCAGTTCCCCGGGCGCCTTGCCCAGCCAGAACACGGCGCGGTCGAACCAGCCGTTGGCCTGCCCGATCTGCACCGCGACCTGGCGCTGGGTGTCGTTGAAACGTGCCACCGCGTCGGCCCATTCCTTCGCCGCCCAGCCGCTGCGGCCGAGCAGGTGCAGGCCGATCGCGCGCTGCAGCGCCGGGTTGGCTGCCACCGCGGCGCGGGTGGCCGCATCGGCCTGGACGGTCGCCGGACACAGCGCATAGGGCTGGTCGATGCGGTCGGCGGCAAGGAAGCCGTGGAACTCGGGAAAGCGCGCGGCCTCGCGGTACTTCGCCTGCGCGGTGGCCTTGTCGCCGGCCAGCTCGGCCAGGCGGGCCTCGAAATACGTGTAGCGCGAATCGCTGCGCTGCTCGGCGCCCATCTTGCGGATAGCGGCCAATGCCGCCGGCCAGTCCGAGCGCGCCAGCGCGTCGCGGACCCGCCACTCGTGCAGACGCGGGTCGTAGCTGGCCGCGGGCACCGCGTTCAGGCGGCGCGCCGAATCGGGCAGATACGATGCCACCGTCCACAGGGCGATCTGGTACAGCACGCGGCCGCGATCGGCCTCGCTGAAGTTGAGCGCGCGGGCGTATTGCGGCAGCAGCGACTCGGCCCGATTCGGGTCGGCCTTGCCCAGCTTGGCCAGCCCCTGCGACGCGATGCGGCGGCTGCGGTCGGTCTTGGGCCATTGCAGCGCGCGCGCATGCGGGGTGTCGATGAACGCCGCGTAGTCCTCGGCCAGCCCGCGCTCGGCGGCGGGCAGGCCCCGTGCAATCGCGCGCATGACCTCACCGTCCCATTCGTCGGCGGCCAGCTCCAGTCGTTGCCAGCGCAGCGACGGCGGCAACTCGCCGCGGCTCTCCAGGGTGGCAAACACGGGATCGCAGGCATCGGGCAGGGACCTGCCGGTGCTGGTCCAGATTGCCTGCGCCTGCTGTGTCCAATCGGGGTCCACCCGGCCCAGGGCGTGGCGCGCATCCAGCCACGCGCAGCGCAGGGTCGTGCTCTTGATGTCCCCGCTCCATGCAGAAAGCACGGCGGAGGGATCGTCGCGACGGTCGCTGGCGGCCAGCCACGCCTGGCGAAACACCTCGGCGACGGCGGTGCCCTGGTGCTGCTTGAGGAAGGCCTCGGCGCGCGCACGTGGCAGCGTGTTGATGTCGCGCGCGATCGCCGCGTACTCCACCCACGGGAACAGCGGATGGCCGGAAAGATCCGCGTATAGGACCGCACTGAACTGGCCACGCTCGGCGGCGGCAATCGCGCTGCCGATGCGCTCGCGTTGCGGGTCGACCTGGACCGCGGCAGGCGGCGTCGCCAACGGTCGGGACACGCCGGGCCCGGCCGCGGGTCGGCCCGCGGCGCTGGACTGGGTGAACGCGGCCGACGGAATCGCGAGCGCGGCGAGAAGCACGGGCAGGAGCAGGGTCTTGGGTCGCATCGGGCGACTATATCCGAGCGTCGATGAACTCCGCGGGCCGCGGCAGGACCCCGTTGGGCCGCACGCGGTAGGCGGAACCTGCCGGATGCGCTGCGCGGCTGTGTTCCACTATCCGGCCTTGATGACGGGAATTGCGATGAGCGCGTGGTGGCTGTTGTTTCCCCTGTTGGGCGTCGTGGCGGGCGTGCTTGCCGGCTTGCTGGGCGTGGGCGGCGGGCTGGTCCTGGTGGCGGCGCTGGTGTGGCTGCTGCCGCTGGTGGGGGTGCCGCCGGAAGCGGCGATGCACGCCGCGCTGGCCAGTTCGCTGGCCAGCATCATCCTTACCGCCGCCGCGTCCGCCCGTGCCCACGCGCGGCGCGGCAGCGTGCTGTGGCCGACGGTGGCGTGGATGGTGCCGGGGCTGTTGGCGGGCGGCTGGCTGGGCAGCGGGGCGGCGGTCCAGATCGGTGACGACGTGCTGCGCTGGATCGTCGCCGGCTACTGCCTGCTGGCGGCGGCGCAACTGCAGTTCGGCCGACCGCGAGACGAATCCGCAACCGGGCAGGCGGCGCCGCGAGGCTGGCCCATCCTCGCCGCCGGCGGCGGCATCGGCGCGCTGTCGGCAGTAGTCGGGATCGGCGGCGGCAGCATGACGGTGCCGCTGCTGGTGTGGCGCGGCGTTGCGCCGGTGCGCGCGGTCGGCACCTCGTCGGCGTGCGGCGTGGCGATCGGATTCGCCAGCGCGGTAGGTTATGCGATGCACGCGCCGGCCGGGGCCTTGCCCGCGCATGCCATCGGCTATGTCTACCTGCCGGCGGCGATCGGCGTGGCCATCGCCTCGATCTTTGCCGCGCCACTGGGCACGCGGCTGGCGCACCGCCTGCACGGAGATGCGCTGAAGCGGATATTCGCGGTGTTCCTGGTGGTGGTGGCGGTGAGCCTGCTGGTGACCGGCGCATTTTGAGTTGGGACACCTCTCGACCGCTCATGCAGCTTCCGGCGGAAAGCTGTGCAGCTTGTGGCGGGACCCGGGATTGTTTACAACAGTGCCTCGTCGCAGACAGGGGTGTGGCGCTTCGAAACATTCTTAGGGAGAGAGAAGTCGATGAACGCACCTTGTCGCCACCCACTGGTGGCCGCTGTCGCGCTGTGCCTGTTGGGCGCATCGCTGCCCGCCGCCGCGCAGCAACCCCCAACCGCCGACGGCCAGCAGGACGGCCGCAGCGCGACCACCCTGGACAGTGTCCAGGTCACCGGTACCCGTATCCGCAAGGCGGAGATTGAAAGCCAGACGCCGGTGCAGACGCTTACCCGAGAGGACATCGACCGCACCGGCCTGACCTCGGTGGGCGACATCCTGCAGGAGCTGACCGGCTCGGGTTCGGCGCTCAACACCAAGTTCAACTCCTCGGGCAACTTCGGTTTCTCGCCCAATGGCGACGGCGTGGGTGCCGGCTCGGCCCAGGTCGACCTGCGCAACCTGGGCGCAAAGCGTGTGCTGGTACTGGTCGACGGCGTGCGCTGGGTCAACGAGTCCTCCGCGTCGGGGGTCGGCGCAACCACCGACCTGAACACGATCCCGCTGGCGCTGGTGGAGCGCATCGATGTGCTCGAGGACGGCGCGTCCTCGCTGTACGGCTCCGACGCGATCGCCGGCGTGGTCAACATCATCACCCGGCGCGACTTCGACGGCGGCCAGGTGACCCTGAACTACGGCCAGTACGGCAAGGGCGACGGCACCCAGAAGGGGCTGGACCTGGCCTGGGGCATGAACACCGAGCGCAGCAATTTCTTCATCGGCGCCAGCCGCGTGGAGCAGGACCCCATCTACGCCAGCACCCGCGAGCAGTCGCGCTTTCCCACCCCGGGCACCGGGCTGACCTTCGGCAGCTCGGGCACGCCGCGCGGGCGATTCATCCTGATCGATCCCAACACCGGGGCCGAGCTCGACCTGACGCCCAACCAGGGCGACAACGACCCGTTCTACGACCCGGCGCAGACCGGCTGCGATCGCACCGACGGGTTCCACTGTTTTGCGACCGCCGACCGGTTCAACTTCGCCGAATACAACATGCTGCTGACGCCGTCCACGCGCACCGGCGTGTTCGGCCAGTACCGCTTCTACTTCAACGACAGGGTGCAGGCCTACGCCAAGGTGCTGGCCAACCGGCGCGAGTCGGTCAATCAGGCCGCGCCGGAGCCGCTGTTCCTGGGCGCGGATGCGGGTACCGGCAACGCGTATGCCGACGGCATGTTCGTCTCGGCGGCCAATCCGTACAACCCGTTCGGCTTCGACCTGGTCTCGGTGGATGATCCGAACACCCCGCAGAACGACATCAACCTGGTCATGATCGGCCGGCGCCCGGTCGAGGGTGGACCGCGCGTCTACGAGCAGAACGTCGACACGCGTTACTTCGCTGCCGGGCTGGAGGGTCGGTTCGACGCCGGCGATCGCTCGTG
The DNA here is from genome assembly GCF_015209725.1 of Lysobacter ciconiae. Taxonomy (NCBI): domain Bacteria; kingdom Pseudomonadati; phylum Pseudomonadota; class Gammaproteobacteria; order Lysobacterales; family Lysobacteraceae; genus Novilysobacter; species Novilysobacter ciconiae. The sequence continues at coordinate 2,599,823 of NZ_CP063656.1, read as the reverse complement.
GTTCTGGGACGCCAACTTCTCCACCGCCAAGAACGAGGCGCGCCAGACCAACTACGGCAGTTACGACATCCGCAACATCGCCATCGCCCTGGGCGACCCGGCCATCTGTGCGGCGACCCCGGGTTGCGTGCCGCTGAACGTGTTTGGCGGACCGGGCACGCTGACTCCGGACATGCTGGCCTGGATCCAGCCGGTGGTGCGTGATCGCAGCGAGCAGACGCTGGACGTGTTCAGCGCCAACATCTCCGGCGATCTGGCGGAGCTGTGGGCGGGTCCGCTTTCCTTCGCCGCCGGCGCCGAACACCGCCGCTACGAGGGGTCCTACCAGCCCGACGCGCTGACGGTCGCGGGTTTCTACAACGGCGTGCCATCGCTGCCGACGTCGGGGGACTACAACGTCAGCGAGGCGTATGTTGAACTCAACGTGCCGCTGCTCAAGCCCGATACCTTCGGCAAGAGGCTGGAGCTGAGCCTGGCGGGGCGGTACTCGGACTACTCGACCTTTGGCAGCCAGTTCACGCCCAAGTACGGACTGCGCTGGCAGGTCGCCGACGAGCTGCTGTTGCGCGCGACCTATGCCGAGGGGTTCCGGGCGCCATCCATCGGCGAGCTGTTCGGCTCGGCCAGCCGCGCCGACCTGCAGATCAGCGATCCGTGCCTGATCGGCCTGGATGGCAGCGCGCCGCAAGGCAATCCTGCCAACTGCGCCGCGCTGGGCGTGCCCACCGGCGCGGTGCAGGCCAACAGCCAGATCTCGGTCACCACCGGCGGCAACCGCGACCTGGAGCCGGAAACCGTGCGCAGCTTTACCACCGGGCTGGTGTTCAGTCCGGGATTCGCCAGCGGCGCTTCATGGTCGGACCGGCTCGACCTGGAACTGACCTACTATCGCCACAGCCTGGAGGGGGCGGTACAGGCCATCGACGCGCAGACCCAGCTGGACCTGTGCGTGCAGACCCTGGACCCGCTGTACTGCGACGGCATCACCCGCTCCTCGATCGGCGGCATCAACAGTTTCAGCAACCGGCTCACCAACCTGGGATCCATCAAGACCGACGGATGGGATGCCAACCTCTTCTGGTCGTTGCCGGAGACCGCGGCCGGACGGTTCAAGCTGTCCTGGCAGAACACGCTGGTCACGCGTTACGAGGCAGTCGGTGCCGCCGGGCAGGTGCAGCCGCGCGCGGTGGGGATCGAGGTCAATGACAGCGCGATCCCTGACTGGACCTCGACGGCGCGGCTGGATTGGCGCCGCGACCAATGGAACGCCTCATGGAGCGTGCGCCACATCAGCGAGCTGAAGGAGGACTGCGGCGATGCGGTCGCCTTTGCGGTGTGCAGCCATCCGGCTGACGGCACCAACACCCTGCCGGCCACCACCTACAACGACCTGCAGGTCGGCTACCGCTTCGACTGGCAGCAGGGCCTGCAGTTGACCGCAGGCGTCAACAACCTGGCCGACAAGGATCCGCCGATCTGCCTGTCGTGCTCGCTCAACGGCTATGACGCGTCGACCTACGACATCCCGGGCGGCCGCTATTTCTATCTGCGTGCCGACCTGAGGTTCTGACCGCGCATAATGCGACCGCGGCCGGGACAACCGGTCGCTGTCGCTTCGTCGGAAGGATCTGATGGTCGCCAGCGCGACAGCGGCTCAGCGCAGCGCCGCGTCCGGCACGTCGAGCTCCAATGACAGCGCCAGATGGTCGGACTGTGCGGCGGGCATCGCCTGTGCGCCCGAGCAGCCCAGGCCGCTGCTGATCAGGATGTGGTCGATCGCGCGCTGCGGCTGCCAGCTGGGGAAGGTGGGCACCGCGCAGGCGGGCGGTTGCAGTCGGGTGTTGCGGAACAGGGCCTGCATTTCCGGACGCTCGACCGCGCAGTTGAAGTCGCCCATGAGGACCGCGTGGCGGTGGTCCTGCAGCAGCTCGGCGATGAAGCCCAACTGGGTGCTGCGCGAGTTGGCGCCCAGCGACAGATGGGCGATGGCGACCACCAGGCCGTCGTCGCCTTCGCCGAAACGCGCCAGCAATACGCCGCGGCCGGAAATGCGTCCGGGCAGCGAGTGGTCGGTGACCTCGATCGGCTGCAGTTTGCTCAGCAGGCCGTTGGCGCTGGACGCGACGCCGCCCATGCGCCGGTTGGGCTGGTGGCTCCAGTAATCGAAGCCGCCATGCCGCGCCAGGTACTCGGTCTGATTGGTGAAGCCCGAACGCAGGCTGCCCGGATCGGCCTCGTTGAGACCCACGATGTCGTACTGGCCGGCCAGTTTGGCGATCAGGTCCAGACTGCCGCGCTTGTTGCCGGCCGGCAGCACGTGCGACCAGCTGCGTGCCACGTAATCGTGATACCCGCGCGTGCTGGAGCCGGCCTGGATGTTCGCGCTGAGCAGCCGCAGCCGCCGCGAACCCGCCGGCGGGCCGGCGTCGGCGGGGGCGCCGTCATCGGTGGGGCGGTTGGGGTCGGGAGCGGGCATGGCAGGCAAGGCGGGCGCGGATCAGTCCTGGTCGGTCGCGGCGCCCGCATCGACCGGGGCGGTGTCACCGCCCGCACCGGCGGTGGACCTGGCGGCCCGTTCGGCGGCGATCAGGTGCTCGGCGATCTCCAGGTTCTGCTCCCAGCTCTTGCCGGTGATGCGGTACTTGCCGTCGACGACGAGATTCGGGGTGGAATCGACCCCCGCGCCCTGGATGAACTTGCGCGCGCGGCTCATCTTCGCCTTCACGCCGAAGCTGGCCATGGTGTTGGCGAACTGCTTGGGGTCGGCGCCGAAGCGGCTGTAGAACTGGGCAATCTGGTCCTCTTTCGCGTCCGGCGCCAGGCTGCGCTCCAGGTGGACGGCATTGAACATCGCGTCATGGCTCTGCGCCAGCAGTCCGTTGGACTGTGCGGCGTAGAAGGCCTTCGCAAACGGGTCCCAGAAGCCGCCGAACGGCGCCGCCAGCGGCGTGAACTGGACGTCCTCGGGCAGCTTGGCGGCCCACGCGGTCACCAGCGGCTCAAAGCTGGCACAGGCCGGGCAGGTGTAGCCGAACACTTCGACCACTTCGATCTTGTTGGTGCCCGGCTGGAACGGCTGACCGTTGGGGATTTCCACGTAGTCCACTCCCGCAACCGGCGCCGGACCCCTGGGAGGGACGATTGGACCCGGAGTGCGCACCAGGGTCTCCGAGCCGCCGGCCTGGGCGTTTCGCGGCGCGGTCTGGGTGGCCGTCGCGTCGCCGCCGTTGGCCGCAGAGGTTGCGGTGGACGGCGAGGCATTGTTGGCGGCGGGCTGCGCGGGTTTCGACGCAGGCGCGGCATCGCCGTTGGCACCGGAGGGCGCCTGCGATGAGCAGGCCGAAAGGGCGAGCAGGGCTGCCAGGGTCAGGCCGAAGCGGGGCAACAAGGACATCGGTGATTCTCCAGAAAATAACGTGACGGTCGCGAGCGCGGCCGCCCGGTTACGGTGTCAAAAGCCTATTTCTTTTGCCGGGCCAGCGCGGCGCGCTCGCGGTTGACCAGCGCGTCGGTGATGCGCAGGACGTCATCGGAACTCTTGCCCATCACGCGGTACTTGCCAGCCACGATCAGCGTTGGCGTCCCTTCCACCTCACTGCGCGCAAGGAAATCCCGCGCCGCGACCAGTTTTTCCTGGACCGGCTTGCCGGTCATCGCGGCGGCGAAATCGTCCGCGTCCACGCCGTAGCCGGCGTAGAACTTCGCGATGACCTGCGGCGTGGCGCCGCCGATCGGCAAGCGGTGCTCCTGGTGGATGGCCCGGAACAGGTCGCGGTGGGTGCGCTCGACCAGGTTCATCGATTGCGCGGCGTAGAACGCCTGCGCGTAAGGAATCCAGTACCCACCGAAGGGTGCCGGGACCGACACCACGTTGACATCGGGCTTCTGCCGCTGCTTCCACTCCTGCAGCGCTGGCTCGAAATTCGCGCAGTGCGGGCAGGTGTAGCCGAAGACCTCGACCACTTCGATCCTGCCGGGGCGTGTCTCGAACGGCTTGCCATCGGGAATCACGGCGTAATCGGTGCCCGCGACCAGCCCATCCGGCGCGGGCGGCGCCGCGCAGGCCAGCAGGGGGACGACGGCAAGCAGGACGGTGGCGGCCAGCCGGGCAAACCGGGCGTGGCCGGAGGTGGGCAGGGGGGGGCGGAACTTCATGGACAGATTCCCTCAAACAAGAACGCCGACCGTAACGATACGGCCGGCGCGATGAACGACAAGCGCAGAACTCGGGAGTCGGGCTCGCAAGCCTCAGTCCTGGGAGTCGTCCGGCTTGGCGTCGGTGGCGGGCGTAGCCTCGGTCGCCGGTGCTTCGGTCGTCGGCTCGGGAGCCGCTTCCGGCGCCGTTTCCGGCGCGCTGCCATCAGCACTGGCGTCGGCGTTCGCTTCGGCGCCAGGCGCTTCAGCGCTGTCGGCCGCGGCGACGGGCGCCGGCGCCATGGCCACGGCCTTGGGATCCACGCCGATGTCGTCAGCGGTCGGATGCAGGCCCTGCATGTAGCTGGCCAGGCTGCCGATTTCCTCATCGGTCAACGGCTTGGCGATGCTGGCCATGATGTTGAACAGGCGCGGATCGGTGCGCGAGGTGGTGCCGGCACGGTAGAGCTCCAGCCGCTGCTTGGCGTAGTCCGCATGCTGGCCACCGACGTGCGGGTAGGCCGGGCCGGGGTTGCCGCTGCCGGCCGGGCCGTGGCAGGCCATGCAGGCGGGAATGCCGCGGGCGGGATCGCCGCCGCGGAACAGTTTCTCGCCGATCTCGTAGAACTTCTTGTCGGCGTAGGGACCGCTGGTCACCAGGGTGTCGTCGGCAACGCCGGCGCCGGATTTCTGGGTCGCAAAGTACGCGCCCAGGTCATGCGCGTCTTGCGCGCTGAGCATGTCGGCGAAGGGCTTCATCACCGCGGCCATGCCGTCGTTGCGCTCGCCGCTCTTGAACAGGGCCAGCTGATGGGCGGTGTAGCGCTCGCTCTGGCCGGCCAGGCGCGGGTACATCGGAATCTCGGAGTTGCCATCCAGCCCGTGGCAGGCGGCGCACGTGCCCGCGAGGGTCTGGCCGTTCTGGGCGTCGCCCCAGGTCGCGTGCTCGGGCGCTGCGGGTTCCAGCGGAGAGGTCTCCACCGGTGCGGCGTCGGGGACCGGGGTCACGGTGGTCTGGGCATAGGCAACGGCCGCCGCCGCAAAGACGACAAGACCTGCGATACCTAGGACGCGGGCGTGGCTCATGGGGCTGGGCTCCGGAAAACGCTGAAGTGGCGGTCTGTTAACGGCCGCCGAACTGCAGAATTATCATCGGCGCGACGCATGGGGTCAACGCGAGTGCCGGTGGCGCCGGCATTTCGCCGCCGATGGCCGCACGATACCCACGCGTGGGACGGTGATTCCCGCACGTCGTCGCCCCGGCCATGCGATCCTAGCGCCATGGCCAATCCCCTTATCCGTGCGCAGTACCTGCTGGCGGCGCACACGCCGGCGCAACTGCCGCCTGACGGCGGCTACGAGGTCGCGTTCGCCGGCCGCTCCAACGCCGGCAAGTCCAGCGCGCTCAACGCGATCTGCCAGCAGAACGCGCTGGCGCGGGTGTCCAAGACCCCGGGCCGCACCCAGCAACTGGTGTTTTTCGAACTCCCGCCGAGCACCGACCGCTTCCTCGTCGATCTGCCCGGCTACGGCTACGCCAAGGTGCCCAAGGACCTGCAGGCGCACTGGCAGGCCTTTCTTGACCGCTATTTCCGTACCCGCGAGGCGCTCAAGGGCCTGGTGGTGGTGATGGACATCCGCCATCCGCTGAAGGAGTACGACAGGCAGATGCTGGGCTACGCGGTCAGCCGTGGCCTGCCGGCGCACGCGATCCTGACCAAGGCCGACAAGCTCAGCCGCGGCGCGCAGGGCACCGCCCTGCTGGAAGTGCGCAAGGCGCTCAAGGCCGAGCATGGCGATGCGGTCACCGCGCAGCTGTTTTCCGGCGAGTCCAAGCTCGGTGTCGACGAGGCGCGGCGCGTGATCGAGGGCTGGCTGGAGCTGTGACAGGGACGCTCCGCGCCCGGACCGTCGCGCGGCGGTCATTGCAATGCAGGCCTGATCCCGCACATTCGGCAGTGCAATCCCCCAGAGAAAAGACGAGGTGCAAGTGTCCGGTCCCAGTCATGTAGAACAAGCCGTGATCGAATCCCGCAACCAGCTGGTGGATTACCTCAGCTCGGGCACGCGCGAGCGCGACGACTGGCGGATCGGTACCGAGCACGAGAAGTTCGGCTTCCATTTCGATGACCTGCGGCCGCCGACCTTCGACGGCGAGCGCGGGATCGAGGCGCTGCTCAAGGGCCTGGTCCAGTTTGGCTGGGCGCCGGTGGAGGAGCACGGCCGGGTGATCGCACTGACCCGCGATGCCGCGTCGGTGTCGCTGGAGCCGGCCGGGCAGCTGGAGCTGTCCGGAGCGCCGCTGGAGAACCTGCACGAGACCTGCCGCGAGGCGTCCTCGCACCTGCGCGAGGTGCGCGCCGTCGCCGAGCCGATGGGACTGGGTTTCCTGGGCATGGGCTTCCAGCCCAAGTGGCGCCGCGACGAGATGCCGTGGATGCCCAAGGGCCGCTACAAGATCATGCGCGAGTACATGCCCAAGGTCGGCAGCCTCGGCCTGGACATGATGACCCGCACCTGCACGGTGCAGGTCAACCTGGATGTCGCCTCCGAGGCCGACATGGTGAAGAAGTTCCGCGTGTCGCTGGCGCTGCAGTCGATTGCAACCGCGTTGTTCGCCGACTCGCCGTTCACCGAAGGCAAGCCCAACGGCTTCCTGTCCTACCGCTCGCACATCTGGACCGACACCGACAACGATCGCAGCGGCATGCTGGATTTCGTCTTCGAGGACGGATTCGGTTACGAGCGCTACGTCGACTACCTGCTCGATGTGCCGATGTACTTCATCCAGCGCGGCGACAACTACATCGATGCGGCCGGCCAGTCGTTCCGCGACTACATGGCCGGCAAGCTGCCGGCGCACCCGGGCCAGCTGCCGACGCTGCAGGACTGGGCCGACCACACCACCACGGCGTTCCCCGAGGTGCGGCTGAAGAAATACCTGGAGATGCGCGGCGCCGACACCGGGCCGTGGAACCGGATCTGCGCCCTGCCGGCGTTCTGGACCGGCCTGCTGTACGACGACAGCGCGCTGGATGCCGCTTGGGACCTGGTCAAGGATTACAGCCTTGAGGAGCTGCACGCGCTGCGCAACGGCGTGCCGCGGCAGGCGTTCAAGCTGCCGTTCCGCAAGGGCACCGTGCTGGACGTGGCCCGCGAGGCGCTGCAGATCTCCGCCCACGGACTGGCCCGGCGCGCGCGCCTGAACGATGTGGGCAGCGACGAGACGATCTTCCTGTCGCCGCTGATGGAGCTGGTCGAGGCCGGCGAGACGCCCGCCGAGCGCAAGCTCGCGCTGTATCACGGCGTCTGGGGCGGCAGCGTGGACCCGGTATTCCGCGAGTTCGCCTACTGAGTCGGTGCATCGTGCCCGGCGCGCACCAAATGATGCACCGCAACACCAGCTGCGTTAACGTGGCTGGATGAGCATAGACAACGATTCCACTACCGCTACCAACGACGATTCGCTGCGCACGGTGACGTTCGCGGCGGTCGATACGTTCCTGCGCGAGGACGTCAACCTGCTGGGCGGCATGGTCGGCAATATCCTCGCCGAGCAGCGCAGCCCGGACTTCCTCGCCGAGGTGGAAGCGCTGCGCCGGGCCGCGATCAGCCGGCGCGAGAACGACCAGCCCGTCACCGAACTGGCCGAGGCACTGGCCGGCCACGAGTTGCAGAAGGCCAGCGATCTGGGCCGCGCCTTCTCCACCTATTTCCAGGCGGTGAACCTGGCCGAGCGCGTGCACCGCATCCGCCGCCGGCGCGACCACGAGCGCGCCGAGCAGGGCGCCCAACCCGGCGGCCTGCTTGACGTGGTCGGTTCTCTCGCCGAGCAGGGCGTGGAAGCGGCCGAGTTGTCTGAACTGCTGCCGCGCATGCGCATCGAGCCGGTGTTCACCGCCCATCCGACCGAGGCCGTTCGCCGCGTGCTGCTGCACAAGGAGCGCCAGATCGTGCGCAGCCTGGTCAACGACATCGACCGCAACCGCACGCCCGCCGAGCGCCGCGCCGACCACGGCCGCATACGCATGGCCCTGACCGCCAGCTGGCAGACCGTCGAGGCGCCCTCGGCCAAGCCCAGCGTCGCCGACGAGTTCGAGCACGTCGGGTTTTACCTGTCCGAGGTGTTGTACCGGGTGCTGCCGGTGTTCTTCGAGCACTTCGAGGCCGCGTTGCGCGAGCGCTACGGCGATGCGGTCGAATTACCGGACGTGCTGGGTTTCGGCAGCTGGGTCGGCGGCGACATGGACGGCAACCCCAACGTGGGCGCGGACACCATCGCCGACACCCTGGCCGGACAGCGCGCGCTGGTGCTGGCCGCCTACCGCCGTGACATCGCCCGCCTGGCCGACCTGCTCAGCCAGTCGCTCAGCCGGGTGTCGGTGAGCGATGCGGTGATCGGGCAGGTGGCCGCCTACCGCGAACTGCTGCCGAAGGCGTCGGCCGAGCTGCACCCGCGCCACGCCGACATGCCGTACCGCAACCTGTTGATGCTGATGGCGGCCCGGCTGCGCGCGACCAGCCACGACGAGGCCACCGGTTATCCCGACGCCGCCAGCTTCGTCGCCGACATCGAGTGCATCCACGCCAGCCTGATGGCCAACCGCGGCGAGCATGCCGGGGACTTCGTGCTGCGACGGCTGCTGCGGCGCGCGCGCTGCTTCGGCTTCCACCTCGCCAGCCTCGACCTGCGCCAGGACTCGTCGGTGCACGACGCCGCGCTGGCGGCTCTCCTGCAGGATCCGCAATGGCCCGAGCGCAGCGCGCAGGAGCGGGCCGACCGCCTGCACCGGATGATGGCGGGCGATCTGGTTCCTGCCGACGCCGACGCCGACGCCAGCGAGGCGGTGCGTACCCTGGATGTCTTCCGCGCCGTGGCCCGGTTGCGGCCGCGCTACGGCGAGCGCGTGTTCGGCCCCTACATCATCAGCATGAGCCGCAGCGCCGCCGATGCGCTGGCGGTGTTGGCGCTGGCGCGCGTGGCCGGGTGCGTGGAGCCCGCAGACGCCGGCGCGGACGCGGCGCCGGTGGTGCCGCTGGACGTGGCGCCGCTGTTCGAGACCGTGGCCGACCTGGAGGCGGCCGATGCCACGATGCGCGCGTTGTTCGGCGACCCGGTGTACCGCGCCCACCTGGCGGCGCGCGGCAACCGCCAGCTGGTCATGCTGGGCTACTCGGACAGTGCCAAGGACGGCGGCATCATCGCCTCGCGCTGGGCGCTGCAGCAGAGCCAGGTGGCGCTGACTGCGCTGGCCCGCGAGAGTGGCGTGCGCATCGTGTTCTTTCACGGCCGCGGCGGTTCGGCCAGCCGGGGCGGCAGCAAGACCGAGCGCGCCGTGATCGCCGCGCCGCGCGGATCGGTGGATGGCGTGTTGCGCTTGACCGAGCAGGGCGAGGTGATCCATCGCAAGTACGGCACCCGTGCGATCGCCCTGCGCAACCTGGAGCAGGCGGCCGGCGCGGTCATGCGGGCCACCCTGCGACCGCGGCCTTTGGATGCGCGCGCGCCGCGCTGGCGGGCGCTGGCGGCCGAGCTGGCCCGCGATTCGAGCGCCCACTACCGGGCACTGGTCCACCAGCATCCGGATTTTTCCGCCTACTTCCGCGCCGTCACCCCGATCGATGTGATCGAGCGGCTGCGGATCGGCTCACGCCCGGCCAAGCGCATCGGCAGCGGAGGGGCGGAATCGCTGCGGGCGATCCCGTGGGTGTTTTCGTGGTCGCAGAACCGCTCCGGGCTGACCACCTGGTACGGCGTGGGCACCGCTCTGGAGCGCGGCCTGGAACGCCACGGCACCGACGCATACGCCGAGCTGGCGCGCGACTGGCCGTTCTTCGCGACCCTGATCGATGACGTGGAGATGGTCCTGGCCAAGTCGGACCTGGGCATTTTCGAGTGCTATTCGCAGCTGGCCCGAGACACCCCGTCGGTCACCGGCAAACCGGACCTGCACGCGCAGATGTTCCCGGCCATCGCCGCCGAATTCCGCCGCACCCGCGACGCCGTGCTGGCGATCAAGGGCGAGGACGAGCTGCTCAACGGCGACCAGCGCCTGCAGCAGTCGATCCGGCTGCGCAACCCCTACGTGGACCCGATCAGCCTGTTGCAGGTCGACCTGCTGAAGCGCTGGCGCGCGAGTGGGCGCGAGGACGGCAAGCTGCTGCAGGTGCTGATGGCGACCGTCAACGGCATCGCCGCCGGGATCCAGAACACCGGTTGAGCCCGCGGCAAGCGCGGCGCCGGGTTCATGGCGGAAAAACCGTACCGATGAAACGCGGAACCGGCGGGCGAAAACCCCGACCGGTTCCGCCCTGTCAGCGCCGGCGCGCCCCCCGGATCTGCGCGTCCACCGCCGCGATCGCGGTCAGGTTGACCACCCGGCGCGAGGTGGAGTCGTTGGTGAGGATGTGCGCGGGCTGGTCCAGGCCCATCAGGATCGGACCGATGGCGACGCCGTCGGTGGCCACCCGGAACATGTTGTAGGTGATGTTGGCCGCGTCCAGGTTGGGCAGGACGAACAGGTTGGCGCGCCCGTGCAGGGTGGTGTTCGGGAAGACGCGCTTGCGCAGCGCCTCGTTCCACGCGGTGTCGGCCATCATCTCGCCGTCGACTTGCAGCTTGGGCGCGCGCGCGCTGAGGATCTCGCGGACCCGGCGCATCTTGCTGGCGGACGGATTGTCGTGGCTGCCGTAGTTGGAGTGCGACAGCAGCGCGACCTTGGGCTCCACCCCGAACAGCTTCAGGCGATAGGTTGCCTGCAGGGTCGCCTCGGCGATCTGCTCCGCGCTGGGGTCCAGCTGGACGTGGGTGTCGAGGAAGAACCAGGCGCCGGCGTCGTTGATCACCCCGGTCATCGCCGAGGTGCCGGTGATGCCGCGGTCGAAGTCGAACACGCTGCGCAGGTAGCCCAGCTTCTTGTTGAAGCGGCCGACGATGCCGCAGATCATCGCATCCGCCTCGCCGCGCTCGACCATCAGCGCCGCGATCAGGGTCGGACGCGAGCGGATCAGCGCCTTGGCCGCCTCGATGGTCACGCCGCGACGCTCGGTCAGCGCGTGGTACTGCTGCCAGTACTCGTGGAAGCGCGGGTCATCGTTGATGTTGGTCAGCTCGAAGTCGACGCCCTGGCGCATGCGCAGGCCGAGGCGTTCGATGCGGTGCTGGATCACGTCCGGGCGGCCGACCAGGATCGGCGTCGCCAGGCCCTCGTCGATCACCGTCTGCACCGCGCGCAGGACGACTTCCTCCTCGGCCTCGGCGTACACAATCCGCTTGCGGTCACGGCGGGCGCGGTCGTAGACCGGCTTCATCAGCAGGCCGGTGCGGTGGACGAACTGGCCCAGCTGCTCCTCATACGCCGCCATGTCGGTGATCGGCCGCGAAGCCACCCCCGAATCCATCGCCGCGCGGGCGACCGCCGCTGACACCATCACCATCAGGCGCGGGTCGAAGGGGCGCGGGATCAGGTACTCGGGGCCGAAGGTCGGCACCTCGCCGCCGTAGGCAGACGCCAGATCGCCCGCTTCCAGCCGCGCCAGCTGGGCGATGGCGTGCACGCAGGCGAGCTTCATCTCCTCGTTGATCACCGTCGCGCCGACGTCCAGCGCGCCGCGGAAGATGTAGGGGAAGCAGACCGCGTTGTTGACCTGGTTGGGGTAGTCCGAGCGGCCGGTGGCGATCACAGCATCCGGGCGCACCGCCTTGGCGTCGTCGGGCAGGATCTCCGGGTAGGGGTTGGCCAGGGCCATGATCACCGGGCGCTCGGCCATCGTGGCGACCATTTCCGGGGTGAGGATGCCGCCGGCCGACAGGCCGAGGAACACGTCCGCGCCGTCGACGATTTCCGCCAGCTCGCGCAGCTTGGTGTCGCGCGCATAGCGGGCCTTTTCCGGGTCGAGGTTCCCGCGGCCGGTGTAGAGCACGCCATCACGATCGAAGGCGAGGATGTTCTCGGGCCGCGCGCCCAGCGCCACCAGCATGTCCAGGCAGGCGATGCCGGCGGCGCCAACGCCGGTGGTGGCGATGCGCACGTCCTGGATCTGCTTGCCAACCACTTCCAGCGCGTTGAACACCGCCGCGCCCACGATGATCGCGGTGCCGTGCTGGTCGTCGTGGAAGACCGGGATCTTCATCCGCTCGCGCAGCTTGCGCTCCACGATGAAGCACTCCGGCGCCTTGATGTCTTCCAGGTTGATGCCGCCGAAGGTCGGCTCCATCGCCGCGATCATGTCGACCAGCTTGTCGGGATCGCGCTCGTCCAGTTCGATGTCGAACACGTCGATGCCGGCGAACTTCTGGAACAGCACGCCCTTGCCTTCCATCACCGGCTTGCCCGCCAGCGGCCCGATGTCGCCCAGGCCCAGCACCGCGGTGCCGTTGGTGATCACGCCGACCAGGTTGCCGCGCGCGGTGTAGTCACGGGCCGTGTTGGGGTCGGCGACGATCGCTTCGCAGGCGTAGGCCACCCCGGGCGAGTACGCGAGGGCCAGATCGCGCTGGGTCACCATCGCCTTGGTCGGTGCGACCTTGATCTTTCCCGGTGGATTCTGGCTGTGGTAGTCGAGGGCGGCTTGCTTGAAATCGTCGTGAGTGGCCATTGCGTACGCGAGGCGGAAGAAGCCATCGATTCTATCGCTCTGCGCCGGCGGCGCCACCGGCCCTGGCTAAACCGCCCATAACGCGGGGTTATGGACGGGCCGCGTTTTATCAGTGTCGCCAGCACAGGTGCTGACCTATGGTCGAGTGCACTGCATCGCATCAGGGGGTTTGCGCTTGCCACGCTTTGCTGGATTTACCGTCGCCCGTTTGCTTCGCGTCGCCGTCATTGCGGGCGCTCTGGCGGCATGCGCCCACGGGCCCGCGCCCGAACTGCCGCAGGCGGACCTGCTGATCGTCGGCGGGTCGCTGCATGACGGTGGCACCGGCGCGATGCGCCAGTCTGACGTCGCCATCGTCGATGACCGCATCGTCTGGGTCGGACCGGACGCATCGCAGCGTTATCGGGCCGCCCGCACCATCGATGCCGCCGGCCAGGTGGTCGCACCGGGTTTCATCGATCCGCACTCGCATCCCGACGCCTACATCCGTTCCGACGACCCGGCGCAGCGGCGCAACGCACCGTGGCTGTACCAGGGCGTGACCACGATCGGGATCGGCGTCGACGGTGGCGGCAGCCCGGATATCGCCAGGCAGCGGGCATGGTTTGAAGTCAACGGGGTCGGCACCAACCTGGTGCCATACGTGGGATTTGGCGCGGTCCGCTCGCGGGTGCTCGGGCAGAGCGCGCGTGCCCCGGACGCGGCCGAACTGGCGCAGATGCGCGGGCTGGTCGCATCGGCGATGTGCGAGGGCGCGTTCGGCCTGTCGAGCGGACTGTTTTATGTGCCGCAGAGCTACGCGAGCACCGACGAGGTGGTCGCCGTCGCCGGCGAGGCCGCGCGCCGCGGCGGGCTGTACGACACCCATCAGCGCGACGAATCGTCCTACGGGGTCGGCCTGGTCGAGTCGACCCGCGAGGCGATCGAGATTGGCCGCTGCGCCGGGATGCCGGTGCACATCGCCCACATCAAGGCGCTGGGGGTGGACGTGCACGGCAAGGCCGCCGAACTGGTCGCGCTGGTCGAGCAGGCGCGCGCGGACGGCCAGCGGGTGACCGCCGACCAGTATCCATGGCTGGCCTCAGGGACAGGACTGGCGGCCGCGTTGCTGCCGCCGTGGTCACGCGAAGGTGGGCGCGAGGCGATGCTGGAACGATTCGCCGACCCTGTGCAGCGGGCCGACATCCACCAGGAAATGCAAGACAACCTGCGCCGCCGTGGCGGTGCCGACGCGATCCTGCTCACTTCCATCGGTGAGGAATGGACCGGGAGGACGCTGGCGGAAGTCGCTGCCGACTGGCGCGTGTCCGCCATCGATGCCGCACTGCGCATCATCGGCCAGGATGAGCGTCCTCCCGGCGTGCGCAGCAGCGCCTCGATCGCCTCCTTCAACATGCGCCAGGACGATGTCGACCTGCTGATGCAGCAGCCCTGGGTGGTGACCAGCTCGGACGGATCCAACGGCCATCCCCGGCAGTACGGCAGTTTCCCGGAGAAATTCGCCCGCTACGTGCGCGAGAGGAAGTTGCTCGATATCGCCACCTTCATCCACCGCTCCACCGGCCTGAGCGCCGATATCCTCGGCCTGCAGGAACGCGGTTACCTGAGGCCGGGGTACTTCGCCGACGTGGTCGTGTTCGATCCGGCGACGCTGGCGGCGCGGGCCACCTACGTCCAGCCGCGCGAGCTCTCGGTCGGGGTCAATCACCTGATCGTCAATGGCGTGGTCGCGATCAGCGACGGCGCGCAGACGGATGAGCTGGGCGGCCGGATGCTTCACCATGTGCCAACCGAAGGCACTTGTCCGTGACTGCGGATGCGCGTTTGATGACCTTTCACAACCAAGGGAAGAACCCAATTGCTTCAACTTGACGCGGTGGAAACCGTCGCCCTGGGCGGCTTGGCTCTTCTTGGTGGGTACGCGCTGTGCCGCGCCATTCCGATTTTCCGGCGCTACAACCTGCCCGAACCGGTGGTCGGCGGGCTGGTGATTGCGCTGATCGTGCTGTTCGCGCACGGTCAGGGCACGACGCTGTTCGAGCTCGACACGACCCTGCAGACGCCGCTGATGGTGGCGTTCTTCACCACTCTGGGGGTCAACGCGAGCCTGGCCCTGCTGCGCATCAGCGGACGCCAGGTCGGCATCTTCCTCGCGCTGGCAACCGGTTTTGTCGTGGTCCAGAACCTGGTCGGTCTCGGCGTGGCCTCGATGTTCGGACTGCATCCGCTGTTCGGCTTGCTGGTGGGCTCGGCGACCATGGCCGGCGGGCCGGCGACAGGCCTGGCGTTCGCGCCGCTGTTTGAACAGGCCGGTCTGGCAGGCGCGGAATCGATTGCCATCACCTCGGCCATGGCCGGCATCGTCTGCGGCGGCATCGTGGGCGGCCCGGTCGCGACCGTGATCATCCGCCGCTGGCGGTTGAAGACGCCCGGCGGCCATCCCACCGAGGTCCCGGACGTGACCGAGTCCAAGGTGGATCCGCCGCAGACCGAGGGCCAACGCGAGTTCAGCGCGCTCAAGAGCATCATCTTCATCATGGTCGCGATGTGGCTGGGCGCCTGGATCGGCAAGGGCTTCGAGGCCCTCGGCCTGACCCTGCCGGCCTACATCGGCGCGATGCTGATCGGCGCCGTGGTGCGCAACGTGGACGACGTGACGGGCTGGATCGGGCTTCCGCTGCGCACCATCGACCTGATCGGCAACATCTGCCTGGCCCTGTTCCTGTCGGTGGCCCTGATGAACCTGAAGCTGTGGGAGCTGGCCGGCATGGCGCTGCCGCTGGCGGTGAACATGGTCGTCCAGGTCGCCATCGTCGTGGCGTTCTGCGTGGTGGTGTTCCGCGCGATGGGCAAGGACTACGACGCGGCAGTCATGGGTGGCGGCTTCATCGGTTTCATGCTCGGCACCACGGCCAACGCGATGGCCGTCATGCGCACGCTGGTGCAGCGCTACGGCATGGCGCCGCGGGCGTTCCTGGTGGCGCCGCTGGTGGGCGCGTTCTTCATCGACTTCACCAACGCCCTGATCATCACCGGGTTCATGAACTTCGCCCGCTAGCGGTTTTTGTGCGGATCTGTCGTCGGCGCCCGCGCCTCCTCGCTACTGGGCGACGGCGGCGGCGCCCGGACGGCGCGGATCCGCGGCGCCTTCGACGCCGTGCTCGCCCACCCACAGGATCTGGGTGCTGCCGATGGTCTCGCCGGTCTCGATCCGGTGACCACGCTGCTCCAGCAGCCGCAGGGTGTCGGGACTGATGCCGCGCTCCACCCGCAGCACGCCGTCGCTGTCCATCTCCTGATGGATGCGCGGCAGGCTGGTGGCCTCGGCGATGTTCAGCTCGAAGTCGACGACGTCCACGATGCTCTGCATCACCGTGCCGGGAATGGTGTTGCCGCCCGGGCTGCCGGTGACCATGCGCAACCGGTCGTTCTTGAACAGGAAGGTGGGCGCCATGCTGGAGACCGGGCGCCGGCCCGGATGCAGTGAGTTGGGCGGCTCCGGCTGGCCGGACTCACGCGCCTTCAGCTGGGCGCGCATGGAGAAGTTGCCGACCAGGTTGCCAAGCAGGAAGCCGGTGCCGTCGACCATCACCCCGGAGCCGAAATCCGAGCCGAGCGTGTAGGTGATGCCGACCGCGTTGCCGTCCGAGTCGATGACCGAGAGATGGGTCGTCTGCGGGCTTTCATGCGCCCATGGATCGCCGCCGGGCACCTTGGATGCCGGCTTCGCGCGGCGCGGCGAGATGCGCTTGGCCCGTTCGGCGGCGTAGGCCTTGGACACCAGCCCGCGCAGCGGGAGGTCGACGGCGTCCGGATCGCCCAGGTGCAGCCGGCGGTCCGCCCAGGCCAGCTTGATGGCCTCGCTCATGTAGTGGATGGCGTCGGCGGAACCGGCGCCGTAGCCGGCCATGTTGACGTTCTCCAGGATGTTGAGCATGCCGATGATGCCGGCGCCACCACCGCTGGCCGGTGACATGGTTACCACCTCGTGGTCGCGGTAGCTGCTGCGCAGCGGCTCGCGTTCGGCGGCCCGGTAAGCGGCCAGGTCGTCCTTCCGGATCAGGCCGTCGTTGGCGATCATGCCCGCGACCAAGCGCTCGGCGATTTCGCCCTCATAGAAGGCTTTTGCACCGTGCTCGGCGATCTGCTTCAGTGACCAGGCCAGATCGGTCTGCACCAGCCTCTCGCCGGCCCGCAGGGCGCTGCCATCGGGATGCAGGAATACCTTCGCGCCGGCCGGGCTCAGGGCCAGGCGCTTGCGTCCCCAGTCCAGCGCGAAGGCCTCGTCGCGGCTGAGCACGATGCCGTCCTCGGCGAGGGCGATCGCCGGCTGCAGCAGCTGCGCCCAGGGCAGGCGACCGTACTTGCCGTGCGCGGTGGCCAGCCCGGAGACCGTGCCCGGGATGCCGGCAGCCCTGTAGCCCTGCTTGTCGCCAGCGATCCTGCCGTCGTCGCCGATGAAGCGGTCCAGCGTGGCCAGCGCCGGCGCCTTGGAGCGGAAGTCGATCGCCACCGTCCGCTTGTCCCCGGCCAGGTGCACCAGCATGAAGCCGTCGCCGCCGATATTGCCCGCGCGCGGCAGGGTCACCGCCATGGCGAACGCCGTCGCGACCGCCGCGTCCACCGCATTCCCGCCGTCGCGCAGGATCTGCGCGCCGACATCGCTGGCGGCCTCGTTCTGGCTGGCGACCATGCCCTTCTCGCCGTGGACCGGCTTGTGGATCGCGGCGTAGTTCAGCAGTTGCCGGGTCTGGGCGGTGGCCTGCACGGAGCAGAGCGCGAGCGCGGCACTGACGAGAAGGGTGACCAGGGCGCGCGATGAAATCGCCTGAGACGTTTTGAAGGGCATTGCGGGTTCCTTTTCTATGGCCAACGCCCCGCGCGCAGGCAGCGTGCGCAAGGGCGGAGTGCTCCCGAGCATGCCGCCGCACCTTACCGATGTCCCGCAGTTTCTTTGGCTCATCCCATAGCCCCAGGCTATCCCCTGGCAAAGCATTGGTGGCCTTGTGCGCTGACCGCCGTGGCTACCATCGGGTCAGGCGTTGCCAAAGTCAGTCGCTCTCCGGGGGAAACACCAAAATGAACTACGCACCCAAACGCACGATTCTCAGTGTGATGCTCGCCTCGGCGATGCTCATGGAGCCGGCCACCGCGCTGGCCCAGGACACGACCCAGCCGGTCCAGCCAACCCAGACGGCCGCCACTCCGGTTGCAACGGACGCGTCCCCGGCAGCGGCCCAGCCAGCGGAGGCCAAGGCCAAGGAGCTCGATCGCGTCGTCGTGGTCGGAAGCCACCTTGCCGGCAACAACGACACCGGCATGCTGCCGGTGTTCGTGGTCTCGGAGGAGGACGTGGCTGCCACCGGCGCCGTCTCCGGCGAAGACCTGCTGCAGTCGCTTCCGCAGGTCGGCGACATGATGTTCGACAACACCGATACCGCGGGCAACCTCAACGCCGCGCGCGGCGACGTCGGCTCGGTCAACCTGCGCAACCTGGGCACCGGCAACACGCTGATGCTGGTGAACGGTCGCCGCATGGTCAACCACCCCGGCACGCAGACGGAAACCTACGTGCCGCGCCAGACCGCCAACATCAACGCCATCCCGCTGTACGGCGTGCAGCGCATGGAAACCCTGCTGGGCGGCGCCTCCGCGCTGTACGGTTCCGATGCCGTGGCCGGCGTGATGAACGTGGTCATGGATACGCACTTCCAGGGCCTGCGCGCCCAGGCCCAGTACGGCGGTTCGGAAGGCACCGATTTCCGCCAGGGCAATTTCAACGTGAAGGCCGGCCGGTGGTTCAACGACGGCCGCACCCGGGTCTCCCTGCTGGGCGGCTACACCTACCGCAGCATCTTCGAGAACTCCGAGCGCGACTACGCCGCCAGCCAGGACCACAGGCCGTTCTTCGAAGGCACGCAGTGGGAAGGGATGACCGCGTTCGATGACCGGATGACCGCCAGCGCCTGGGGCGCCTTCCAGACGGTCGATCGGGTGCGCGTGCGCCAGGACGGCAAGGCGATCACGACCGCCGCCGGCAGCTTCCACATCGAGCCCATCGCCAACGGCTGCGTGACCGCGCTGTACGAGGACGTGTGCATCCAGACCGGACTGCAGAACAGCACCATCGACCGGCCGCTGCGCTTCAACGCGAACTCCCAGCGCTACCTGATGGGCGGCGTCGACCGCGGCAACCTGTTCACCACCATCGAACACGACCTCAACGACGACTTCGTCGCGTTCGGCGAGGTCAGCTACTACACCTCGACCTACGAGGGCATGCGGGAGCAGGCTGCCTCGCTCGCCGCTGCGCCGATGATCGTGCCGGGATCCAACTACTGGAACCCGTTTGGCGCCAAGTACCTGCCCGACGGCAGCCTCAACCCCAACCGCCTGCCGGGCATCGATGCGCCCGACGAAGGCCTTGACGTGCGCATCAGCAGTTACCGCGCCACCGAGACCACCCGCCCCTACGAGGTCGATGACACGTCGTATCGCGTCCTGGGCGGCGTCCGCGGCGACGTGGGCGGGTTCGACTGGGAAAGTGCGGTGCTCTACTCGCGCGCCCGCACCGTGGATACCCAGTTCGGCACCATCAGCAACACCTTGTTCGCCGAGGCCCTCGCCCGCGCTGACGAGAGTGCCTACAACCCCTTCACCGGCGGCAACCTGGACGACTGGAGCCAGCCGCCGGCGATGACCAACGCCGACACGGTCGTCGGCTTCCTGGTGCCGGTGGTGCGTCGCAGTACCGCATCGCTGTTCCAGGTCGATACCCGTTTTGCCCGTCCCGACGTGTTCGAATGGTGGGCAGGCGATGTCGGGCTGGCGTTCGGCGCCGAGTGGCGTCACGAAAAGCTCGACGACCAGCGCGATCCACGCCTCAACGGGCAGATCGGCTACACCAACCCGCTGACCGATCTCCCGACCAGCGACGTGCTCGGTGCGAGCCCGTCGGGCAACAACGGCGGCTCGCGCTCGGTGGCCTCGGCCTATGCCGAGATAGCGGTGCCGCTGGTGTCGCGCGAGATGGCGATTCCGCTGGTTCGCTCGCTCGATCTGCAGATCGCCGGCCGCTACGAGCGCTATTCCGACTTCGGCAGCGTGGCCAAGCCGAAGGTCGCGTTTGCCTGGGACATCCTCGATGGCCTGATGATGCGCGGCAGCTGGTCGGAGAGCTTCCTGGCGCCCAACATCCTGCAGATCCATTCCGACGGGACCGTGGTCAGCAACACCCGCCTTGACTACTACCAGTGCGAGGCGGACCTGCGCGCCGGCCGCATCTCCAGCTTCAGCGCGTGCGGCAAGTCCTTCAGCACCCAGGCCGTACGCGAGGGCAACCTCGACCTCAAGCCGGAAACCTCCGAGGCGACCTCGGTCGGTCTGGTGTTCCAGCCCCGCTTCCTGCCCGACGCCATGGGCGACTTCACCTTCACCGCGGACTACTGGAAGATCGACCAGGAGCAGATGATCGCCATCACTGGCGAGCAGACCCACCTGGCCCTGGACTACCTGATGCGCATCCAGGGCTCGTCCAATCCCAACGTGATGCGTGACGATCCCAGCGACGAGCAGATCGCCAACTTCGCCGGCACCGGCCTGGAGGCGGTCGGCAACGTGCTGCAGGTGCGCGACCAGTACACCAACCGCCTGCCGCGCCGGACCCGCGGCATCGATTACGGCATCTCGCATCGCCTGCGCACCGCGGACTGGGGCACCTTCACCACCAACCTCAACGGCAGCCGGCTGCTTGAGCAGATGCAGATGCCGTCGGACCTGGAGGATCTGGTGATGAACGCCCAGCAGGACGGCGTGATCAATGACGGCTTCACGATCCGCAACGCCGGCAGCCTGCTGGGCATCAACGGCACGCCGGAATGGCGCGCGACCCTGAGCAGCAGCTGGCGCTACCGCAACTGGAGCCTGGGCGCGTTTGTCCGCTATGTCGGCCCGTTTGATTCAACCGGTGCCAGCTTGCCTGACGGCACGCTGTTCCGCGTGCCGTCCTGGACCACGACCAACCTGTGGGCCGAGCACCGCTTCAAGAAGACCGGCAACGTGTTCGAAGACACGACCGTGCGCTTCAACGTCCGCAACATCACCGATCGTGATCCGCGCCTGGCGCCGCGGAGCCTGGGCTTCTACTCGGGCCTGCATAACGCACTGGGCCGGGGCTACTACCTGACCGTGACCAAGACGTTCGACTAGGCAGCATTACTCCGCAACAGCTGACAGGCCCCGCGCGGGGTCTGTCAGCTGTTCGGCCGGTGCTGCACCTGGCCGCGAATATTGAAAGATCGACTCCACCACGCATCGGAAACAACGTGCTTCCCATGATCAAGATACTGCGGTCGGGCACCGTGCCAGCCCCGCTGAAGGCCCGGCTCTCCTTCGATAGACGGCTGCCGCTGGGAGTGCTGTTGCTGACCGCGCTGCTGGGCGCCTGCCAGACCACGCCCGCACCGGTTGCCGACGACGTCCGGACCAGCGCCGTCGTCGTCGCGGCCAACCCGCTGGCCGTCGATGCTGGCACCGCCGTCCTGCGCCGCGGCGGCACCGCGATGGACGCCGCGGTCGCGGTGCAGCTGATGCTCGGCCTGGTGGAGCCGCAGAGTTCCGGTATCGGTGGCGGCGCGATCATCATGGCCTACGATGCGCGCAGCCAGGCGGTGACCAGCTACATCGGTCGCGAAGCCGCGCCGGCCCTGGCCGACGGCAGCCTGTTCCAAGGGGAAGACGGCAAGCCCATGTCACGCGGCGATGCAATGCTTTCGGGCGGCGCAACCGGCGTGCCGGGCGCGGTCGCGGTGTTCTCGCAGGCCCAGCGTGAGCACGGAAAGCTGGCCTGGGACCAGCTGTTTGCAGAGACCATCGAGAAAGCCGAGCAGGGCTTCCAGGTCACCCCGCGGCTGGAGGAACACATCGATGGCACCTTCCCGCAGGCCTCGGCGCCCGACGTGCGCCGGTTTTTCTCCCACCCCGACGGGCGCCCGATGCGGACCGGGGATCTGCTGCGCAACCCGGAATACGCCGCGACCCTGCGCAAGCTGGCGCAAGGCAACGCGCCGGCGTTCTATCGCGGCGAGCTCGCCGAGGCGATCGTCGCGCGCACCCACGAGTCGCCGCGGCCCGGCCGGCTGAGCACGCGTGACCTGGCCGGCTACGCGCCCGAGAAGTCCGAACCGCTGTGCCGCCTGCTGCGCACCTACATCCTCTGCGTGCCGCGGCCGCCGACCAGTGGCGTCGGCCTGCTGCAGCTGATGGCGATGCTGGACGCGACCGACATCGACCGGCGCGGTCCGGAGGACCCGCAGTCGTGGTTCCTGTTCGCCGAGGCCAGCCGGATCATGTACGCCGACCGCGACCAGTACGTCGGCGATCCGCGTTTTGACGAGGTGCCGGTCGACGGCCTGCTGGCGGCGGCCTACGTCGACCAGCGCCGCGCACTGATCGGCAAGACGGCAGCCCCTTCGCACGCGCACGGGCAGCCTGCAGGAGCCGCGTCGCACGGTCCGGACCGGACCGAGGAACCCGGCGGCACCAGCCATTTCGTCGTCGTCGACCGGTGGGGCAACGCGGTGTCGGTGACCACCACGATCGAGTCCTTCTTCGGCTCGGGGCGGATGGTGGACGGCTTCTTCCTCAATAACCAGCTGACCGACTTCTCCTGGTCCAGCGGCAGCGATCCGGACGCCGCCAATGCGATCGAAGGCGGCAAGCGCCCGCGCTCTTCGATGACCCCGGTCATCATCCTCGACCGCGACGGGCGCTTCGTCGGCGCGCTCGGCTCGCCTGGTGGTTCGGCGATCCCGGCGTATATAGCCAAGACCCTGGTCGGTCTGGTCTATTGGGACCTGTCGCTGCAGGACGCCGTGGCGCTGCCCAACCTGGTCGCGCGGGGGCAGCGGTTCAACGGCGAGGCGTCGCGGTTCGCCCCGGACATGCTGGACGCGCTGTCGCAGCGTGGCATGACGGTCCGCGCAGGCTCGGGTGAGGACTCGGGCCTGCACGGTGTCTTCTACCGCGATGGCGTGCTGGAATGGGCCGCCGACCCGCGCCGCGAAGGCGTGGGCAAAGAGGTCGTCCAGTGATGAGCACCGTTGAAGCTTCCCATCCGGCCGGTGGCGTGGACGATGCCCTCGTCGATGTGACCGTGATCGGTGCAGGCGTGGTCGGTATCGCCACGGCGTATGCGGCGGCGCGGCGCGGACTTTCGGTGCGCATCATTGATCGCGCGGCGGGCCCGGCGATGGGTGCGTCCTTCGCCAACGGCGCCCAGCTGAGCTACGCGTACACCGAATCCATGGCCAGCCCCTCGCTGTGGAGCAAGCTGCCCTCGATCGCCCTGGGCAGGGACCGCGCGCTGTCGATGCGCTGGTCGCTGGATCCGGACTTCCTGCGCTGGGGCATCGCATTCCTGCGCAATGCCACCCCGGATCGGTTCCGCGAAAACACGCTTGCGGTGCTCGAGCTGGCCACGGAATCGCGCGGCGCGATGGACGCCCTGCTGCGGCAGCACAACATCGAGTTCCAGCACACCGCACCGGGCAAGATGCACCTGTACCGCGACCCGGTTGCGCTCGACGATGCGGCGGCCATGGTGGCGGTCAAGCGCGAATACGGCGTCCAGCAGAGTGTGCTGAGTCCCCGCGAGGCGGTCGCGCTGGAGCCGGCGCTTGCCGGTGCCACCGGCATTGCCGGCGTGGTGCATTCCCCGGCCGAGGAAGTCGGCGACCCGTTGCGCTTCTGCATCGGCCTGCTGGAGATCATCAAGGCCGACTACGGGGTGACGACCTGCTTCAATTTCGAGGTCGCCAGCGCGACTCCGGCAAGTGACGGCCTGATGCTGACCTCGCGCGACGGGCGGCAGCTGCGCTCGCGGCAACTGGTGTCCTGCGCCGGCGTCGACGCCGTCGCGCTCTCGCGTCGCAACGGTTTGCGGCTGCCGCTGATGCCGGTCAAGGGCTACTCGTTCACCGCCGCGCCGGGAGCGCTGGCGCCGGTGGTCAGCATCACCGACACCGACCGCAAGCTGGTGTTCTGCCGGCTCGGCGACAAGCTGCGCGTCGCGGGACTGGCCGAGGGTGGCAACCACAACGCCGCGGTCGATCCGCAAAGGGCGCAGCGGCTGGTGGCGATGGCGCGGGAATCCCTTCCTGACGCGGCCACCTACGACGCGATCGACAGCACCTGGGCGGGCCTGCGCCCGATGACCCCCAGCTCGGTCCCGATCATCCGGCGTGTCCGTCCAAACGTGGCGGTGAACGTCGGCCACGGCATGCTGGGCTGGACGCTGGCAATGGGATCGGGCGAGCGCGCCCTGGATGCGTTGCTGGCGGAATAGCGCCGGGTCGGCGGCTTCCGCGGCGCATGCGCGGTCGACGCTTTGTCGCCTCTCGGACGAGTGCCCTAAGATCAAGGCATGCGCCTTCGTCAAATTGAAGTCTTCCACGCCGTCTACACGACCGGCTCGATCAGCGCTGCCGCGCGGGCGCTGTACGTCTCCCAGCCCTCGGTCAGCAAGGTGCTCCACCACACCCAGTCCAAGCTCGGCCTGAAGCTGTTCGCGCTGGTGCGCGGACGGCTGGTCGCCACCGACGAAGCGCACGCGCTGTTTGTCGAAGTCAACGAGATATTCGAACGTCTCGGGTCGCTGCAGAAGACGATCAGCAACATCAAGAACATCGGGGGCGGCCACATCCGCCTCGGCGTGGTGCCGTCGCTGGGCCTGCACGTCGCGCCGCTGGCCATCGCGCGCTTTCGCCGACTGCATCCGGAAGTGACGTTCGATGTGCAGACGCTGCACCACGACGAGCTGTTCCAGGCGCTGTATGAGCGCACCTGCGACATCGCTATCGCCTACGCGCCACCCTTGCACCCGCGAATGAAGCGGCGACTGCTGAAGACCGCGCAGATGGTGCTGCTGTTCCAGCACGGGGACATCCCGGACGTGGGCGATTCGGTATCGCTGTCGCTGCTGGATGGACGCGACGTGGTCGGCATGACCGCCAGCGGCCCGGTGGGCGACGCATTGGCCCGCGAAATGGCGAGACGAAAAGTCGAGGTCCATGAGGTGGTTTCCAACCAGACCTTCTACACCGCCGCCGCGCTCACCAGCCACGGCGCCGGGATAACTGTGGTAGACGAGTTCACCGCACGCGCCACCGTCCACCACGGCGTGGCGTTCCGACCCTTCGCGCCGCCGATCCGGTTCAACGTCGACTGCGTATTCCTGGAAGATCGCCGGCCCTCCAAGGCGGCCGAGGAGTTCATCAGCCTGTTCAAGTCGGTTATTGGCGAGATCCAGGAGGGGATAGGCGGGCCGGAGAATACGGACGAGTCTCCGGCTTTGTTGGCCGGCGGAATCTAACGGCTGACCGCTTGCTTCCGGGTCGACGCGGAAGGATCAAATATCCGCAAAATCCGCATCGTCGATCGTGTCCAGCCGGATCTGGTTGGCGAACAGCGAGAAGGCGAGCATTCCGCCCAGACCATTCGCCCGCGCCACCCAACTGGGCAACCAGCGCGGGGGCACCAGCACGCCGGATTCAAACATCGGCGCCAGCCGCTGCACGTCGCCCAGGGTCATCTTGCCGGCGAACAGCCAGCGGCACAGGCGCAGTTGCTGCCGGCGCAGGGCCCAGCGGAAGAAGGTGTGCACGCCGATCAGGCCGCGCAGGTAGACGGTGTCCTTGGTGAAGGCGTGGCCACCGGTGGTCGGCACGCCGCGGAACACGCGCTGGGCGGAGGCGAAGCCCTCGTGTGGACTCTGGCCGGCGTCCAGGAACAGCCGGAATACCTCGATGAAATCCGCGCCGTCCAGGGCGCAGGCGATGGCCTCGATGCGCAGGCTCAGGCGTTTCATGCGGGCGATGTCGATGTTGCCGGTGATCTGTTCGGCGAAGGTCGCCATGCCTTCCTGGGTCGCGGTCGCGCGAGGTGATGCCAGCGCCAGGCTGCCGAGCACCGGCTGCTCGCGGCCATTCAGGGCGCTGAGCGAGTGGACGAAGGCTTCGTGCTGCAGCAACTGCTGGCGGTCGTAGTCGGTGAAGGCGGCGCTGGTGCGCAGGCGGATCCGGGTCGCGCCGGCCGCGGCCTTGGCGATCAGGTCCGGGTCGAGAACGACCTCGATCACGCGCTCGTTGAAGTAGTCGTCCAGATCGCGCTGCAGTTGCAGTTGCAGGGCGGTGGCGGATATCTCTACTTGTTCGGCGGGGGAGGCCAGCTCATGGTCGAACTGGTCGGCGATCGCGATGAAGTGCTGCGCCGCCACGCGGGCGCTTGGGCCGCTGCCGGGCAGCGGGGCGTCCACGCTGCCGTAGAGCTGTTGCGAGAGATCACTGACCGCGGCCGTGCCCAGGGCTTCGCACAGGCGGGCAGCGGTATCCCAGCTGGCGGTCGCATCGATCAGGTACTGGCCCAGCGGGTGGCTGGCATCCGCTTCGCGCGCAATCGCGGCCAGCTCGGCGCGTGCCTCGCGGAAATCGTGTTGCGCGTAGTCCACATGCGGCAGCCGGGTCACCCCGCGGGCATGGTCGGCGAGGAAGCTCGCGCCGTGCTTGGCCGGCCAACTGGCCAGCGTCAGCACCTTGATCCCGCGTGCGGCCTGCACCATGCGCGCATCCAGCGCGGCGTGATGGACGATGTCGGGCTCAGTCCTCGCCGTAGTCATCGTCGATCCGCGGTCGTTGCCGCGACGGTTTGCCGGGTGCTTTCTCCGCAGGCTTGCGCGCCGGGCGGGCGGACGCGGGTGGCGCAGCGGCGGCATTCGGTGTGGCGGCGGCATGCTGGGTCTTCCGCTCGGCCAGCTTGTCGGCGGCGCCGGCGACTTCTTCCTGCAACTTCACGTAGTTGGCGAAACGGCGCGGATCCAGCTTGCCGTCCTCGATCGCAGCGCGGATTGCGCAGCCCGGTTCGCTGGCGTGGCGGCAATCGCGGAACCGGCAGTTCGCCCCCAACGCATCGATGTCGCTGAAGTTCTCCGCCACATCCTCCTCGCCGGTCGGCTTGAGCTCGCGCATGCCGGGGGTGTCGATCAGGCAGGCGCCACTTTCCAGCGGGATCAGCGCGCGATGGGTGGTGGTGTGCCGTCCGCGCTCGTCGCTCTCGCGCACCGCGCCGGTCTTCATGCGTTCGCTGCCGACCAGAGTGTTGGTGAGGGTCGACTTGCCCGCGCCGGAGCTGCCCACCAGCACGGCCGTGGTGCCCGGCCGCAGCCAGGGGTTGAGGCTGGCGACGCTGTCGGGGTCGAGCGCGTTGACCGCGCGCACGGGCACGTCCTGCGCGGCGAGGTCGATCAGCGCCTCCAGCGAGCCGGGCACGTCATCGGCCTGGTCGAGCTTGGTCAGCACGACGACAGGCACGGCGCCGCTGCCGCTGATCAGCAGCAGGTAGCGCTCGATCCGGCGCGGGTTGAAGTCCGAATCCAGGCCGCACACCACAAACACCGTGTCCACGTTGGCCGCGATCAACTGCTGCTTGTAGTGCTCGCCGGCCGCGCCACGCTTGATCGCGGTGCGTCGCGGCAGCAGGGCGACGATCTGGTCCTTGGTGACGATCGCATCCTCGGGCGCGGGCTCGACCAGCACCCAGTCGCCGACGCCGGCGCGCTGCTCGGTCGGGGTCGCACCCTTCCTGTAGCTGGGCGCGCGCTGCCAGTGCGGCGGCGACTCCACCGCCACGCCGTCTTCGGGCCCAACCGCAACCACGTAACCCGTGCGGTGCTGCTCCACGACCCGGGCGGGGTAGGCGGTCGGGAAGTCCTCCAGTATTTCGCGCCAGGCTGCGACGGCGGGCCGGCCGTGCTCGTCCAATGGCCAACCGATCGCCTGCAGGGCGGAGTTATCGTTCATGCAAGAGGCGGGCGGCGTTCCATGCCGCGATTCTACATAGCGGGGCGGCGAATCCGGCATGCCGGCCGCTGTCCGTGGGCGGCGAATCGGCTACGCTGGCGGCCCCTACGTCGCTGTTCCCCGTCAGAATGTCGTCAAACCGCCTGCAGACCCGTGCCCGCCTGTCCGAAGTGCGCTACGAGATCCGGGGCGAGCTCGCCCGCCGTGCGCGCGACCTGGAATGCCAGGGCCGGACGCTGATCAAGCTCAATATCGGCAACCCCGGGGCGTTCGGATTCCGTGCGCCCGAGCACCTGCAGCGCGCGATCACCGAAGGCATTTCCGGCACCGATCCCTACACCCACCAGCAAGGCCTGCCCGCCGCGCGCGAGGCGATCGCCGCGTTCCATCGCGACCGTGGCACCGACGTGACCGCGGACCAGGTGTTCATCGGCAACGGCGTCAGCGAGCTGATCGACCTGTCGCTGCGCGCGCTGCTCAATCCCGGGGATGAGGTGCTGCTGCCGTCGCCGGACTACCCGCTGTGGTCGGCCTCGACCATCCTCAACGACGGCCGTCCTGTGTATTACACCTGCACGCCGGAAAACGCGTTCATGCCCGATCCGGCCGAGATCGAGGCGCTGATCACCCCGCGCACCCGCGCGATCGTGCTGATCAACCCCAACAACCCGACCGGCGCGACCTACCCACGCGCACTGCTGGAGCAGATTGTCGACACCGCCGCCCGCCACGGGCTGCTGCTGATGTGCGACGAGATCTACGACTCGATCCTGTACGACGGCGCGACCTTCCAGCCGCTGGCGCCACTGGCCGGCGACGTGCCGTGCCTGTCGTTCGGCGGGCTGTCCAAGGTCCACCGCGCCTGCGGGTGGCGGGTCGGCTGGGCGGTGCTGTCGGGTGATCGCGCGCGCACCGGCGACTTCCACCACGCGATGGACCTGCTCGGCGCGCTGCGCCTGTGTTCCAACGTCCCTGGCCAGCTGGCGATCGATGCCGCGCTGCATGGCGCGGACACGATCTCCGCGCTGTGCGCGCCCGGCGGTCGCCTGCATGCCGCGCGCCAGGCGGTGATCGAGGGCGTCGCCGCCAGCGCGCACATGCAACTGGTGGCGCCCGGCGGTTCGATGTTCGCGTTCCCGGCGGTCGTCGGCGCGGCGGCCGTGGGTTTCGACGATCACGCCTTCGCGCTGGAGTTGCTGGAAACCGAAGACGTGCTGGTCGTGCCGGGTTCCAGCTTCAACGTGGCGTACCGGAACCATTTCCGCATCACCCTGTTGCCGGAAGCGGCGCAGTTGGCCGAGGTGTTCCGGCGCATCGAGCGGGTGCTGGACCGGTCAGCCGAGCGCGGTCGCGCGGTGCAGGCCGAGGCGGACGCCGAGCCTGCGTCACGGGTGGCGGTGGCCTGAGTGGAGGCGCCCACGTCCGACGCACTCAGCTGGCTCGCCCTCGGAGACAGCTACACCATCGGCGAAGGCGTGGCGGAGGACGGGCGCTGGCCCGAGTTGCTGGTCGAGCGTCTCGTTGCTGACGGATTCCCCGTCGGCCGGTCCCGGGTCATCGCCACCACCGGCTGGACCACCGATGAGCTGTCCACCGCGATGGATCTGGCCGAGCCGCTGGGTCGCTGGGAGCTCGTCTCGCTGCTGATCGGGGTCAACAACCAGTACCGCGGACGCAGCGTCGCCGACTACCGCGGCGAGTTCCAGGCATTACTCAAACGTGCGATCGCATTGGCCGGAGATCGCCCCGACCGGGTGCTGGTGCTGTCGATTCCCGATTGGGGCGTGACCGCCTTCGCCACCGCCCAGGGCCGCGACGCGGAGCAGATCGCCGCCGAGATCGACCAGTACAACGCCGCGGCGGCGGACTTGTGCGCCCGCCACGGCGTCGCCTTTGTCGATATCACGCCGCTTAGCCGCGAGCGCGGCGGCGATGTGGCCATGCTGGTCGATGACGGCCTGCATCCGTCGCAGGCGATGTACGCGCTGTGGGCCGAGGCGGCCTTGCCGGTGGTCGAGCAAATGCTGGGTGCGAGACCCGATGCAGACCAGAAAATCCTGCCCGATGCCGGAACCGGCGGGACCACCCCGCGCTGATGGCCGTCACCGGCGCGCCGCTGTCGGCTGACCAGGCGCGCGCGATCGCGGGTGCATTCGCCCCGGAACGCGGCTTCCGCCAGCACTGGGACTACCACTACAGCCTCGCCAAGCTGCGCAGCGACCCGTTGTATCCGGGTGTCTGCGCGGCACTGCGCGGCAGCACGCAGCCGTTGCTGGACCTGGGGTGCGGGCTGGGCCTGCTCGCCCATGCCCTGCGCGCTGACAGCATCGCGCTGGCGTACCGCGGCGTGGATAACGACGCCGGCAAGATCCTCGGCGCAACCCGGGCCGCGGACCGGCGCAACCTGGACGACGTGGCTTTCGACTGTTTAGATCTGGCTGCTGCACTCCCCCGTCACCAGGGCAGCGTGGCGATCCTGGATGTCCTGCAGTTCCTTCTGCCTGACGCCCAGCAGCGCACCCTGGATGCCGCAATCGCCATGCTCGTCCCCGGCGCGCGGCTGGTGATCCGTACCGGGCTGGATGACGGCAGCCGGCGCGCCCGCATCACCCGCGGCGTGGACGTGTTTTCGCGTGCGATTGGCTGGATGAATGCCGGACCGCGCGCCTATCCGGACCCAGACGAGCTGCGCCGGCGCTTCGACGCCGCGGGGCTGAGCTCCAGTTTCACCCCGCTGTACGGCAACACGCCGTTCAACAACTGGCTGGTGGTCGCCACCGCTCCGGGCGACGAAGCCGCGTAGCTGCGGTCGTTCAGCCAGCGCGCGTCCCAGAACGGGTAATCGCCGACGCGCGTCACGAGACCGGCGCGCACCGGGGTCATGACCAGGCGGCGCGCGGCGGCCAGTTCGTCGTCCACGCGCGCGGCGTCAAAGTCGCATGCCCACAACCCGGCCAGGCCGGGATGGCGTGCGGCCAGCACCCGCTCGCTTCGCCGCTTCAGCCGTTCGACGCAGGCGCAAAGATCGTCAAAGCCGCCGAGCGCCACCAGCCCTTGCCAGCCGTCGGGCATCAACACCCAGGCGATCAGTTGCGAGCGTTGCCACTGCGCCGGTGCCGTCATGACGCGGCACGCTTCGGCCGCAAATGCCCAGTGGGCGAAATGCGGCTGGTGCCCGGCGGTCGGGATCGTGATCCGGCGCAGCCGCGCCACGCGCTCGACCGGGTCGGGCGGCGTGGACCCGCGTTCGGGCGTGCACTCGCTTTCGAACGAAGCAGCAGGAATCGTGGCCATGCGAGCCAGCTTGCCGCCCGCACCGGGCTGCGTGGATCAGGAGAAGCACCATCGCGGGGTCGGTAATGAACACCTGCGCACCTGGTCACGCAGGCCGCCAGGCTCCAACAGCCGCGGCTTGCCCTCGCGCGTTAGAATCACCGGCAGAGATCCCACCTGATGATGAGGCGTGGCCACGGGGCCGCGAGGCGCATGACCCATACCTATGAAAGCCCGCTCAACGAGATGATGCAGAACGACCCGGATCCGACCGAAACCCGCGAGTGGGTCGAGTCGGTCGAGGCAGTCATCCAGCGCGACGGTCCCGAGCGCGCGCACCAGCTGCTTGAGCGCATGGTCGAAGTCTCGCGGCGCGCTGGCGCGCACATGCCGTTCGAGCCGACCACCGAATACATCAACACCATTCCCACCCAGCTGGAGGCCAAGAGCCCCGGCGACCACGCGCTGGAGTGGAAGATCCGCTCGATCATCCGCTGGAACGCGATGGCGATGGTGGTGCGCGCCAACCGCAAGCCGGGCGACCTGGGCGGCCACATTGCCACCTTCGGTTCGTCGGCGACGCTGTACGACGTCGGCTTCAACCATTTCTGGCGTGCCCCGTCGGAGGACCACCCGGGCGACCTGCTGTTCATCCAAGGCCACGGCTCGCCGGGCATCTACGCGCGCTCGTTCCTGGAAGGCCGCTTCACCGAGGACCAGCTCGACAACTTCCGCATGGAAGTCGACGGCCGCGGCATCAGCTCCTACCCGCATCCCTGGCTGATGCCGGACTACTGGCAGACCCCGACCGTCTCGATGGGCCTGGGCCCGATCAGCGCGATCTACCAGGCGCGCAACTTCAAGTACATGGAAGGCCGCGGGCTGATGCCCAAGACCGACCGCAAGGTCTGGTGCTTCCTCGGCGACGGCGAGACCGACGAGCCCGAATCCTTGGGCGCGATCTCGGTCGCCGGCCGCGAGGGCCTGGACAACCTGGTGTTTGTCATCAACTGCAACCTGCAGCGTCTGGACGGGCCGGTGCGCGGCAACGGCAAGATCATCCAGGAACTGGAAGGCCAGTTCCGCGGCGCCGGTTGGAACGTGATCAAGAACATCTGGGGCAGCTACTGGGATCCGCTCCTGGCGCGCGACACCTCCGGCAAGCTGCGCCAGCTGATGATGGAGACCGTCGACGGCGAGTACCAGAACTGCAAGGCCTTCGGCGGCGCCTACACGCGCGAGAACTTCTTCGGCAAGTACCCGGAGACCGCGCAGCTGGTTGCCAACCTCAGCGACGAGGACATCTGGCGGCTGAACCGTGGCGGCCACGACCCGCACAAGGTCTACGCCAGCTACCACGAGGCGGTGAACACCAAGGGCATGCCGACGGTGATCCTGGCCAAGACGGTCAAGGGTTACGGCATGGGCGTGGCCGGCGAGTCGTTGAACCCGGCGCATGGCACCAAGAAGATGGACGATGACGACGTGCGCGCGTTCCGCGACCGCTTCAACATCCCCATCAGCGACGCCCAGCTCAAGGACGGCAAGGTGCCGTTCTACCACCCGGGCAAGGACTCGCCGGAAATCGAGTACATGCTGGAGCGCCGCAAGGCCCTCGGCGGCTTCCTGCCGCAGCGCCGGCGCAAGGCCAGCCAGGAGCTGGAAGTGCCGCCGCTGGCCAACTTCGAGCGCCTGCTCAAGTCCACCGGCGAGCGCGAGATCAGCACCACCATGGCCTTCGTGCAGATGCTCAACATCGCCCTGCGCGACAAGCTCACCGGCCCGCGCCTGGTGCCGATCGTCGCCGACGAGGCGCGCACCTTCGGCATGGAAGGCCTGTTTCGCCAGATCGGCATCTACGCCCCGTTCGGGCAGAAGTACAAGCCGGTAGACCGCGACCAGCTGATGTACTACCGCGAGGACACCGCCGGGCAGGTGCTGCAGGAAGGCATCACCGAGGCCGGCGCGTTCGCGTCATGGCTGGCGTGCGCGACCAGCTACAGCACGAACGACTTCGCGTTGATGCCGTTCTACATCTACTACTCGATGTTCGGTTTCCAGCGCGTCGGTGATGCCGCTTGGCAGGCGGGCGACATGCGCGCGCGCGGCTTCCTGCTGGGCGCCACCGCGGGTCGCACGACGCTCAACGGTGAAGGCCTGCAGCACGAGGACGGCCACAGCATGGTCCAGGCCGGGCTGATCCCGAACTGCCGCAGCTACGACCCGACCTTCAGCTACGAAGTGGTCACCATCATCCAGCACGGCATGCAGCGCATGCTGGCCGAGCAGCACGACGAGTACTTCTACGTCACCCTGATGAACGAGAACTACGCCCACCCCGACATGCCCGAGGGCAGTGCGGAGGGAATCATCAAGGGCATGTACCTGTTCAAGGACGCGGGCAAGGTCAAGAACGGCGAGCTGCGCGTCCAGCTGATGGGCAGCGGCACGATCCTGCGTGAGGTCATCGCTGCGGCCGAACTTCTGGAGAAGGACTTCGGCGTGACTGCCGATATCTGGTCCTGCCCCAGCTTCAATGAGCTGGCCCGCGACGGCGCCGACGTGGAGCGCTACAACCGCTTCCACCCGGAGGCCAAGAAGCCGCGCAAAGCACACATCACCGCGTTGCTGGAGGGACGGGCCGGCCCGGCGATCGTCGCCACCGACTACATCCGCGCCTACGCCGAGCAGGTCCGCGCCTACGTGCCGATGACCTACAGCGTGCTGGGCACCGATGGCTACGGCCGCAGTGACACCCGCGCCAACCTGCGTCGCCACTTCGAGGTCGACCGCTACTACGTCGCCCACGCCGCCATCGCCGCCCTGGCGGAGGACGGCAAGATGACCGCGAAGGACGTGGCTCGGGCGATCAAGACCTACAAGATCGATGCGGAGAAGCCGAACCCGCTGGGGGTTTGAGGCGGGTCATGCAGTAAGGAAAAGGCGGCCGCTGGTCGCCTTTTTCGTTCCCTGTCGCTCGTATGGCCGGCAGGGCATAGCGCTGGCGTTGCGGGTCCGCCGCCAGGCATCTGCTGCGCTCACAGCGAAGCCGAACCCTCATCCGGCATCGCCGCCAGCTGATTGAGGACGTCGGTGAAGGTCTCCACGCCCTGCGCACCGCTGACCAGGTGGCGCTGGTTGAAGATCACTGCGGGCACGCCGCGGATGCCCTGGCCGGTCCAATACTGCTCGGCTTTCCGCACGTCCTCGGCAAACCGCTGGTCGGCGAGCACGGCCAGCGCTTCGTCGCGATCCAGTCCGATTTCCGCCGCGACGTCAGCCAGCACGCCCTTGTCGGAAAGGTTGCGGCCGTCGGTGAAGTGCGCGGTGAAGAACGCCATCTCCAGATCGTGCTTGCGGCCCTGCTGGTCGGCCCAGTGCATGAGCTGGTGCACGTTAAAGGTGTTGTGCATCCGCATGTCGTCGGTGAAGCGGAACTCGAATCCCAGCTCGGCGCCTGCCTTGGTCATGGCCTCGCGGTTGGCGTTCGACTGCTCGGTGGTGGAGCCGTATTTCTCGGCCAGATGCTCACGCATGTTCTGGCCCTCGGCGGGCATCTGCGGATTCAGTTCAAACGGGTGCCAGCGGATCTCATGCGGCGTGCCGATGTCTTCCAGCGCCTTTGCCAGCTGCTTGTAGCCGATGACGCACCAGGGGCACATCACGTCGGAGACGATGTCGATCTGAAGTTTTTTTGGTTGGGGGGTCATGGTGTTTCCCTTGGTTGGAGTGGGCGGGCCGTGCGAACGCAGCGCTGAGAGCGGGACCCGCGCGCGACCGGGCCTGGAGGGCAAGCGTAACGCCGGCGGTTGAAAGCCTCGGGCAAGAGAGGCGGCGGAGGGGTGGGGCATCAGTAGAATGGCCGTTCCGCCCGCTCGCGACGCTCGCCGCCATGCCCTTCAACCTTGCCGCCCGCTCTCTGGTTTTCGCGATTTGCCTGGCTGCGGCCTCGCCAGCCGTTGCGCGGGAAGCCACGACGCCGACGATCGGCGAGCAACGCGAAGCGGTGCTGTTCTGGCCGCAGGCCCAGCGCGAAGCCGAGTTCCGCGACATGGGCGCGCGCTTCCCCAGCGACCGCGCGCAGGCCGGCCCGCATGTGCGCGAGTTACCGGAGGGCGAAGCGCTGAGTCTGGCGGACGCGGGCCGCGCCCCTTGGCTGGACGCCTACATGGCGGAGCACCGCATCGCCGGCGTGATGGTCCTGCACAAGGGCCGCGTCCGCATGCAGCAGTACGCGCTCGACTTCGGCCCGGCGCAGCGCTGGGAGTCGTTCTCGGTCGCCAAATCGGTGACCTCGGTCCTGCTCGGCATCGCGTTGCAGCAGGGCCATATCGCCAGCCTGGACGACACCCTCGTCACCTACATCCCCGAGCTCGCCGACAGCGCCTACGCCGACGTCACCGTGCAGCAGCTGTTGACGATGACGTCCGGGGTGAAGTGGAACGAGGACTACGCCGATGACCAGTCGGACGTGGCCCAGATGTATCGCGGCGCCTGCGTCGACGGGAAGGCCCACGTGCTGTCCTACCTGGCGCGCCTGCCGCGGCAATGGCCGGCCGGCAGCCACTGGAACTACAACACCGCCGAGACCGACCTGCTGGGGATCGTGGTCGAGCGCGCGACGCGGCGTTCGCTGGCGAGCTACCTGTCGGACACGATCTGGAAGCCCTACGGCATGGCCGCCGACGCGTTCTGGATCCGCGACGAGTGCGACGGCAGCAACACCGGCGGCAGCGGTCTGTCGGCAACGCTCGCCGACTACGCGCGGCTGGGCCAGTTCATGCTCGAGGGCGGCCGCATCGATGGCGAGCCGGTGATCGCCGAGGCCTGGCTGCGCGGGGGAACCCGCGAGCAGGCCAGCACCGACGCGCCCGAGCGTGGCTACGGCTATCTGTGGTGGACCGATACCGACGGCAGCTACGCGGCGGTCGGCATCTTCGGCCAGATGGTGTACATCGATCCGGCGCGCGAACTGGTCATCGCACAGGTGGCGGCGTGGCCGAAGGCGACGTCCAACGAGCTGGTCGCCGCGCGGCGCGACCTGGTCAACCGGGTGAAGCAGGCCATCGACGCGGAACAGGCACCGGTCGACGACCGATCATCAACATCAGGGCGCGTCGATCTCGTAACCCAGCGCCCGCAGGCGGGCGACGTAGCCGTCGGGCGCGACCAGGTCTTCCAGCGGCAGCACGGCAAACGTGGTCGTGTTTTTCGCCAGTGACGCTTCGGCCGCCCGCAACCACTCGTCGCGGGTGCTCGCGCGGATGTCGGGGATCCCCCACTTGCGCGAGAACTCCGCGTTCGAGAACACGTCAGCGCATGTATTGTTGCGCCGATCCAACTGGTCGAAGCGGATCTGCGCCAGATCGCCGGTGGCCCACGCATTGGCGTTGGTGATCATCCGCGGCAGCAAGCGGTCGATCGCATCCAGGGTCGCTTCCAGGCACGCCGAGTCGTTGAGCGACATCCTGCGGACGTCCTTGATCGCTCCCGCCGGGTCCTCGATTTTCACGCTGACCTTCGGGGTCGTCTCCTTGATGCCATCGGCCTGCGTCACCGCGCGGATCGGAGGGCTGATGATTTTGGGAAAACCGAGGTCGGCCTCGCCAATGGCGGCGAGGAAGACTTCCCGCGCGGCCACCATCGGACGCTTGCGTTCGATCCCGCGATCGCGCGGCAGGTAGCGCTGCTTCGCGGCCGCCCAGCGGGCATACAGCTCCGGCGAAAGCACGTCCTCCAACGTCGCGCCGTCCGGATTCTTCTCGGCCTTCAGCATCCCGTAGCCGAGCGACAGCTTGCGAAAAAAACCGACGTCGGCGTCGACCACGAACCTCGGTCCCCACAACACCTCCTGCGACTGGCCGACCAGGTCGACCACCGAATCGGCATTCCAGGTGATGCCCTCGGGGAGCGGCGACAGCGCTCCAAGGATCCACAGGTCGTGCTCGCCCCTGGAGACCCGCCACAGTCCCGGTCCGGGTTGCGGGCCGGACACGGTGAGCGGATCCAGATTGACGATCCCGGCCGCGGGCTGGGCGGGGCCGGTCGCGTCGGACACCCGGACCGCTTGCGCGTCCGTCTGCGCCGCGGCGCCGCAGGGAGCGGAGAAAAGCGCGGTGAACACGCCGGCCAAAATGGGCGTCCTGATCATCGTTATCCCGTCTCGGTCCATCGAAAGAAGACGCATCCTAGGGCCTCTCCTGTCGAGTTGTGTTCGCTTTTCGTAAGCCGGACTCCGTCTCTGTTGGCCGTGCTGTTTACGGTTTCTTGATGAGGCGTTAATCCGCGCCGGCGCGGCGTGGAATTTCGGTCCGCGGGCGGTCCCGGACCCAGTCGGGAGAATGGAAATGGCTTATATCGATGGTTTCGTCATTGCAGTGCCGACCGGCAACAAGCAGGCCTTCATCCA
Organism: Lysobacter ciconiae; assembly: GCF_015209725.1. Lineage (NCBI taxonomy): Bacteria > Pseudomonadati > Pseudomonadota > Gammaproteobacteria > Lysobacterales > Lysobacteraceae > Novilysobacter > Novilysobacter ciconiae. Next base: position 2,562,557 of record NZ_CP063656.1, on the reverse strand, counting down.
GCACGCCGAGCAGTTCGATCCGCTGTTCATGGAGTACGGCGCGCTGCGCTGCGTGGAATGCTGGGGCGATGATGTCCCGCCGGGCAAACAGACCGATTTCAAACGTGCGGTGCAGGCCACGGATGAGGAGGAGGTCGTGTTTTCCTGGATCGAATGGCCCGACAAGGCGACTCGCGATGCCGCAATGGAGAAAATGATGAAGGACGAAAGGATGGATCCCCAGGCCAATCCGATGCCCTTCGACGGCAAGCGGATGATCTACGGCGGCTTTGAGCCTGTCGTCTCGTTTGGATCGGACGGGGCTGCGCCGGCCGGGGCGTGAGCCGTCCCATCGCGGGCGGCGATGAAGGGTGACACCGGGTCGCTGGCGGGAAAGGTCTCCTCCAGCGCCTCGTCCTGGTTGTCGCTGTCGTGCTGTTTCCTGTCCGGCTCGCGAACCGGCCGGCCTGGTGCGTCGCCGGGCTCGGTGACTCGCGCATTGGGCCCGGTTCCGGGCAGCGGCGGATCCCGTCGGTCCTCATTGGGCGGACCCTGATCCGGTGGGGGCTCGATGGGTGGGCGGCTCATTGCGGTCTCCATGATACGTCGGTCCTCACCGTCGCCCATGTGCCGTTAGCGCGTCGTTGAGAAGCCGGCTGAAGGGACCACAGCGGACGCGTCGCCATGGCGGTCCTTGCCTGAACCCTTCGCATAATCGTGACATTTCTTGCACGCGGTCACGACACGGGCGGTGTCAATTTCGGCTGACCAGCGGCGCTGCCGCGGCCACCCCCAACGAGGACACACCATGACGAAGGACCCCAACGAATCCCGTGACATGAACCGCGATCCGATCACCAAGGCGCCCGGATCCCATCCGGTCGGCGTGGGCGTGGGCGGGCTCGGCGGCGCCGCCGCGGGAGCCGGAATCGGCGCCCTGTTTGGCCCGATCGGCATGCTGGTCGGCGGCGCGGTCGGCACGCTCGCCGGTGCAAGCGCTGGCAAGAGCGTTGCCGAGAGCATCGACCCGACCGGTGAGCACGAGTACTGGCGCAACGAATACAGCAACCGCCCGTACGCCAACCCGCAGTACAACTACGACGATGACTATGCGCCGGCCTACGAGTACGGCAACACCGTGCGCGCCCAGTACGCCGACCGTCAGTGGGACGACTCGCTGGAGCAGGACATCCGAAGCGGCTGGGAGAAGGCCAAGGCGAAGTCCCGCCTGACCTGGGAGGAAGCCAAGGACGCCGCACGCGACGCGTTTGACCGCAGCGACCGCACCTACCGCACCTACAGCGCGACCGACAACTACTACCGTGACCAGTACAAGAACGCGGTCTATTACAAGCCCGAGTACGACTACGACACCGACTACCGACCGGCGTACCGCTACGGCACCCAAGCGCGCAGCGCGCATCCGGGCCGCGAGTGGAATGACGAGCTGGAGTCCGATCTGGGCAACCGTTGGGACAACGCCAAGGCCACCTCGCGCATGAGCTGGAGCGAAGCCAAGGACGCGGTCCGCGACGCCTGGCACAACGTTGAACGCGCCCTGCCCGGCGACTTCGACCGTGACGGTCGCTGATCCAGACGAGTAATCACGCCCCCGCCTCGTGCGGGGGCGTTCCCGCTGACGGAGAAGGAGGAAGTCGAAATGTCCCGCGGAGACAAGTCCAGCTACACGGACAAGCAGAAACGCCAGGCCGAGCACATCGAGGAAAGCGAGAAGAAGGAAGGCCGGAGCGAGAAGGACGCCGAGCGCATCGCCTGGGCGACGGTCAACAAGCAGGACGGCGGCGGCAAGAAGGGCGGCTCGAAAAAGAGCGATGACTGAGCCGTCATGACGGCAACACCTCGACGGAGGGTCTGCAGTGGATGACAAGGTCGACCCCCTGGAGTGGGGGCGGGTACTGCTCGGCCCCTATCCACCGCTTTTCTACGCGGAGATAGCGGTACGCATCCTGATGCTGCTGGCGTTGCTGCTGCTGGTGGTGCACATCCTGGGCAAGCGTGGCCAGCAGAACCTGAGCCCGATGCAGCAGCTGTTGCTGGTGGCGCTGGGCTCGGCGGCAGGCGACGTGATGCTCTACCCGGAGCTGTCCATCGGTTACGCGGCGATGGTGCTGGTCGGCGTCACCCTGCTGACGATCGGGATCGAGAAGTCCGCCAACCATGCTCGGTGGTTCCGCGACTACCTGGAATCGCGTCCCTGCGTACTGGTGCAGGACGGTGAGATCGACGTGGCCGTGCTGAAGCGCGAGCGCACGACGCGCCGCGAGCTCTACGCGATCCTGCGCCAGAACGGCGCAACGGCGCTGTCGCAGGTCGAGCTGGCGGTACTGGAAGTCACCGGCGACGTCAGCGTCATCCTCAACGATTCCATACCGCTTGAACGCGACCTGATCGAATACCTGAAGGTGCGCAAGGTGGGCGATGTCGCCGCCCCGCAACACACTGCTTCAGCCTGACCACGTACAGCCCTTTCCCCACCACGCATCACCACCACGGAGACCACCATGGCAGCCGATATCCTCAAGACCCTGAAAGACGAGCACGACCAGCTCCGCGAGCTGTTCAAGGAGATGGAAGGCACGACCGAACGCGCCGAGAAAGGGCGCATGGACCTGCTGGAGAAAATCAAGCAGGGCCTGATCCCGCACGCGGTGTGGGAGGAAGAGGTGTTCTACCCCGAGTTCAAGAAGCGCGCCGATCGCGACGGTCGCAAGACCCACGCCGAAGCGGTGGCCGAGCATCGCGCGGTCGAGCTGCGGGTGCTGCCGGATCTGGAAGCCGCCTCGCCCACGACCACCGAGTTTGCAGGGCGTGCCAAGGTGCTCGGGGAGTTTGTGAAGCACCACGCGACTGAAGAAGAAGACACGATGTTCAAGATGGCCCGCAGCATGTTCAGCGCCGAAGAAAGGGCGCAGCTGGACGAGCAGTACAAGAACTGGAAAGGCACGCCGGCGGCTGCGCAGGCGATCGAAAAAGCGTTGCTGAAGGGCGCGGAGGCGAACAAGGCCAATCCACCGCCTGCGGCGTGATTGGGGGATGCCGTGCGACCGCGAGGTCGCACGGTTCTTTAAGCGTTTACGGCTCCAGCAGCCGCCGGTAGCCCTCCAGCCCGAGTCGCTCCAGGCTGGCGATGTTGCGTTCGACAATCTCCTCCGGGTCCGGGAAAGCCGCCACGGCGCGGTCGATGCTCTCTTCGCGCAGCAGGTGAAGCATCGGGTAGGGCGAGCGGTTGGTGCAGTTGGCGACATCGTCAAAGCCGCTGCCGGCGAACCGGTAATCCGGGTGGAAGCTCGCCACCTGGATCTCGCCCTCCAGCCCCAGCGCATCGATGGCGGCGTCCACCGGATCGAGGAAATCGTTGTAATCCTCAAAATCCGTGAGCACGCGCGGATGGATCAGCAGGGTGGTATCGACCACCTCCGGATCCGCCTCGTGCAGCCACAACAGCTCATCGGCCAAGTCGGCCAGCAGCGCATCGGGCGTGTCCGCCTCGCTGACCACGTAACGGATCTGATCCTTCACCTGCACCGCCTTGGCGAACGGGCACAGGTTCAGGCCGATCACCGCGCGCTGCAGCCAGCGACGGGTCGCGGCCATCGGGTCCTCGGCAGGCATGGACTCAGTCGCGGAAATTGTCGAACTGCAGCGGACGCTCGAACTCGCCGCCCTTCAGCAGCGCCATCGCGGCCTGCAGGTCATCGCGCTTCTTGCCGTTGACACGCAGCTTGTCGCCGTTGATCTGGCTGTCGACCTTGATCTTGGATTCCTTCAGCGCGGCCTGGATCTTCTTGGCCAGTTCCCGCTCGATGCCCTGCTTGACGCTGATCTTCTGCCGCGCACCGGCCAGGTTCGTCTCGATATCGCCGAACTCCAGGCAGCGCGCGTCGATGCCGCGGGCGATCAGCCGCGCGCGCAGGATGTCGGTCATCTGCTGCAGCTGGAAGTCGCTGGGTGCCGACATCGAGATCACCTCGTCCTCCAGGCTGAAACTGGCGTCCACGCCCTTGAAGTCGAAGCGGGTGGTCAGCTCGCGGCTGGCCTGGTCGACCGCGTTGGTGAGTTCGTGGTTGTCGACTTCGGAGATGACGTCGAAGGAAGGCATTGCGGTACTCCGTGGGTGGAAGCAGGCGTGGGGTGGAAGCAGATGTGGGGTGCAGGCAGGTTTGTCCCATCAAGGGTAGCGCAGACGCCGTCGCGCACGCCGCCCGGCCGCGCGGGTTGGTGATCGTCGCTGGGGACAGGCGGGTCTACACTGGCCAACCCACGCCGATGCGAGCCATTCCATGCTCAAGACCCCCGCCTACGCCGCCCCCGACGGCCAGTCGCCGCTGGCGCCCTTCACCATCGAGCGCCGCGCGCCGCGTGCCGGCGAGGTGCTCATCGACATCCTGTATTGCGGTGTCTGCCACTCCGACCTGCACCAGGTGCGCGCGCAGTGGGGCAGCAACGGGATCTTCCCGATGGTGCCCGGCCACGAGATCGTCGGCCGCGTCGCCCAGGTGGGCCTGGGCGTGGAGCGGTTCAAGGTCGGCGATGCGGTGGGAGTGGGCTGTTTCGTCGACTCCTGCCGCCACTGCGCGCAATGCAAGGCCGGCGAGGAGCAGTACTGCGCCGAGGGCATGACCGGCACCTACAACTCGCGCGAGCGCGACGGCGGCGCGCCGACCTACGGTGGCTATTCGACCCGCATCACCGTCAGCCAGGACTTCGTGCTGGACATCCCCGACGCGCTGCCGCTGGACCGCGCTGCGCCGCTGCTGTGCGCCGGCATCACGACGTATTCGCCGCTGCGCCAGTTCGGCGTCCGCGCCGGTCACGACGTGGCGGTGGTGGGCCTGGGCGGCCTGGGCCACATGGCGGTCAAGCTGGCGGCGGCGATGGGCGCCCGGGTGACGGTGCTCAGCACCTCCGAGTCCAAGCGCGAGGCGGCGCTGGAGCTGGGCGCGCACGACTTCGAAGCGACCCGCGAACCGGGCACGCTCAAGAAGCTCGCGCGCCGTTTCGACCTGATCATCGATACGGTCTCCGCCCCGCACGACTACAACGCGTACCTGGGCCTGCTGAAGTTCGACGGCTCGATGGTGCTGCTGGGCATCCCCGACGAGCCGCTCCCGGTCGCGGCCGGCGCGCTGATCATGCAGCGGCGCAAGCTCTCGGGCTCGCTGATCGGCGGCATCCGCGAGACCCAGGAGATGCTCGACTTCTGCGCCGAGCACGGGATCGCGGCGGATATCGAGCTGATCAACATCGACCAGATCGAGACCGCCTACGAGCGGATGCTCAAGGCGGATGTGCGCTACCGCTTCGTCATCGACATCGCCAGCCTGCGAGAATGACCGCGGCCGCTGCGCCGACGCCGGTGGCGCATCCATGACGGGGGCGCTCCCGGTCCGGGTGCCGGCGCCGGTGATGATGCTGCTGGCGGTGGCGACGTTTGCGTTCATGGACGCCGGCATGAAGGCATTGGCCGGGACCTATCCGGCGATGCAGGTCGCGGCGCTGCGCGGTGCCGCTTCGCTGCCCTTCATCCTGGTCTGGGTGATGGCGACCAGCGGCCTGCGCCCATTGCTGCGGGTGCGCTGGCCCCTGCACCTGCTGCGCGGCGCGATCGGTATTGGCATGACCGCATCCTTTGCGTTTGCGCTGCGCACACTGCCGCTGACGACGGGCTACTCGATCTACTTCGTCGCCCCGCTGCTGATCACGGCGTTGTCGGTGCCGGTGCTGGGCGAGAAGGTGGGGCCGCGGCGCTGGACCGCGATCGCCATCGGCATGGTCGGGATGCTGGTTCTGCTGCGACCGAGCGGCGAGGGCATGTTCAGCTGGGCGGCGCTGGCCGTGCTGCTGGCGGCGACCGGCTACGCGGTCAGCGCGATCACGGTGCGGGTGCTGGCACGCACGGACTCGAATGCCTCGATGATCGTGTGGTTGCTGGTGATGCTGTCCATCGGCGCCGGTGCGCTGGCGTGGCCCAACTGGGTGCCGCTGCGCGCCGAACATGCGTGGATCATCGTGGGAACCGGACTCGCAGGTGCGATCGGCCAGTACGCGATCACCGCGGCATTCCGCTCCGGCTCCGCATCCCTGCTGGCACCGCTGGAGTACACCGGCCTGGTATGGGTCGTCCTGCTGGACGTCACCATCTGGGGCGTGTTGCCGGACGCGATCACCTGGCTGGGAGCGGGCATCATCGTTGCCAGTGGGCTTTACATGCTGCGCCGCGAGCGCGAGCGCGTGCGCGCGGAAGACACACACAACGACGGGCCCGAAGGCCCGCCGCGGATCATGCGCTGACGCCCGGGACCCCGACGGTCCGGAACGGCAGCGGCACGATCAACCCATAACGACTGGATTGGTCTTTTTCGGGAACGCCTTAGAAGCGCACGCCCAGGCCCAGGCCGACCACGACCGGGTTCAGCTTGGCATTGCCGACCTTGTCGCCGCTGACCTTCACGTCGGAATCGCCGTGCAGGTAACGCAGGTCGGCGCGGGCGAACCAGCTCGGGCTCAGGGTGACGTCAAGGCCGGCCGTGGCCATGGCGCCCTTCGCGGTCTCCACGCCGATGCGCTGGCCGGCGAGCGGGCCGGTCGGCTCGGGCGTCTCGTTGTCGAAGTTGCTCTCGTAGTAACCCAAGCCCAGGAACGGACGCACGATCTGCTCGCTGTTGCCGAAGTGGTACTGGGCGCTCAGGGCATACGGCTGCGACTCAACGCTGCCGATCTTGTAGTTGTTGGCGTCGCGCACGCGGTGGTCGAACTTGTCTGCCGCGCCCCAGGCCTCGACGGCGAAATTCTCGTGGAAGTACCAGCTCGCGCTCAGGGTCGCGGCGGTTCCGCCGTCGAACTGCGTGCTCGCGCCGGCAATGGTGGGATCGCTGGTCGGCTCGCTGACGGCAAAGCCGCCAACCACGGCGAAGCGCTTGCCGTCATTGGTCGAATCGAAATTGCTGTCCTGGGCGAAGGCGGCCGGGGCAATGGCCAGGGCGCCCAACAGGGCAACACTAAGATGGCGGAAACGGATCATGGGGAACTCTCCAAGCTTCTTTTGACTTGTGGGGGAACCAGCCGGTTGCCCGGCAGGCGTGGCCACCCTAGCCACCGGAAAATGAATGCGGCTTGTGCGAGCTGACCTGTTCCGCGGAACTTTCAGCGATGACGGCGGCGCAACGACGCCGCGCGCGTGCCGGAGCGGTGGTGAAAGTCGCGTTGACGCCGATTTTGCCGACGAAAAGTGATGATAATCAGTGGCTTGAGACACTCGTTCGGAGTCTTTGCGGTCCGGCAAGGGACCGGGCGCCGAAGTCCATCGGGCAGCTGAACAGATCCCGAGCCGCCAGTCGCGGCGCGGTCGCTGGCCTGTGCCGACGTCGATGCCGAAGTCCGAAAAGAGCTGTGTGCGACACGCCAGCGCTATTGGCGCGTCCCGTCGCCAGCGGCCACAATAGGGTTTTGGTGCTAGTCGGAGCCGCACATGGCTGAGTTGAAGGAAGCGCGCGTCCCGGATATCGGCGGATACGATGGCGTGCCGGTGATCGAGGTGCTCGTCGCGGTCGGCGATACGGTGCAGCTGGACCAGGGCCTGGTCACGCTGGAGTCCGACAAGGCGACGATGGAGGTTCCTTCCCCGTTTGCCGGCGTGATCCGCGAACTGAAGGTGGCCGTGGGCGATGAGATCGCCGAAGGCAGCGTGGTCGCGATGATCGAGCCGGAAGCCGCAGGCGAGTCCGCCGCCCCGGACAAGGACGCGGCAAAAGGCGACGGTAAATCCGCTTCGGGGTCTGCGGCCAAGGGCACGGCTGATGCCGAGCCGCCGCGCGCGCAGCCCGCTGCCGCCTCCGAGGAGACACGGACTGTGGAAACCGCCACGGCCGTGGAGCCTGACCACGTCGGCACTCCCAACAAGCTGGCGCAGCGTGAAATCGCCCGCGCTGGCGGCGATGCCTCCGGCGAAGCAGCCACCGCTGATGACGCCGCCGGCCCGCATTCCCCGCCGGTGAGCTTCGACGCCGACGAGCTGCTGCCGGGCAAGGTGCCCTACGCCAGCCCCGCCGTGCGCCTGTTCGCGCGCGAGCTCGGCGTGGACCTGATGAAGGTGGAAGGCAGCCAGCGCGGCGGCCGGATCAACAAGGACGACGTGCAGAAGTTCGTCAAGCAGGCGATGCAGTCCGGTGGCGCCTCCGCGGCGGCCCCCGGTGCCGGCGGTGCCGGCCTGAGCCTGCTGCCATGGCCGAAGGTCGACTTCGCGAAGTTCGGGCCGGTCGAGACGCGCGAACTGAGCCGGATCGAGAAGATCTCCGGGGCGAACCTGTCGCGCAACTGGGCGATGATTCCGCACGTCACCCAGTTCGAAGACGCCGACATCACCAAGCTGGAAAAGCTGCGTGTCGAGCTCAACAAGGAAAACGAGCGCGCCATCGCCAAGGGCGACGCCACCAAGCTGACGATGCTGGCGTTCCTGATGAAGGCCAGCGTCAGTGCCTTGAAGCAGTTCCCCGATTTCAACGCCTCGCTGGACGCGACCGGCGAGAACCTTGTCCTCAAGCAGTACTTCCACATCGGCTTCGCGGCCGATACGCCCAACGGGCTGGTCGTGCCGGTGGTGCGCGATTGCGACACCAAGGGCGTGATGGAGATCGCCATGGAGACCGGCGAGCTGGCCGCCAAGGCGCGCGAGGGCAAGCTGGGGCCGGCGCAGATGAGCGGTGGCTGCTTCACCATCAGCTCGCTGGGCGGCATCGGCGGGACCAAATTCACCCCGATCGTGAATGCGCCGGAAGTGGCCATCCTGGGCGTGTCCCGCGCATCCATGCAGCCGGTCTGGAACGGCGAGAAGTTCAAGCCGCGCCTGATGCTGCCGCTGTCGCTGAGCTACGACCACCGCGTCATCGACGGCGCCGCGGCCGCGCGATTCACCACCTACCTGGCCCAGTTGCTGGCGGACATGCGGCGGGTGCTGCTGTGATGCGAGCCGCGCTGGCACTGGTGGCGTTGCTGGCCTTCTCGCCCTTGGCGTTGGCCAAGAGCGAGTGCCAGGTCGATCTCGGCCAGGGCTGGCCGCCGGCCACCCGCAACCACGGGACCGCGGTGGAAGCGCTGTTTGCCGCCGGCGATTCGCCGGTGTTGAGCCTGGTGCGGCTGCCCCCGCGCGGCAAGGAGACCGGCGTGATGCTGGTGCGCTCGGCCGATGGCCGGACGTGGACGGTTCGCTCCGCGGTCGCTGCCGAGCGCGTGGACGCGATGACCACGATTCCCGGCGGCATCGAGCGCACGCTCAAGGTCGACAAGCCGGCGAAGCTGCGCGAGTCCGTCATGCCGGCAGCGCTGGCCGAGCGCGTGGTCGCCGCGTGGGGACGCGCGCTGAGCGCGGTCGTTCCCGAAGACCGTGCCGCCGCCTTCCAGGAAAACGAACTGCTGGTGTTCGCCGTCAATGACCGCCGCGTCAGCGGCACCGAGCCGACCTGCGGTCCCAGCCGTCTGCTCGCCCGTCAGGCGCAGGTCCTCATTGACGCGGCCGACTCCAAGGACAAGCACCTGCCCAAGCGCTGGAGCGCGCTGAGCAAGCTGCTCGACCAACTCGACACCCAGCTCGCCACCGCCCCTTAAGCGGAGGCGAGCGCCGGGCAAATCCAACACCGTGGCCGCCCGCCGGGCGCCCGGGTCCCGCTACCGTCGCTGCACCCCTGCAGGTGCGCGACCCCAGGAGGCACAGGCATGGCAAAGATCGAGATCAAGGTTCCCGACATCGGCGACTACGACGGCGTACCCGTTATCGAGGTCCTCGTTGCGGTGGGCGATACCGTTGAAGTCGACCAGGGCCTGGTCACGCTGGAATCCGACAAGGCCACCATGGAGGTGCCCTCCAGCGCCGCCGGCGTGATCAGCGAGTTGCACGTCAAGGTGGGCGACACGGTCGCCGACGGCGCGGTGATCGCGGTGCTTGAAACCGCCGACGCCGAGGCGACGGGGGACAAGCCGGCCGCAAACGCCGAGGAGGCCGGCGCCGCCGCCCCGGCAAAGCAGGACCAGGCTGCCAAGGCCACAAGCGACAAAACCACAAGCGACAACGCTGCGAGCAAAAAGAGCGCCGACGACAAGGCCGACGCCGGAGACGAAAAACCGGGCGAATCGCCATCGGATGGGCGCGGCCCGGCGAGCACCGATGACGCCGCAGGCAAACACGCGTCCCGGGGTCCCCAGCCCGCCGCGGCGAGCGGGCGCAAGGCCGATGTCGAGTGCGCAATGCTGGTGCTGGGCGCCGGTCCTGGCGGCTACACGGCCGCGTTCCGCGCCGCCGATCTGGGGTTGGACACCGTGCTGGTCGAGCGCTACCCGGAACTGGGCGGCGTCTGCCTCAACGTGGGTTGCATCCCGTCCAAAGCGCTGCTGCACGCCGCAGCGGTGATCGATGGCGCCAGCCAGGCCGACGAGATGGGCATCGCGTTCGGCAAGCCGAAGATCGCGCTCGACAAGCTGCGCGGCTACAAGAACAAGGTCGTCGGCCAGCTCACCAAGGGGCTGGGGGGCATGGCCCGCCAGCGCAAGGTCAAGGTGATCACCGGCGTTGGCCGCTTCCTCTCCGCCAATGAGCTGGAAGTCACCGGCGATGATGGCAAGACCCAGCTGGTGGCCTTCCGCCAGTGCGTGATCGCCGCCGGCAGCCAGGCCGTCAAACTGCCCGGCTTCCCGTGGGACGACCCGCGGGTGATGGACTCCACCGATGCGCTGGAACTGGCCGATGTGCCAAAGCAGCTGCTGGTCGTGGGCGGCGGCATCATCGGGCTGGAGATGGCGACCGTCTACAGCGCGTTGGGCAGCGCGGTCACCGTGGTCGAGTTCATGGACCAGCTGATGCCCGGCACCGACAAGGATCTGGTCAAGCCGCTGGCGGACCGGCTGAAGAAGCAGGGCGTGGAAATCCACCTGCAGGTCAAGGCCGCTGGCGTGGACGCGCAGAAGAAGGGCCTCAAGGTCAGCTTCGAGCCGGCCCAGGACGGCGGCAAGGCACCGGACGCGCAAGTGTTTGATCGCGTGCTGGTCGCGGTAGGCCGCGCGCCCAACGGCGGCAAGCTGGACGCGGAGAAAGCCGGCGTCAAGGTCACCGAGCGTGGTTTCATCCCGGTCGATCGGCAGATGCGCACCACCGCGTCGCACATCTTCGCCATCGGCGATCTGGTCGGCAATCCGATGCTCGCCCACAAGGCCACCCACGAGGCCAAGCTGGCCGCCGAAGTCGCCTCTGGCGCCAAGAAGGAATGGGTCGCGCGGGTGATCCCGTCGGTCGCCTACACCGATCCGGAAATCGCCTGGGTCGGCGTCACCGAGAACGAGGCCAAGGCGCGCGGCCTCAAGGTCGGCGTGGGCAAGTTCCCGTGGGCGGCTTCGGGCCGGGCGATCGGCATCGGCCGCACCGAAGGCTTTACCAAGCTTCTGTTCGACGAGGCCAGCGGCCAGGTCATCGGCGGCGGCATTGTCGGTGTGCATGCGGGCGAACTCATCGCCGAGATCGCGCTGGCGATCGAGATGGGCTGCGAGGTCGGCGACATCGCCCACACCATCCATCCGCACCCGACCCTGTCGGAATCGGTCGCCATGGCGGCGGAGATGTTCGACGGCACCATCACCGACCTCTACGCGCCGAAAAAGAAGGCCTGAGCGCCGCGGACAAGAGGAAGCCCCGGCGGATCAGGCCGGGGCTCCGGACCCGCCGCTTGCCGTTTGCCTTGACGAGGAGAGAGGGCGACGGGGGTCAGGAATATTGACCCGTCCGCCGCGGCAAGGTTCCCGGCCGATCGAAATAATCGGTGCGCACTTCAGGTTGGTTCAGCTGGGCGACCCTGAACAGCGCGCGACGGTTGCCGCCGGCGCCGGCGCAACCTATAATTCGGCGGCTTCATTGGGCGTTTATCTGCCCGCCCTCCAAAACCGACGAGCCGAGCGTGCACGATCCCATGTCCGCAGGCCGCCGGTTGGCGTTTCGCGCGATCGCCTTCCAGGCGGGCGCAACGGCGTTGACCGCGTTGGCCTTCCTTGTCCAGGGTGCGGATTCCGCACTGGCGGCACTGGTCGGCGGGTTCGCGCTGGTGGCCGGCGGTGGATTGGCGGCGCTGGTATCGCTGGGTGGCGGTGTAAAGCCCGCGGGCTCGGTCATTGGCCTGATGCTCGCCGGTGTGCTGGTGAAGTGGTTGGTGGTATTTGCCGTCCTCGCGGTTGGTCTGGCGGGGTTCCAGTTGCCGCCGCTGCCGATGCTGGCAGCGGTCGTGGCAACCATGCTGGCCTACGTGCTGGCTCAAATCCTGAATCGAGAAGGTGTCCTTCGTGAGTGAACAGACCGGCACTGGCGGCCTGAACGAATACATCCAGCACCACCTGCAGCAGTACGCCATCGATTTCGGTGGCGGCACCTTCCACGTCGATACGTGGGTGGTGTCACTGTTCTGCGGCCTGGTGTTTATCGGGTGGTTCGGCTTTTACGCCCGCAAGGCGACCTCCGGCGTGCCCTCCAAAGGCCAGGCCTTTGTCGAGATGGCGATGGAGTTCGTCGACAACCAGGTGAAGGACAACTTCCACGGCGACCGCAGCTCGATCACGCCGCTGGCGATCACGATTTTCATGTGGGTCGTGCTGATGAACGGCATGGACCTGCTGCCGCTGGACACGCCCGGGGTGGCCATCCAGGCCGTTGCCGGCGCTGACGTCGCCGCGCATACGTTCTTCCGCTGGGTGCCGACCGCGGATCTGAATACCACCGCGGCCATGTCCGTCGTCGTGTTCTTCCTGATCCTGTACCACTCGCTCAAGGCCAAGGGCGGCTTCGGCTTCGGCAAGGAATTGCTGACCTCGCCGTTTGCTGCCGAGAACCCGGTGACCCGCGCGGTGCTGATGCCCGCCAACCTGGGCCTCAACATCATCGAGTACTGCGTCAAGCCGGTATCGCTGGCCATGCGACTGTTCGGCAACATGTACGGTGGCGAGCTGGTGTTCATGCTGATCGCCGGGCTGCTGGGTGGCGGGCTGCTGATGTTCGTTCCCGGCGTGATCTTCAACCTCGCCTGGGCGATCTTCCACATCCTGATCGTGCTGCTGCAGGCGTTCATTTTCATGATCCTCTCGGTCGTCTACATCGCCGGCGCCTACGAGAGTCATTGATCGCGTCATCGCTCCACGTTGCACCGCTTTTCACCGCTTCATCCTTCCGCCAATCAAACCAACGTTTCAGTAGGAGAAAACCATGGAATTTATCGCCAGTGTGCAGGGCCTGACCGCGATCGCGATCGGCATGATGGTCGGTCTGGGCTCGATCGGCGCGTGCCTCGGCATCGCCATCATGGGCGCCAAGTTCCTCGAGTCGGCCGCGCGTCAGCCCGAGCTGGTGCCGATGCTGCAGGGCCGCATGTTCCTGCTGGCCGGCCTGATCGACGCCGCGTTCATCATCGCGTTGGCCGTCGGCCTGCTGTTCGCCTTCGGCAACCCGCTGCTTGCCGCACTGAACGCCGGTTGATCGACCTGCTTGAATCCGCGTGCCCGGAGTTCCGGGCGCGCTTCCCGGGCGCCCGCGCCCGCAGCCCGCATACGGAGCTGTCATGAATATCAACATGACCTTCTTTGGTCAGATGATCTCGTTCGCGTTGCTCATCTGGTTCACCATGAAGTTCATCTGGCCGCCCATGAACCGGGCGATTGAAGAACGCCAGAAGAAGATCGCCGACGGACTGGCGGCTGCCGAGCGCAGCCAGCACGACCTGGCCCAGGCCCAGCAGAGCGTGGACGCCGCGATGCGCGAAGCGCGGACCAAGGCCAACGAAGTGATCGACCAGGCGCACCAGCGCGCCAACCAGATCATCGAGCAGGCCAAGACCGACGCCATGGTGGAAGCCACCCGCCAGAAGGCGATGGCCGATGCCGAAATCGTCGCATCGCAGAACCGTGCCCGCGAGGATCTGCGCAAGCAGGTGTCCGCGCTGGCCGTCAGCGGTGCCGAGAAGCTGCTGCGCCGGGAAATCGACGCCAACGCCCACAAGGCGCTGCTCGATGAACTCGCCGCCCAGCTTTGATCCAGCCAACGACCGGATGCCCTGAGCAATGAGCCAGACCATGACCCTCGCCCGACCCTACGCCCGCGCCGCGTTCGCAGCGGCGAGCGGGGCCGGCCAGGTGGCCAGCTGGTCGCAGGCGCTTGCGCTTGCCGCCCGCCTTGCCGCCGATCCGAAGGTGGAGGCGCTGCTGAAGCATCCGCAGCTGTCGACCGCCGAGGCCGCGTCGCTGCTGGCCGTCGACGGTGCCGGCGAGGACTTCGGCCGCTTCATCGAGCTGCTGGCGTCCAACCGCCGCCTGCCGTTGCTGGCCGAGATCGCCGGCATGTTCGAGCAGTTGCGCGCGGAAGCCGAGCACGTGGTCAAGGCGCGCGTCACCTCCGCCAGCGAAATGCCGGCCGCCGAGCTGGAGTCGATCCGCGTTGGCCTCAAGCGCCGCTTCGGCCGCGAGGTCGAGCTGGAAACCGCGATCGACGAGTCGCTGATCGGTGGCGCGGTGATCGATGCCGGCGACGTGGTCATCGACGGCTCGCTGAAGAGCAAGCTCTCGCGCATGCAGTCGGCGCTGGCCGGCTGACCGGCTCCAACCGACGATCCGAATCATCTACTTCCGGCGCCCGCGCCGGGTACCAGGGAAACACCCATGCAAACCACGCTCAACCCGTCCGAAATCAGTGAACTGATCAAGACCCGCATCGAGAAGGTCAAGCTGTCCGCAGAGTCGCGCAACGAAGGCACCGTGACCTCGGTGGCCGACGGCATCGTGCGCATCCACGGCCTGGCCGATGTGATGCAGGGCGAGATGATCGAACTGCCCAACAGCATCTTCGCGCTGGCCCTGAACCTGGAGCGCGACTCGGTCGGTGCCGTGGTGCTGGGCGGCTACGAGAACCTGCGCGAAGGCGACGTGGCCAAGACCACCGGCCGCATCCTGGAAGTGCCGATCGGCAATGAGCTGCTGGGCCGCGTGGTCAACGCACTGGGCGAGCCGATCGACGGCAAGGGCCCGATCGACGCCAAGCTGACCGCTCCGGTGGAGCGCGTCGCTCCCGGCGTGATCTGGCGCCAGTCGGTCGACCAGCCGGTGCAGACCGGCTACAAGTCCGTCGATGCGATGATCCCGATCGGCCGCGGCCAGCGCGAGCTGATCATCGGCGACCGCCAGACCGGCAAGACCGCGATGGCGATCGACGCGGTGATCAACCAGAAAAACACCGGCATCAAGTGCGTGTACGTGGCGATCGGCCAGAAGGCCTCGACCGTGGCCAACATCGTGCGCAAGCTGGAAGAGAACGGCGCGCTGGCCCACACCATCGTGGTTGCCGCGACCGCGTCCGAGTCGGCGGCGATGCAGTACATCAGTGCCTACGCCGGCTGCACCATGGGCGAGTACTTCATGGACCGCGGCGAAGATGCGCTGATCGTCTATGACGACCTGTCCAAGCAGGCCGTGGCCTACCGCCAGATCTCCCTGCTGCTGCGCCGCCCGCCGGGCCGCGAAGCGTACCCGGGCGACGTGTTCTACCTGCACTCCCGCCTGCTGGAGCGCGCCGCGCGCGTGTCCGCGGACTACGTGGAGAAGTTCACCAACGGCGAGGTGACCGGCAGGACCGGCTCGCTGACCGCGCTGCCGATCATCGAGACCCAAGCCGGCGACGTGTCCGCCTTTGTGCCGACCAACGTGATCTCCATCACCGACGGCCAGATCTTCCTGGAAACCGACCTGTTCAACGCCGGCATCCGGCCTGCGGTGAACGCGGGCATCTCGGTGTCGCGCGTGGGTGGTTCGGCGCAGACCAAGATCATCAAGAAGCTCTCGGGCGGTATCCGTATCTCGCTGGCGCAGTACCGCGAGCTGGCGGCGTTTGCCCAGTTCGCGTCCGATCTGGACGAGGCGACCCGCAAGCAGCTCGAGCGCGGCCAGCGCGTGACCGAGCTGATGAAGCAGAAGCAGTACAGCCCGATGTCCATCGCCGACCAGGCGTTGTCGATCTACGCGGTCAACGAAGGTTTCCTGGACGACGTGGCCGTGGCCAAGATCCTCGCGTTCGAGGAAGGCCTGCACGCACACTTCGCCAATACCCAGGGCGAGCTGATCGGCAAGATCAACAGCAGCGGCGCGTGGAACGACGAGATCGAGGCGGCGTTCAAGCAGGGAATCGCAGAGTTCAAGCAGACCGGCACCTGGTAAGGCGGAAAAGACGATGGCAGGCGGACGTGAAATCAAAACCAAGATCAAGAGTGTGCAGAACACCCGCAAGGTGACGCGCGCGCTCGAGATGGTCTCGGCTTCCAAGATCCGCAAGGCGCAGGAGCGGATGAAGGTCTCGCGCCCGTATGCGCGGGTGATGAGGCAGGTCATCGGACACCTGGCCCAGGCCAACTCCGACTACCAGCATCCGTACATGATCGAGCGCGCCGATCCCAAGCGCGTGGCCTACGTCATCGTGTCCTCCGACCGGGGCCTGGCCGGCGGGCTCAACAACAACCTGTTCCGCAAGCTGCTGGGCGAGATCCACAAGTGGCAGCAGCAGGGCGTCGAGGTCGACGTGGTCACCATCGGCCAGAAGGCCTCGGTGTTCTTCCGCCGGATCAAGGTCAACATGCTCGCCACCGTGACCCACCTGGGCGACCAGCCCCGGGTGGAGCAGCTGATCGGGGTGATCAAGGTCGTGCTGGATGGCTACAGCGCCGGCAACATCGACCGCGTGTTCATCTGCTACAACGATTTCATCAACACCATGGTCCAGCGCGCCGCGTTCGACCAGTTGCTGCCGCTGCCGCCGTCCGAGGAGGCGATGTCGCGCCACGACTGGGACTACATCTATGAGCCGGACGCCGAAACCGTCCTGGATCACGTGATGACGCGCTACATCGAGTCGCTGGTCTACCAGGCGGTGCTGGAGAACGTGGCCTCCGAGCATGCCGCGCGCATGGTCGCGATGAAGTCCGCCTCCGACAACGCCAACAACCTGATCGGTGACCTGCAGCTGGTCTACAACAAGGCCCGCCAGGCCGCGATCACCCAGGAAATTTCCGAGATTGTCGGCGGCGCGTCTGCGGTCTGACCGCGGCACCGCCGGCTTCCGTCCGGAACTCCACACCCCAATCCCGCGGCCGCGATGTGCGATCCGCAAGCAGCTTCAGAGATACGAGGAAACATCATGAGCCAGGGCAAGATCGTTCAGATCATCGGCGCCGTCGTCGACGTCGAGTTTCCGCGCGACGCGGTCCCGCGCATTTACGACGCGCTGAAGGTCGACAACACCGAGATCACGCTGGAAGTGCAGCAGCAGCTGGGCGACGGCGTGGTGCGTACGATCGCGCTGGGCTCCACCGACGGCCTCAAGCGCAACCTGGTGGCCAGCAACACCGGCAAGGGCATCTCGGTGCCGGTCGGTCGTGGCACGCTGGGCCGCATCATGGACGTGCTGGGTCGCCCGATCGACGAGGCCGGCCCGGTCGAGGCCACCGCGCAGTGGGAAATCCACCGCGAGTCGCCGAGCTATGAAGAGCAGGCCGCGGCCAACGCGCTGCTGGAAACCGGCATCAAGGTCATCGACCTGATGTGCCCGTTCGCCAAGGGCGGCAAGGTCGGCCTGTTCGGCGGCGCCGGCGTCGGCAAGACCGTCAACATGATGGAACTGATCAACAACATCGCCAAGGCGCATGAAGGCCTGTCGGTGTTCGCCGGCGTGGGCGAGCGTACCCGCGAGGGCAACGACTTCTACCACGAGATGAAGGACTCCAACGTCCTCGACAAGGTCGCGATGGTGTACGGCCAGATGAACGAGCCGCCGGGCAACCGCCTGCGCGTTGCGCTGACCGGCCTGACCATGGCCGAGTACTTCCGCGACGAGAAGGACGAGAGCGGCAAGGGCCGCGACGTGCTGTTCTTCGTCGACAACATCTACCGCTACACCCTGGCCGGTACCGAGGTGTCCGCGCTGCTCGGCCGCATGCCGTCGGCGGTGGGTTACCAGCCGACCCTGGCCGAGGAAATGGGCGTGCTGCAGGAGCGCATCACCTCCACCAAGACCGGCTCGATCACCTCCGTGCAGGCGGTGTACGTGCCCGCGGACGATCTGACCGATCCGTCGCCGGCGACCACCTTCGCCCATCTGGACGCGACCGTGGTGCTGTCGCGTGATATCGCCTCGCTGGGCATCTACCCGGCGGTGGATCCGCTGGATTCGACCTCGCGCCTGCTGGATCCCAACGTGATCGGCCACGAGCACTACGACACCGCGCGCAAGGTCCAGGCCACGCTGCAGAAGTACAAGGAGCTCAAGGACATCATCGCGATCCTGGGCATGGACGAGCTGTCCGAAGAGGACAAGCAGGCCGTGTCGCGGGCGCGCAAGATCGAGCGCTTCTTCAGCCAGCCCTTCCACGTGGCCGAGGTGTTCACCGGCTCGCCGGGCAAGTACGTGCCGCTGAAGGACACCATCCGCGGCTTCAAGGGCATCGTGGACGGCGAGTACGACCACCTGCCCGAGCAGGCGTTCTACATGGTCGGCAGCATCGAGGACGCGGTCGAGAAGGGCAAGAAGATCATCGGCGAGGCCGCCTGATCCCGCTTCTTCTTCCGTTGGCGGAAGAAGGGCGCCCCACCTTCGATCCACGCAGAGAATTCTATGGCTAGCACCTTCCGTTGCGACATCGTCAGCGCCGAAGAGGAAATCTTCCGCGGCGACGCCACCATGCTGGTGGCGACCGGCGAGATGGGCGAGCTGGGCATCGCGCCCAAGCACGCCCCGCTGATCACCCGCCTGAAGCCGGGCAAGATCGTGGTGACCCTGCCCAATGGCGAGCAGCTCGACTTCGCCGTCACCGGCGGCATCCTCGAGGTGCAGCCCCAGGTGGTGACCATCCTGGCCGACACCGCGATCCGTGCCCAGGACATCGATGAGGCCGCGGTGCGCGCCGCCAAGGAAGAGGCCGAGCGCATCCTCGCCCGTCGTGCCGAGCCGATGGAAGTGGCCGAAGCGCAGGCGCGCCTGGCCGAGGTGACCGTGCAGCTGCAGGCGCTGGAGCGTCTGCGCCGGAACATGAAGCACTGACGTACGCTGCGCACACGCGGCACCGACGACGCCGGCCCCGCGCCGGCGTTGTCGTATCTGCGCCTTCCATCGCTGTGGTGTCGAGGCGGGCGCGTCAGCGCCGGTATACCCAGTGGCGCGACAGCACGAAGCCGACGCCGCCCAGGGCGATTTCCACCGCCGGCTTTGCCAGCCACGCCCACTTCAGGCCGCCGAGGTGGTTGATCGCGCCCATGGCCCACGTGCTGATCGCCGTGGTCAACGCCCACATCAGCACAAAGCGCAGCAACTGGCGGCGGCCGATCACGGTGTCGTCGCCGGCAAACGTGATGCGCCCGTTCAACCAGAAGCCGATCAGCGCGCCACTGACCCGGCCGGCGATGTTGGCCAACTCGACCGACAGCCCGTAGTGGCTCAGCGCGACCATCACCGCCCAGTCCAGCAGCCACTGACCGAGCCCGATGACCAGGTAGTGCTGTCCCTGTCGGGGCAGGCTCATGGTGACGACGCCGCTGCTTCGCGTGGGATGCGCCACCACTGACCCTCGTCGGCAGTCAACTCGAGGCCGAAGAAACAAACACCCGCGGCCGCCCAGATCAGCGCTTGGGCAAGCATTGGACTGCGCGAAGAGGCAGCAGGGTGAGGCACCGCGGAATCCTAGCAGATGGCCGGGAGCCGGGAATCGTCAATTGGCAGTTGAAACGCAACGACCGGTGGACCTATCGAGTCCTGGATTCCCCGTGCTTTCAGGAACAATCTAGAATCACTGGCGCGAGAGCAAGTTCCCCGAGCTCGCCCGCGCCCATCCTGTTTTGTCGCCGGAGTCCGCATGCCCGCCCCCCTGCACGTCGTCATCCTCGCCGCCGGCGAGGGCAAGCGTATGAAGTCAGCCTTGCCCAAGGTGCTGCAGAAGATCGCCGGGGTCCCGATGCTGGGCCACGTATTGGCTACCGCGCGCGCGCTGGAGCCGGCCGGCATCCACATCGTCTACGGGCACGGCGGCGAGCAGGTGCGCGATGCGTTCCGCGACCATTCCGACCTGCTGTGGACCGAGCAGACCGAGCGGCTCGGGACCGGCCATGCGGTGCGCCAGGCGATGCCGGCGGTGCCGCAGGACGCGCGTCTGCTGGTGCTCTACGGCGATGTGCCCCTCATCCGGGCCGAGACGCTGCAACGGTTGCTCGAGTCCAACGGCCGGGTGGGCGTGCTGGTCGCCGACCTGGAGGATCCCACCGGGTACGGGCGCGTGCTGCGCGATGCGCAGGGCATGGTCGCGCGCATCATCGAGCAGAAGGATGCCAGCGAGCAGGAACGCGCGATCCGCACGGTCAATACCGGCATCCTGGTCGCCGACGGCGAACCGCTGCGACGCTGGCTGGAGCGGCTGGAGAACAACAACGCCCAGGGCGAGTACTACCTGACCGATATCTTCGCCTCCGCCGCAGCGGAGTTTGCGCCGGCTGGCATGGTCCACGTCGAGGATCCGGTCGAGGTCGAGGGCGCCAATGACCCGTGGCAGCTCGCCCAGCTCGAGCGCGCCTTTCAACTGCGCGCGGCCCGGGCACTGACCGTCGCCGGAGCGCGCTTGGCCGACCCGGCACGGGTCGATATCCGCGGCCAGGTCACCGTCGGCCGCGATGTGGAGATCGACGCCAACGTCGTCCTTGAGGGCCGCGTGGACCTGGGTGACGGCGTCCGGATCGGCCCGTTCTGCCGCCTGCGCGACGTCACCCTGGGCGCGGGCACCGAGGTGCGTGCGCACTGCGACCTGGACGGCGTGGTGGTCGAAGGCGCCGCCGCGATTGGTCCCTACGCACGCCTGCGACCGGGCACGGTGCTGGCCGATGGCGCGCACGTGGGCAACTTCGTCGAGATCAAGAACACCCGCATCGGGGTGGGCAGCAAGGCCAGCCACCTGAGCTACCTGGGCGACGCGGTCATCGGCAGCGGGGTGAACATCGGCGCCGGCACGATCACCTGTAACTACGACGGGGTCAACAAGGCGCGCACCACGATCGAGGATGGCGCGTTCATCGGCTCCAACAGCTCGCTGGTGGCGCCGGTCAGCATCGGCAGGGATGCGACGATCGCGGCGGGCTCGGTGATTACCCGGCCCGCGCCGGAGGGCCGGTTGAGCGTCGCGCGCTCGCGCCAGTCGGTGGTCGAGGGCTGGCAGCGGCCGGTCAAAAAGCCGCGCAGCTGAGCGCTACCGCTGCGGGTCGGACCTCACGCCCTCAGCGGGGCAGCACCATGCTCACGCACAACCCGCCGCCTTCACGGTTGAGCAGCGCAATGCGGCCGCCGTGAGCCTCGGCGATCTCGCGTGCCAGCGCCAGGCCCAGTCCGGTGCCGTGACGCTTGGTCGAGTAGAACGGCAGCAACGCGTTGGCCAGCACGGCCTCGTTCATGCCGGTGCCGCGGTCGAGGATGTCGATCCGCCAATGCTGCGGCAGGCGGCGTACCGCCAGGCCCACACCATCTGCGGGCGATCCCGACTCGTGGGCGTTCTTGAGCAGGTTGATCAGGCACTGCTCCATCTGCGCGGCATCGCACCTGACGGTGTCGTCGGCCGGGATGTCCTCGGCAACGAACTCGACCTGGGAGCGCAAGCGTTCCACGAACGATGACCACGCCACCGGCTGCAGCCGCGGCGCCGGCAGCTTGGCGAAGCGCGCGTAGTCGCGGATGAAGCCTTCCAGATGGCGGGCACGCTCCTCGATGGTGGACAGCGCAACAGGCAGTCGCTCGAGCTGGCCACGCCGCAGCAACGCGGCGCTGGAGTGCGCCAGCGAGGCGATCGGCGCCAGGGAATTGTTGAGTTCATGGCTGATGACGCGGATCACCTTCTTCCAGGTCTGCACTTCCTGGCGGCGCAACTCGGCGGTGAGCAGGCGCAGCAGGACCAGCTCGTGGCGGCGCCCGTTGAGGCGGAACTGGCGCCGCGACAGGTGGTAGGTGTCCTCGATGCCGTGCTCGATGTCGTTGGCGTCGCCGACGGTGAACAAGCCATCGCCGCCCCGGTCCAGCGCTTCGCGCATCGCCGCCGGAGAGTTGTCGACCAGCTGCTCGAAGGACTGGCCCTCCAGCCGGCGCCCGCCGCCCAGCATGCTGCGGGCGGCCAGGTTGGCGTGGACGATCCGCTGCGACGGGTCGATCAGGACCATCGCCACGGGCGTGTTCTGGACCATCGTGTCGAGCAGCAACTCGCGCTCCACCAGGGCCTGACGCTGCTCGCGCAGGGTGTCGCCCAGGCGGTTGTGCGCGGCCACCAGTTCGGCCAGTTCCCCGTGCACGTTGGACGAGAGTCCGAAGTTGTAGTCGCCATCGCGGTAACTGGCGACCGTGCCGGCCAAGGCGCGGAACAGCGAGCGCATCGGCGCCAGCAGGCGCTGCACGTGATAGACGAGCAGCGGCAGGTCGATCGCGACCGCAGCCGCCCAGGCCATCCATGGCTGCGCCAGCCATTGGCTCAGCGCCAGCGCCAGCGCCGCGACACCAGCGACGTGCAGCAGGGCCAGCGCAGTGAATACGAGACTGATCGGCAGTCGGCGCAGCCAGCTCATGCCGTCAGTCGCGCTTGATGCCGAGGCGGTCCAGACGCCGGTACAAGGCCTGGCGCGACAGGCCCAGCTCGCTCGCCGCCTGCGCCAGCACGCCGCCGTGGCGGTGCAGGGCGGCTTCGATGCGCTCGCGGTCGGGCTCATCGACCGCGCCGGCGGCCGGCAGGCGTGCCACGGCGCCGGTCGACGCCGGTGGCAGGCCGAGGTCGGCGGCGCCGATCTGCTCGCCGCGACCCAGCAACGCGGCGCGTTGCAGGGTGTTGCGCAGTTCGCGCACATTGCCCGGCCAGGCGTGGGCGAGCAGCGCGCGCTCGGCCGCGCCATCAAGCTGCTTGCCCGGCGGCAGGAAGTGGCGTGCCAGCGGCAGGATGTCCCCGGGCCGGTCGGCCAGGGCGGGCAGTTTCAGCTCGATCGCATTCAAGCGGTAATACAGGTCCTCGCGGAAGCGCCCGTCGGCGATCAGCGCCGGCAGGTCGGCGTTGGTCGCGCTGATGATGCGCACCTGCACGCTGCGCTCGCGATTGCCGCCCAGGCGCTCGAAGCGGCCGGTTTCCAGCACGCGAAGCAGCTTGACCTGGCCGGCCGGGGACAGCGTGCCGACCTCGTCCAGGAACAGGGTGCCGCGGTCGGCGGCCTCGAATTTGCCCTCGCGCGCGCGCGTCGCGCCGGTGTAGGCTCCGGCCTCGGCGCCGAACAACTCCGCCTCGATCAGCTCGGCGGGCAGCGCGCCGCAGTTGAGGGCGACAAACGGACCGTCGCGTACCGCCGAATTGGCATGCACGATCTGGGCGAACTTCTCCTTGCCGGTGCCGTTGGGCCCGGTAATCAGTACCGGCAAATCCGAACGCGCCACCTGGCAGGCCAGCACCAGCACGCTCTCGCTGGAGGGGTCGGCGTAGACCAGCCCGCACAGGTCGTACTCGCGCGCCAGCGCATCGCGCCGGCGACGCTCGCCTTGGCGGTGCCGCTCCAGCTCGCGCCGCGCCTGCGACAGCTCCAGCAGGTTGTTCACCGTGACCAGCAGCTTGCGGTCGTCCCAGGGTTTGGCCAGGTAATCGGCAGCGCCGGCCCTGACCAGGTCGACCGCCGACTCCAGGTGGGTCCAGGCGGTCAGCAGGATCACCGGCAGGTCCGGGTGCCGCGCGCGGATCTGGCCGAACAGCGCCATGCCCTCCGCGCCGGAGGTGGTGTCGGCGCGGAAGTTCATGTCCTGCACGACCAGGTCGATGTCCCCGCTTTCCAGCGCGGTGAGGCCGGCCTCCGGGCTGGCCGCAGTGCGCGTGTCGATGTCGTGCAGCGAGAACAGCACCTCCAGCGCAGTGGCGACGGAGGGGTTGTCATCGATGACGAGGACCGTGGGCATCCGGAAAACTCTACACGCTGCGCGTGGCGACGGCGGGCGGCACGGCGGCGGCGCGGCGCGCCGGTCCGAACACCGCGACCTGGCCCAACACCCACAAGGCCACCGCCCCGACAGGCAGGTACAGCGCCGGCAGGCGGGCGAGCTCGTAGTGCTCCATCAGCAACAGGTTGATGCCGTAGGCGAGCGCCATGCCCAACGCGATGCCGACCGTGGCCAGCAGGAAGTTCTCGGTCTGAAAGTAGCGCAGGATCTGGCCGCGGGTCGCGCCCAGCGCGCGGCGCACGCCGATCTGCTTGGTACGCTGCTGCACCCAGAAACTGGCCAGGCCGACGATGCCCAGCGCGGTCACCACCAGCAGGCCGACGATCACCGCCACCAGCAGCCAGACCATAGCCCGGTCTTGGGCGTAGAACTTGTCGCGCAGGACTTCGAAGGTCTCGTTTTTCAGCAGGATGCGGTTCGGGTTGAGCTGGTCGAGTTTACTGATCGCCGCCTGCAGCACTTCCTCGCGGCGCTCGGGATCGGTGCGCAGCAGGTAGTTGCTGCCGGTGTCGTAGGTCACCCGGACCGGCAGGATCATCGAGTGGTGCAGTTCCGCCGGACCCGCGTTGCCGGGTCGGATCAGGGTCTCGACCACGCCGACGACTTTGTTCGGCTCCTCGCCCATGGCGTAGATCGATTGGCCGATCGCGCTCGCGCCGGGGAACAGTTTCTCGGCCGTCGCCCGGGTCAGGATCACCGCCGGGATGCCGGGTGCCGTATCGGGAGACCTCAGTGCGGAGTAATCGACGTATTCGTCGCTATTGAAGTCCCGTCCGGCCATCAGTTTCAGGCCGAGGGTTTCCAGCAACTGCTCGTCACCCAGGTACATGCCCGCGCTCATCGTCGGAACCTCCTGGTCGGGCTTGAGGTTGATCGAGGTGTTTGAGGAGGAGTTGCCGAACGGGATCTGATTCGTCAATGCAACGGCCTTGACCCCGGGAATCGCCTGCAGCGCGGCGATGTCCTCGCGGCTGAGCGCCTCGGCATTGTCGTCCTTGCCGATGCCGGTGAGCTGGATGCGGACGAGCTCCGATTCGGCCACGCCGCTCGGGCGCTCGATGCGCTCGATGCGGGAGCCGATCAGGAACACGGCGTTGCAGATGATCGCGCAGCTCAGCGCGATCTCCAGCACGATCAGCGCCGATGCGGTCTTGTGCCGGCGCAGCGTCGACAGGATGGGGCGGATATCAAACATGGGGTGGCCTCACTGGCTCTTGAGCTGGATGGCGGGTGTGACCTGGCAGGCGCGCCAGGCCGGCAAGGCGCCGGCGAGCAGGCTGGCGACGATCGCGAGCACGAAGGTGGTCAGCAACATCGTCGGGTCGAGGCGGGCCAGCTCGGCATAGCTGGCAGGCTGCTGGCGCACCGCCCACAGGCCGAGCAGGGCCAGCCCGAGACCGAGCACGCCACCGGCCAGGCCGACCGTTCCCGCCTCCACCAGACATTGGGCGAAGATCGCCCGCCGCGATGCACCCAGCGCACGGCGCACGCCGATCTCGCTGGAGCGGCGCAGGAACTTGGCCAGCAGCAGGCCGACCGTGTTGACCAAGCACACCAGAAGGAAACCGAACGCCAGCCAGGTCTGCAGGCGCACGTCGTTGGGCACCACGCGCTTGAAATCCAGCCATTGCATGACATTGCGCAGGCGCACGTTGGTCGGGCGCTCGAAGCGGCCGGCGGCGCGCTGCTGGTCGGAGTAGTTCTCCAGGTAACGGCGGTAGTCCTCGGCCTTGGCCGGGCTGTCGAGCTGCACCCAGTACTGCAGCCAGGTGCACGGCGCGTTGAGGTCGTACTGGCCTTCGTCCATTTCGCGCGAATCGCCCCAGCAGTTCATCGTGCCGCTGTGGCCGAGCTTCATGTCGCGCGCGGTCCAGAACGGCAGGAACACCTGCTCCAGATCGCCGAAACGGCTGGTGTTGAGGTCGTAGAAGCGCGGGGTCAGCCGCCAGTCGTCGATCACCCCGACCACCTGGAACGTGGCCTGCTCCAGCCGGATGGACTGGCCGACGCTGTTGCCGCCGTCGAACAGCTTGTCGTTGAGTGCCTTGGAGATCACCGCCACGCGGTCGCGGGACTGGTCTTGCGCCGCGGTCCAGCCGTTGCCGTGGGCGAAGGGCACCTCGAACATCGGGAAGAAGTCGCCCGTGGTGTAGCGCGCGTCGGCGTTGAACGGCTTCAGGCCGTCGCGCTGCGGCTCCACCGACACGCTGCCGCCGACCATGATCGCCTGGCGGTCGCCCTTGCCCGCGGCCAGCAGCGCCTCGGCATCGAAGCGGGTGAGTTGCTCGTCTGGTTCCTCGCCGGGGATATGGCCGGCCTTTCCCCGGGGATCCAGTTGCGGATAGAAGAGCGCCTGGCTCTTGCCCGGCAGCGGGTCGCCGGAGAGCACATGGAACACCGTCAACGTGGTCATGCTGGCGCCGATGCCCAACGCGATTGCCAGCACCATCAGCGCGGTGAGGACCTTGTTGCGGCGGAAGCTGCGCAGGGCGAGGTCGAGGTAGTAGCCGAACATGGCAGGGCTCCGTAGGCGTCAGGGGGTGGCCGCTGTGGCGGCCTCGTCGCGCGGCTGCAACAGCGATGCCCCGGTGGCCAGATCCGTCGCCATGCCATCGACGATGTGCACGTCGCGCTGCGCGCGCGCGGCCAGTTCCGGGTCGTGGGTGACCATCACGATCGTGGTGCCCTCGGCGTTGATCTCCTCGAGCATCTCCAGCACCCCGCGGGCCATCTGCGAGTCCAGGTTGCCGGTCGGCTCATCGGCCAGCAGCAGGCGCGGGCTGCCCGCCAGCGCACGGGCGATCGCCGCACGTTGCTGCTGGCCGCCGGACAGCTCGGCCGGGTAGTGCTTCATGCGTGAACCCAGGCCGACCCGCGACAGCGCGCCTTCAATGCGCTGCTTGCGCTCTGCCGCCGACATCCCGCGGTAGCGCAACGGCACATCGACGTTGTCGAACAGGTTGAGGTCGGGAATCAGGTTGAAGCTCTGGAAGATGAAGCCGATCTTGCGGTTGCGCAGTTTCGAGCGGGCGTCGTCGGACAGCGTGCTGACATCCTCGCCCTCGAGCTTGTAGACGCCGCCAGTGAAGGTTTCCAGCAGGCCGGCGATGTTGAGGAAGGTGGTCTTGCCCGAGCCTGACGGGCCGGTGACGGCGACGAACTCGCCTTCGCGCACGTGCAGGTCGAGTGCGCGCAGGGCGTGGGTCTCGACCAGTTCGGTGCGGTAGACCTTGGTGACGGCTTGCATGTGCAACATGGGAACTCCGTGGTGTGGTCGGCCGGTGCTCAGCCGTGGCTACGAATGGGGATGTGGCTGGATGCGTGGCGATGAAAATCCGGGTGGCGCGATTGGCAAAGGGCTTCGGGTACGCGGCTCACAGGCCACTGATACGCACCCGCTCTGCATCGTCGAACTGGTCCGCGCCGGAGACGACGATGCGGTCACCGGCCGCGAGGCCTTCGACGATTTCCACCGCGCCGATGCTGCTGACGCCGGTCTGGATGCGTTTGCGGACCGCTACGTTGCCGTCCATGACGTAGGCCAGGTTGCCGCTGCCCTGCTCCACGAACGGGCCGCGCTCGACCACCAGCACGTTTTCGCGGGTATCCAGCACGACGCGCGCGCGCATGCGCTGGTTCTGGCGCAAGCCAGCCGGTTGCTGGTCGGCAAAGCGCAGGCGCGCGGTGACCTCGCCGTTCACCACCTCGGGCGACACCGCCGAGACCGTCGCCGCGAGCGGTTGACCTCCGCTGCCGCTGAGCTGGGCGGACATGCCGATGGCCAGGTCGCGCGCGAAGCTCTCGGGCACCTTGATTTCCACCTCGAAGCGGGACAGGTCGACCACGCCCAGCACCGGCGCATTTGCCGCGACGTTGGCGCGCTGGTCCACCAGCACCTGGCCGACCTGGCCGTCGAACGGCGCGCGCAGGGTCAGCAGGTCCACCTGCCGCTGCAGTTCGCTGACCACCGCGCGCTGGCGATCGGCCAGCAGTTGCTTGTTGCGGCTGTCGAGCGTGGCGCCCTGGCCCTGCAGGGAGAACTCGCGACGGGCGTGGCCGAGGCCGAGCTCGCTCTTCTTCAGCGCGTCCTCCGCGCGGGCGACGTCGATCTGCGAGACCGCGCCGCCTTCAAATCCCCTGCGGTAGCGCTGCAGATCGCGCTCCGCCGCCTGGCGGTCGACGCCGGCCTGGTCCAGAGCGCGACGTGCAGCGGAGCGTGCGACCTGCGCATCCAGCGTCGCGCGTCCGGCTTCGGCTTCCGCGCTGGCCAGGGTCGCCTGCTCCTGGGCCAGGTTGCTGAGCAGTTCGGGACTGTCAATCACCGCCAGCGGCTGGCCCTTTTTCACCACATCGCCGGCGACCACGTTGAGGGTGACCGTGCCACCGGCGATGGCGTACAGGGTCGGGCTGTTGGCGGCGATCACCCGGCCGTCGGCGGAAATGTCACGGACCAGATCGCCACGGGTGACCGTCGCCACGCGCAGCCGGTCGCCGGCAAACGAGCGGCTGCCGGCGCTCCAGCCGGCCACCAGCCAGCCTCCCAGCAGCAGGACGCCGAGCGCGATGGCGCCAGCCAGCAGCCAGCGACGGCGCTGGCGCACTTTTACTGATGGCGCGGCGATGGATTGGTCCTGGCCAGAGGTGTCGCGAATGCTCATTGGGGTCCTGTGCTGATCAATTTGCGCACGAAGAACGAAGCAACAACCGTGCCAACGCGCAAGCCATTGATTTACATAAATTCCTGTCGCTGCTGGAGCGTCCGTCGGTCGGTTCCGGGTGTCCGTCCGGACACTGCGATCAGGCGGCAGGCGAAACCGGTTGACCTTCCCGGCTAAACTGTGGGGCTACCTGCAGGAGTCCGAGTCATGTGTGGAATCGTTGGTGCGATCGCCGATCGCGATGTGGTCCCGGTCCTGATCGAGGGCCTGAAGCGGCTGGAATACCGCGGCTACGATTCCGCCGGCATCGCGGTGATCAACGACCAGCAGGTGCAGCGCGTGCGGCGGACCGGCCGGGTCTCCGAGATGGAGAGCGCGGCGTTGGCAGAAGGCCTGCAGGCCCGGCTCGGCATCGGCCACACGCGCTGGGCCACCCACGGCGGCGTGACCGAGGCCAACGCGCATCCGCATGTGAGCGCGGGCGTGGCGCTGGTCCACAACGGCATCATCGAGAACCACGACCAGCAGCGCGAGAAGCTGATGGCCATGGGTTACGAGTTCGAGTCGCAGACCGACACCGAGGTCATCGCCCACCTGATCCACTCGTTCCTGACCCACGGCGCGGACCTGCTGACCGCGGTGCAGGCCGCGGTGCGCGAGTTGCACGGCGCCTATGCGCTGGCCGTGGTCAGCCGCAAGGAGCCGGGCAAGCTGATTGCCGCGCGCATGGGCTGCCCGTTGCTGATCGGCGTCGGCGAGGGCGAGAACTTCATCGCCAGCGACGTGTCCGCGATCCTGCAGGCGACCCGCAACGTCATCTTCCTGGAAGAGGGCGATACCGCCGAGATCACCCGCGACAGCGTGACCGTGTTTGGCGCGGACAACCAGCCGGTCGAACGCGCGATGCACCAGTCCGACGTCTCGCTGGCCTCGCTGGAGCTCGGCCCTTACAGCCACTTCATGCAGAAGGAGATCCACGAGCAGCCGCGTGCGGTCGCCGACACCATCGAGGGCGTGATCGATGCCGGCGAGTTCTCCGCCGAGCTGTTCGGCCCCGATGCGGCGGAGGTGCTGGAGGGCATCGAGGGCGTGCTGATCCTCGCCTGCGGCACCAGCTACTACGCCGGCATGACCGCCCGCTACTGGATCGAGGGCATCGCCGGGCTGCCCTGCTCGGTGGAGATCGCCAGCGAGTACCGCTACCGCGACGCCGTGGCCAATCCGAAGACGCTGGTGGTGACGCTGTCGCAGTCGGGCGAGACCCTGGACACGATGGAGGCGCTGAAATACGCCAAGTCGCTGGGCCAGGAGCGCACTCTGTCGATCTGCAACGTGCCCGAGAGCGCCATCCCGCGCGCCAGCCGGCTGGTCTACTACACCCGCGCCGGCGCCGAGATCGGCGTGGCCTCGACCAAGGCGTTCACGACCCAGCTGGTGGCGCTGTTCACCCTGACCGCGACCCTGGCCAAGCTGCAGGGCCGCCTGGACGAGGCCGGCGAGGCAGACTACATCGACGCACTGCGCCGGCTGCCCGGCAGCGTCCAGCACGCGCTCAACCTGGAGCCGCAGATCACCGCCTGGTCGGAGCACTTCGCGCCCAAGGAGCACGCGCTGTTCCTCGGCCGCGGCGTGCATTACCCGATCGCGCTGGAGGGCGCGCTCAAGCTCAAGGAAATCTCCTACATCCACGCCGAGGCCTACCCGGCGGGTGAGCTCAAGCACGGCCCACTGGCGCTGGTCACCGACGAGATGCCGGTGGTGGTGATCGCACCCAACGACAGCCTGCTGGAGAAGGTCAAATCCAACATGCAGGAAGTGCGCGCGCGCGGTGGCCAGCTGTTCGTGTTCACCGATGCCGACAGCAACTTCCATCCCAGCGAGGGCGTGCATGTGATCCGGGCCGCGCGCCACGTCGGCGTGCTGAGCCCGATCATCCACACCATTCCGGTCCAGCTGCTGGCCTACCACGTGGCCCTGGTGCGCGGCACCGACGTCGACAAGCCGC
Organism: Lysobacter ciconiae; assembly: GCF_015209725.1. Lineage (NCBI taxonomy): Bacteria > Pseudomonadati > Pseudomonadota > Gammaproteobacteria > Lysobacterales > Lysobacteraceae > Novilysobacter > Novilysobacter ciconiae. The sequence goes on along the minus strand of NZ_CP063656.1, from coordinate 2,531,860 downwards.
GCAACCTGGCCAAGAGCGTCACGGTCGAATAGCGCCGCTTAAAAGTGCTATTCAATGGATAAAAGCGCGTGCTAGTCTGCGCGCTCGAAGGGGAGTAGCTCCCACACGCTGTACCCGTCAATACGAGCCCCGGCTCCGGCGCAGCGGCATGGCATCCATTGCCATGTGAGCAAGACCTTCGCGAGTCACTGCAAGACGCCTGACGGCTTTTGCAGCGGCGACCGACCAGACGCTGGCATTCCGCCAGCCGGTCGGCAACGCGAAGGAATAATCCGATGGAACTGCTCGCCAATCCCGAAGTGTGGGTCGCGCTCGCCACCCTCACCGCCTTGGAACTCGTCCTGGGCATCGACAACATCATCTTCATCTCGATCCTGGCCGGCCGCTTGCCGGTGCAGCAACGCGATCGCGCGCGCAAGCTGGGAATCCTGCTGGCCGCGGTGACCCGGCTGGGGCTGCTGTTCACCATCGCCTGGATCATCGGCCTGACCGCGCCCCTGTTCACCGTGTTCGGCCATGCGTTTTCCTGGCGCGACCTGATCCTGATCGGCGGCGGCTTTTTCCTGATCGCCAAGGCCACCCACGAGATCCATCAGCGGGTCGACGGCCCGCCTGCCCACGTCACCGCTGCGGCGGCAGCCACAGCGACGTTCGGCGGCGTGCTCGCGCAGATCATGGTGCTGGACATCGTGTTCTCGCTGGACTCGATCATCACCGCGGTCGGCATGGTCGAGCAGCGCTGGGTAATGGTGACCGCGATCGTGATTTCCATCGTCTTCATGCTGGCCTTTGCGCGGCCGATCAGCGAGTTCGTCGAGCGCCATCCGACGGTCAAGGTGCTCGCGCTGAGCTTCCTGCTGATGATCGGTCTGGTCCTGATCGCCGACGGCTTCGGGCTGCACATCCCGAAGGGCTACGTCTATGTGGCGATGGCGTTCTCGGTGTTTGTGGAACTGGTCAACCTTTGGATCCGGCGGCGGGAGCGGGCGGCGGAGGCGACGGGAGGCGAGCCCGCGTAGTTTCGACAGGTGCGCTACCCTGATCCCACGATGATGCGCATGCCCTTTCATTCACGCCGTTCCGGACGAACCCTGCGCCTGCTAGTCTGGCTGGTGTTCGCGCTGGGCGTGGTTGTCCAGCCGGTGATGGCGGCAGCGGGGGAACTGCACGAGCTGGCGCACGACCCTTCTGGCAGCCATACGCATGCCCCGCACGGTGTCATCGCGGATCCCGTGGCCGCTCCCGAAGGCGCATCCGGGCCGCGGGAGAATCCATCCCTGCACCTGCTTCTGGATCTGGCCCATTGCTGCGGAGGCGCGGTGGCCGTGCTGCCGATGTTGAAGGGCGTCGTGATGGCTCCGGCCGAGGCTCAAGACCTGGCGCTGGGAACGGCCGCAATGCTGCTCACAACGCGACTGTCCTCGCCGTTCAAGCCTCCGATCGTCGGGTGACTGTGCAGCCGGCCTCGCGCCGGCAGTCCGCAATCCCGCATCATCCGGAGCTTTCCCATGCGTTTTTCTTCCGCGGCCCTGGCCGTGCTTGCTGGCGTGTCTGCGGTGGCGATTCCCGCACACGCGGCCGAGCTGTTGACCCTCCAGGACGCGTTCACCCGCGTCGCCTCCACCCATCCGGCGCTGCGCCTGTTCGGCAACCGGGCCGACGTGCTTGCGGCCGAACGCGACATCGCCTCCCAGCGTCCGCCAATGCAGTTGGCAGTGGACGTGGAGAACGTCTTGGGTACCGGCGAACAGAACGGCGTGGAGCAGGCCGAACTCACCGTCAGCCTGGCCTCGGTGCTGGAGCGCGGTGGCAAGCTGGACGCCCGCCGCACGCTGGTGCAGAGCCGGATCGACGCGCTGGCGATCGAGCGCGAGACGCAGCGTCTGGACCTGCTGGCCGATGTCGCCCGGCGCTACGCGCTGGCCGTTGCAGCCCGGCGCGAGGACGCGATCGCAACGGAGGACGTGGCACAGCGCAAGCGCGCAGTCAGTGAGGCGCGCAGGCGGTTGCAGGCCGGTGCCTCGCCCGAATCGGTGGTGTTCTCCGCGCAGGCCGCGCTGGCGCGGGCGGAGATGAGCCAGGCGCGCGCGCAGGCGCAGGCCGCTGCCCGGCGGCAGCACTTGGCAGCCCTGTGGGGCGAGCGCGCACCGGAGTTCACGCTGGGCAGTGCCGATGAATCCACCCTGCCGGCGCTGGCCGGGTTTGCGGAACTGGAGCAGTGGCTGGAGCGCACGCCGGAGATTGCGAGGTTTGCCGATGAAGTGCGCATCGGGGAAGCGCGATTGCGGCTGGCCCGCGCAGAAGCCAGTGCGGACATCGACTGGCAGCTCGGGATACGCCACTTCCGCGACAGCAACGATGCGGCACTGATCGCCAGCGCGTCGATGGCCCTGGGCGCCAGCCGCCGGGCGCAGCCGGCCATCCACGCCGCCCGCGCTGGCCTCGCCGGACTGGAGATAGAGCGTGAGAGTGCCGCTCTGGCCTTGTACTCGACCCTGGCCGAGGCACACGGCCGTTACCAGGTGGCCCGGATCGAGGCGGCGCGCCTGCACGACGAAGTGCGGCCCCGCCTGGCGCTGGCCGAGCAGGCGACCGCGCACGCTTACCGGGCCGGCGCTGCGAGCTATCTGGAATGGGCCGCGGTCCAGGCCGAGTACATCGCCGCGCGCGAGGAGGAGGTCGACGCGGTGCTGCGCGGCGAGCTCGCCCTGATTGAGATCCAGCGATTGACCGGACAGCCGCTGCTTGCCGTGTCGGGTTCACCGACCCCGGGGGCGGAACAATGAAGCCATACGCACTGTTGCCGATGCTGCTGGTGATGCTCGCATTGGCTGGCTGCAGCCGCGGACCTGATGGCCGTGGACCGGGCGGGAACGACGGTGCCGACCACGCCCCCGAGTCGACCGACACGCACCCGCCAGCAGCCGGTGACGCGCACGGCGCCGGTCACGAGGACATCAGGCAGACCACCATTCCCGCAGCGACCGCGGCCGCATCGGGCATTCGGGTAGAGCCCGTCGGCGCGGGCGTGATCGCCGACGAGCACGAGGTGCGCGGGCTGGTGCGTCCGATCGATGGACGGGTGGCGATGGTTGTCGCGCGCTTTCCCGGCGCGATCCGGTCGCTGCGCGGCGAAGTCGGCGACGCCGTGCGCGCCGGGCAGGTGCTGGCCACGGTGGACAGCAATCTCAGCTTGAGCACCTACAGCGTACGCACGCCCATCGGCGGAGTGATCACCGCGCGCAATGCCTCGCTGGGCGGCGTGGCCGGCGAGGGCGCTGCGCTGTTTGAAGTCGCCGATCTGTCGCAGCTGTGGGTCGACCTGCACATCTTCGGCGCCGATGCGGGCCACATCGGACCGGGCGTGCCGGTGTCGGTCACCCGCATCAGCGACGCCCTGACGGTGCAGACCACGCTGGAGCGGGTCCTGCCCGGCATGGTGAGCGCCAGCCAGAGCGCGGTGGCACGGGCGACGCTGGACAACGACGACGGCCTCTGGCGGCCGGGCGCCGCGGTCAAGGCGCGGATCACGGTTGACCGGCAACCGGTGAAGCAGATGGTGCCCTTGGCCGCGCTGCAGACGATGGAAGGAGAAGAGGTCGTCTTCGTCCAGACAGGCGAGGTCTACCGCTCGCGCGAGGTTGAGACCGGAGTGCGTGACGCCCGCAACGTGGAGATCCTGTCCGGCCTGGAAGAGGGCGATCTGGTCGTGGTCGGGGAAAGCTACCTGATCAAGGCGGACATCGAGAAATCCGGTGCGGCACATGACCACTGAGCCCGGCCTGGGCAAAAGCGGGGGCGTGCTCGCGGCAACCGTCCGCTTCGCGATCCGCCATCGCTGGCTGATGATGGTGGCCACGTTGGCGTTGATCGGTTTGGGAATATGGAGCTTTTCCCGCCTCTCGATTGATGCCACCCCGGACATCACCAACGTGCAGGTGCAGATCAACACCCATGCGCCGGGCTACTCGCCGCTGGAGTCCGAACAGCGGATCACCTACCCCATCGAGACCGCGCTGGCGGGATTGCCGGGCCTGGACTACACCCGGTCGCTGTCCCGCTATGGACTGTCGCAGGTCACCGTGGTGTTCGACGACGGCACCGACGTGTATTTCGCACGCGAGCAGGTCGCGCAACGCCTGCAGCAGATCCGCGGCCAGGTTCCGGCCGGGCTGGAGCCGCAGATGGGACCCATGTCGACCGGTCTGGGCGAGGTCTTCATGTACACCGTCGGCGCTGCGCCGGAGGCACGCAAACCCGACGGCCGCCGCTGGACAGCGACCGACCTGCGCACCCTGCAGGACTGGGTAATCCGTCCGCAGATGCTCGCTACGGCCGGCGCCACCGAGGTGAACACGCTGGGCGGATTCGAACGGCAGATCCACATCACCCCGGACCCCTCCCGGCTGGTCGCGCTGGGGTTTACCTTGCAGGACATCGTCGAGGCGGTCGCGGTCAACAACCAGAACATCGGCGCCGGTTACATCGAGCGCAACGGCCAGCAGTACCTGGTGCGGGTGCCGGGTCAGCTGGGTGAAGCCGGCACCGACCTGCTGGACGAGATCGGCAGCATCGTGCTGGACCGGCGCGAAGGGATGTCCATCCGGGTTGGCGACGTCGCCGATGTGGGCGAAGGGCCCGAGCTGCGCACCGGGGCAGCCACACAGGGCGGCGAAGAGGTCGTGCTGGGGATCGTGGCGATGCTGGTCGGGGCCAACAGCCGCGATGTCGCCCGCGAAGCGGCCGAGCAGTTGGAGGTCGCCAATCGCAGCCTGCCGGAAGGGGTGGAGGCGCGCGCAGTGTATGACCGCACCGCGCTGGTCGGTCGCACCATGCAGACCATCTCCAGGAACCTGCTGGAAGGCGCTTTGCTGGTGATCGTGGTGCTGCTGCTTCTGCTGGGGAATTTCCGCGCGGCGCTGATCACCGCGGCCGTCATTCCGCTGGCGATGCTGCTGACCATCACCGGCATGGTCCGCGGCGGGGTGTCGGGCAACCTGATGAGTCTGGGCGCCCTGGATTTCGGGCTGATCGTAGACGGCGCGGTGATCATCATCGAGAACTGCCTGCGGCGCTTCGGCCAGATGCAGCAGAAGCTTGGGCGGGTGATGACCGCTGATGAGCGCAACGAATTGACGGCCACGGCGACGGTCGAGGTGATCCGGCCCAGCCTGTTCGGGCTGTTCATCATCGCCGCCGTCTACCTGCCGATCTTTGCGCTCACCGGCATCGAGGGCAAGATGTTCCACCCGATGGCGATCACGGTGGTGTTGGCCATCACCGGCGCGATGGTGCTGGCGCTGACCTTCGTCCCGGCGGCGATTGCGATCTTTCTCGGCGGCCGGGTCAAGGAGCGGGAGAGTCGGGTCATCGCGTGGTGCAAGGCACGTTATGCCCCGGCGCTGGCGTGGTCGTTGCGCCGCCGCGGACCGGTGCTCGGCGGGGCCTTGGTGCTGGTGCTGGTCAGCGGCTGGGGGGCCACCCGCCTGGGCGGTGAGTTCATCCCCAGCCTGGACGAGGGCGATATCGCCATGCACGCCCTGCGCATCCCCGGCACCGGGATCGAGCAGGCGGTGAAGATGCAGCTCGCGTTGGAGCGGCGGCTGATGCAGGTGCCGGAAATCGAGCGCGTGTTCAGCAAGATCGGTACCGCCGAGGTGGCCAATGACCCGATGCCGCCCAACGTCGCCGACACCTTTCTGATGATGAAGCCGCGCGCGGCCTGGCCCGATCCGCGCAAGTCCAAGCAGGCGCTGATCGAGGAAATCCGTGCCGCCGCCGAGGAGGTGCCCGGGAACAATTACGAGTTCACCCAGCCCATCGAGATGCGCTTCAACGAGTTGATCTCCGGCGTGCGCGCGGACGTGGCGGTCAAGGTGTTCGGCGATGATCTGGACACCCTGGCGCGGGTCGCCGCGCAGATCGAGGCGGTGGCGGGCCAGGTCTCCGGCGCGACCGATGTCCAGGTCGAGCAGGTAGCCGGCCTGCCGATGTTGAGCGTAGAGCCCGATCGCGAGGCATTGGCCCGGTTCGGCCTCAATCCCGGGATCGTGCAGCAGACGGTGGCGACCGCGGTGGGCGGGGAGGTCGCCAGCCAGCTGTATGAGGGCGACCGTCGCTTCGATATCGTCGTCCGCCTGCCCGAGTCGCTGCGCGTGGATCCGGCTGCGTTGCAGGACCTGCCTATTCCGCTGGGCGAGCCCGCCGCAGCCGGTGCCGGCGATGCCTGGAGCCGCTCACCGCAGACCATACCGCTGCGCGAGGTGGCGACGATCCGGACCGTGACCGGGCCCAACCAGGTCAATCGGGAGAATGGCAAGCGCCGCGTGGTGGTGACGGCCAACGTCGGCGATCGCGACCTGGGCGGGTTCGTCAGTGACCTGCAGGAGCAGGTCCAACAGCGGGTGGCAGTGCCTGATGGCTACTGGATCACCTACGGCGGAACGTTTGAGCAGCTCACATCCGCCAGTCGACGTCTCGCTGTCGTGGTGCCGCTGACCCTGCTGCTGATTTTCGGATTGCTGTTCATGGCGTTCGGCTCGCTGCGCGACGCGGCCATCGTCTTCAGCGGTGTTCCGCTGGCGCTTACCGGTGGGGTTCTGGCGCTGGCGCTGCGCGGCATTCCCCTGTCGATTACCGCCGGTGTCGGCTTTATTGCGCTGTCGGGCGTCGCGGTGCTCAACGGCCTGGTCATGATTGCCTTCATCCGCAGTCTGCGCGAGTCGGGATCGTCGCTGGACGCGGCGATTGTCGACGGCGCCATGGGCCGGCTGCGCCCGGTATTGATGACCGCGCTGGTGGCGTCCTTGGGTTTTGTGCCGATGGCCTTCAACGTGGGTACCGGCGCGGAGGTGCAACGACCGTTGGCGACGGTGGTGATCGGGGGAATCGTCTCCTCGACCCTGCTTACCCTGCTGGTGCTGCCGGTGCTGTATCGGTGGTGGCATGGCGGAGCGGAGGCGCTACCTTCGGTCCGGCCCTGAGCCAGTGGCGCTGGCCGGGCAGCTTGCGCCTCCTGCGTGCCCGAGCGCGGAAGCCGGCACGCTTGTGCAAAAAAGGAAACCGGCGGAGTGTGCCGCCGGTTCCGGTGTTGCATCAGTGTGGGCGCCGCAGCGCCTGCGCACTTACTGGCGCGGGGTCCAGCGCAGGGTCAGGTGCCATTCGCGACCGGCCTGGTTGTAGTAGGCGGCGGTGCGGTAATCGCGGTCGAACGCGTTGGCCAGCTTCGCCTGCACGCTCAGCGCGTCGGTGAGCGCGTACTCGGCGCGCAGGTCGAGGGTGGCATAGCCCGGCAGCGACACGGTGTTGGCGACGTCGTCGTAGCGCGAGCCCTCTGCGATCCCGGTCAGGCCCAGGCGGAAGTCGCCGAAGGCGCGGTCCAGCGAGGCCCGTGCGCTCTTGCCGGCGCGGCGTGGCAGCTCGTTGCCATCCTGGAAGCCGCCGCTGCGGTTCTCGGTATCAACGACGCTGAAGCTGGCATCCACCGTCCACTCGGCGACCTCGCCGCGGACGCCCAGCTCGGCGCCACGCATGCGCGCGCGATCCACGTTGCCGGGCAGACCGATGGCGCCGTCGAACGCGATCAGGTTGTCGACCTTGGTGTGGAACGCATCCAGGTCCACGTTCCAGCCGTGCCCGCTCCAGCCCAGGCCGATCTCGGCCGTCTCGGACTCCTCGGGCACCAGGTCCGGGTTGCCGAAGTAGGGGTAGTAGAGATCGAGGAAGTTGGGCGCCTTGAACGCGGTGCCCCAGCCGGCCTTGATGCGCCAACCCCCGGCGATGTCCACGCCCCAGCCCAGGCCGCCAGTGGTGTGGCCGCCGAACTGGTCATTGTCATCGCGGCGCACGCTGGCTTCCAGGCGATGCGCGCCGAGGCGGGACTGGAACTGGGCGAAGGCGGCGCGGTTTGACCGCGAGTCCACCTCGTACACGGTGTCGCCGGAGACCTGGTCGCGTGACCAGTCCGCGCCCAGCGTGAGCACGTGGGCGGGGGCGAGGGTCAGGTCGGCCTGCAGTGTCGCGCTGTCGCGATCGGTACTGAACCCGCCCATGAACGCCTCGTCCTTGTACTGGTCGGAGGAATCCACGTTGCGGCCGGCGGTCAGGCTCAGCTTCGCGCGCTCGCTGGCCTTCCACGACACGTTGCCGCCGACGACCTGCTGCACGGTCTCGGCGTAGTTGGTGTAGTCGCCGTCGTACTCGTTCTCCCCTTCGCTGCGCATGGCGTGCAGTTGCAGCTGCCAGGCGTCGTTGAAGTCGTAGCCGCCGCGCAGCGAAATCGCATTCTGGATGTAGCCGTCCTTGTCAGGCTCGGGCGCCGCAAGGCCGCAGCCGCCGAACGGGCTGGGCGCGGGATCGCAGGCGTTGAAGCCCTCGGTGCGCTGGAAGGCATAGTCCGCGCCGAACCAGCTGCGCTGGGTACGCCCGCCAAAGCCGGTGCCGAACTCGTGGGCGCCGTTGCTGCCGCCGCCCACGTGCATGCGCGGGGCGAAGCCGGCGTCGCCGTCGCGGCGGGTGAAGATCTGGATGACGCCGCCGATCGCGTCCGCGCCGTACAGGCTGGAGCGCGGCCCGCGCACGATCTCGATGCGCTCGATCAGCTCGACCGGCAGGTTCTGCCAGGCCGCAAGTCCCGAGGTCGAGGAGCCGATGCGCACGCCATCCACCAGCACCACGGTGTGGTCGGAATCGGCGCCGCGCAGGAACAGGCTGGTCAGCTTGCCGGCACCGCCCTGGTTGGAGATCGAGATGCCCGCGCGTCCGCGCAGCAGGTCGGTCACGGATCGGGCCTGGCTGCGCTCGATGGCTTCGCGGTCGATCACCTCCGCCGGCGCCAGGACATCGGCGACCGGGTTGGCGGTGCGGGTGGCGGTGACGATGACCTGGTCCAGGTCGGTGGCCTGCGCCAGCGGCGCGGGCGTGGGTGCCGCGTTGGCGGCGGTGGCGAAGGCGGCTACGGCCAGGCCGGCCGCAATGGCTGCGGCAAGCGCGGTGGGGGTGGATCGCATTGGTGGTTCTCCTTGCGCATGCCCCTCCGTCCCCGGGGTGGCGATGCGTTGCATTGCGGGAGTCGCAACGCGGGAACCGGGCAGCAGGCGGGCGCAGGGCGCAATCTCGCCGCCGCCATGCCCTCCGCATCGCAACCAGTCGACTTCGTGGCCGGTCTCCGGACTTGCGGGGCGTCAGAACCACGACACCAACCACGGCGCCTTCCCATGCCGGAGCACAGTGGCGGTGAGCCGTGACGGGACCTGCCAATGTGGCCGATCCCCTCGCTTACCGTTGCGGGGGCAGTGCCGGCATGGCCGCTTTGGCGACGTCACCGGCTTCCCGTTTCAACCCGTTGGCATGACGCCGTCAGGTCACCTCGAAGCGGGCGCATTGTACGCCATCGCGCACGGGCTCAGTCGGGATCGTGATCGTCGGGGCGCGGGGCGACGGTATCGGCGGTCAGCACCGTGGTGGTAACCGGACCGGCGGGTTGCGCATGACGCGGCGGCGGCAGCTCGTCGATCGCGGCCTCCGCGGCGGCGACCAGTTCGCTGCGCCGTGCCAGCGGTACGTCCTGCCAGTGGCACTCCTGCAGCGCCCCTTCCAGCGCATACAGCAGGTTGAGCGTGGGCCGGAAACCCGCGCGCTTGACCCGCATGAAGGCCTCGACCGGGCCGGTCGCCACCAGCTCCTCGCGACTGCGCAGGCCGACCTGATGCAGCCACGCAGCAGACTTGGGGCCGATGTTTCGCAGCTTGTCCTTCAAGCCAGCGAGTCCACGAAAACGGCGGCGAGCGTCTCCAGCCCGTGCTGGTCATCGGCGTCGAAGCGGTTGAGCTGTGGACTGTCGATATCGAACACGCCGATCAACTCGCCACCGGCGACCAGCGGCACGACCACCTCCGAGCGCGACGCGGAATCGCAGGCGATATGGCCGGGGAAGGCGTCGACGTCCGCAACGCGCTGGGTCTGCCGGGTACTGGCCGCGGCACCGCACACGCCCTTGTCCAGCGGAATGCGGACGCATGCCGGCTGGCCCTGGAACGGCCCGACCACGAGCTCGTTCCCGTCATAGAAATAGAACCCGACCCAGTTCAGCGCGGGCAGCGCGTGATAGACCAGCGCGGACAGGTTGGCGGCGTTGGCAATACGGTCGCGTTCGCCGGCGAGCAGCGAGCGCGCCTGGGACGCCAGCTCGGCGTATTGCTCCGGCTTGCTGCCGGAAAGCGTGGTGGCTGTAAACATGGCAACCAGTCTAGCTGACAATAAAAAACCCGGAGGCTTGCGCTTCCGGGTTCGTTCTTACCGCCGGGGCGGGAAGCGGGCCAGTCTTACTTGGCCTTGGAGGCCTTGCCGGCGCCCTTGGCGAACGACTGGCTCTTCTCGTTGACCGCGTTGGCGACCTGCTCGGCGCTGGACTGGGCGGTCTGCGCGGCCGAGGCAAGCTGCGACTTGGTGATGTCGGCGATCTGCTCGTTGGTCTTGCTGCTGTGCTCCATCATCTTCTGGCTGACGGCGACGCCACGCTCGAGGTTCTCGCGCGCCACCTGCACGCCCTTGGGCCAGATGTTCTTGATGCCGTCGGCGTCGCGCACTTCGGCCGCTTCGCCCAGGAAGGCGAACGTGGCGTTGGCGCGGTCCTGTATGGCGGCCAGCTGCAGGGCGAAGATCGACTCGGTGCTTTCGATCGCCAGGCGGTTGACCTGGGCGGCGGCATCGGCGAACTCGCGGGTAGCGGCGGCAAACTGCTCGTTGAATTGGCTGTACATGACGGACTCTCCTGTGATTCTCGACAAGAGGTTTGTCGATTTGTGCGTTGCAGCATATCGCGACGTATGGTGCGATGCAACATATCGCGTTCAGGTCCGTTCAGCAAGGGTTTCAGCGGTGTCGGCGAACTCGCGGGAGCGATCAGCCGCGGTAACGACAGCCCGAGGTGCAGGTCTCATGCACGACCACTTCACTAAGCAAGGGCAGCGCCGGCTTCAGGCGGTCCCAGATCCACAACGCAAGACGCTCGCTGGTCGGGTTCTCCAGCCCCGGCACCTCGTTGAGGTAGTGGTGGTCGAGCTGGTCATACAGCGGCTGGAAAGCGGCCTTGATGTCGGAGAAATCCATGATCCAGCCGGTGTGCTCGCCGGGCTCGCCTTCCACGTGGATCTCGATACGGAAGGAGTGGCCGTGCAGGCGCGCGCACTTGTGGCCTTCCGGCACGTTGGGCAGGCGGTGCGCCGCCTCGAGGGTGAAGCTCTTGAAGATGTTCATGGCGCCATTGTATCGGCAGGACGCCGCGCACCCGGTTCCACACGCTGAACTGGCGAGCAGGGCGATTCGTCGCGCGCGCCGGTGTGGTGGCAAGATGAGCGCACATGGAAACCCTATCCAAGCCGACCGCGGTCATCGACCTGGCCTCGCTGCGCCATGGTTGCGCCCAGTGTTCGCTGCGACAGCTCTGCCTGCCGGCGGGGATCGGCGCCACCGACCTGCAGCAGCTGGACGAAATCGTGAAACGCCGGCGCCCGGTCGAGCGCGGGGAGTTGCTGTTCCGCGCCGGCGACCGGCTTGGCGCGGTGTACGTCGCCCGTAATGGCGCGTTCAAGACCGTCAGCACCAGCGAGGAGGGCGACACGCAGGTGGTCGGCTTCCATATTGCCGGCGAACTGATCGGCCTGGATGCGCTGGGCGAGGGGGTCCACCGCTGCGATGCGGTGGCCCTGACCTCGGCCAATGTGTGCGAGGTGCCGTTCGAGCAGTTGACTGCCGTGGCTGCCCAGGTGCCAGGCCTGCAGCAGCAGTTGATGCGGGTCATCGGCCACAGCATGTCGCGCGACCAGGACCACCTGCAGATGCTGGTGCGGCGCCAGGCCAACGAGCGCATTGCGCTGTTCCTGGTCGGCCTGTGCGAGCGGCTGCGCAACATCGGCGAATCGGCCACCCAATTCCGCCTGCCGATGAGCCGCGAGGACATCGCGCATTTTCTCGGGCTGGCGCTGGAAACCGTCAGCCGCGGCTTCAGCCGGCTGCAGGACGATGGCGTGATCGCCGTGGTCGGGCGCAAGGTGGAAATCCTCGATGCCGCGGAGCTGCAGCGACTGGCGCAGGGCGGCGAGCTGCCATGCCCGGTCAAGCGCGGCGCGACCGGCTGAATCGACTGCACGACCCCGTCGCGCGGGCGTTGCGCGTGGGCGTTGTCCCAGACGGCTAGGAGGCGGTGCGCGGCAGGCAGCCGAGCGCGCTCAGCAGCCCGTGCAGCGCCGGCACCTGCATCAACCACGGCGAGGCGATGGTGAGCAGGCCGGCGGCAAGCACCAACAGGCCCGCGCCCATGCGCCATCCGCCGCGCTGCAGACGCTGGCCCAGCCGTGCACCCGACCAGGTCAGCGAAACCATCAGCGGCAGCGTGCCCAGGCCGAAGGCGGCCATGGTCAAGGCGCCGTTGCGCGCATCGGCCTGCAGCCACGCCGCGGCGAGCATGGTGGTGCTGAGGCCGCACGGCATCCAGCCCCACAGCATGCCCAGGCCGATCCGCTTGGCACTGGTGTTGGCCGGCAGCAGGCGGCGCTGCAATGGCCGCAGCTTCGACCACAACGTCCCCGTGCCGGGGCCTGACAGGAATGCCAGGCGCCCCATGCGATCCAGCAGGCGGATGGCGACCACCACCAGCACCAGCCCGACTCCGGCACGCAGCGCCATCGCGAGCCATTCCACCCGCGCCAGATCCAGGATGCCGTGGCCGAAGCCACCGACCAGCGCGCCGGCCAGGGTGTAGCCAAGGACGCGGCCGAGGTTCGGCTCGACCGCGTATTTCCAGCTCGCCCGCGGTCCCATTGCCGAGAAGCCGGTGGCGATGCCGCCGCACATCGCGGCGCAGTGGACGCCGCCCATCAGGCCGGTGAGGAGGGCGGCGCCCAGGGTCAGCCAATCCAGGGGCATCGTCAGTCGTTCCGGTCCTGCGCGGCGGCGTCCCCGTCGGCACCGGCACTGGCCAGAGGCGGCGCCGCGGCAGGCGCCCCGGCGCCCGGCGGATGAACCTTGTCGGTGCGCGGACCAGCAACCGGCCGGTCGTGCTCGTCCTCGCGCAGGATATCCAGCGCAGGCGTGTCCATGTCCTCGAACTGGCCGCGCTTGACCGCCCAGATGAAGGCCCACAGGGCGACGCCCAGCCCGAGCATGCTGACCGGAATCAGGAACAGCAGGATGTTCATGGGCGACCCTCCGCGGCCGTCAGTCGGGGACGCGGCAGCGCCGGTGCGCTGGCCGGCGCGCGGGTCAGGCGCAGTGCGTTTGCGGTCACGATCAGCGAGGACAGCGCCATGCCCAGCGCGGCGATCCAGGGGGTGACCATGCCCGCCGCCGCCAGCGGCAGGGCGAGCACGTTGTAGCCGATCGCCCAGGCAATGTTCTGGTGGATGATGCGACGCGTCCGCCGGGCGACCGAAATGGCCTCCGGGATGCGCGACAGTGAGGAGCCGGTCAGCACCAGGTCGGCGGCGCGTTGGGCCAGCGCGGCGCCTTCGCCGATCGCCAGGGAGACATCCGCGCCGGCGAGCACGGGCGCGTCGTTGAGGCCGTCGCCGATCATCGCCACGATGCGTCCCTGCGCCTGCAGCGCGCGGGCGTAGGCGAGCTTGTCCTCCGGGCTCTGCCGCGCATGCGCGTCCTCGATGCCGACCTGGCGCGCGAAGCGCTCCACCGCGCCGACGGCGTCGCCGCTGGACAGGTGGACCGAGAGTCCCAACTCGCGCAGCGATGCCACCGCGACGCGCGCATCGGCGCGCTCGGACTCGGCCAGCTGGAAACGGGCCACGGCTTGGGCACCGTCGCCGAGCCACAGCCAGCCGTCGTCGCTGGCATCGGCGGCGAAGCCCGCCTGCCCCAGGCGCCACCGCCGGCCGTCGACCACGCCCTCGATGCCCTGGCCGGGGACGGCGCGTACCTCGCGGGCCAGCGGCGCGTGCTCCACGCGTGCGAACGCGCGCGCGATCGGATGGCCGCTGTCGCGCTCCAGCGCCGCGGCGATGCGCAGCACCTGGCTGCGATCCAGATCGGCGGATACCTCGACCGCGGCCAGCGCGGGCTTGCCGTCGCTGAGGGTGCCGGTCTTGTCGAACACGATGTCGGTCGCGTCGGCCAGCCGGTCCAGGGCATTCTCGCGCACAGCCAGCACGCCGAGTTTGGCCAGCGCGCCGTGCGCTGCCGCCAGCGCCGCGGGCACGGCCAATGACAAGGCGCACGGGCAGCTGATCACCAACAGCGCCAGGGTGACCTCGAAGGCGCGCGACGGGTCGTAGGCGCGCCAGCCGACGTACACCGCGACCGTCGCCAGCAGCAGGCCGCTGACGAAATAGTGGGCGATCCGCTCGGCGGTGCGGGCCAGCGCCGGGCGCTGCGCCTGCGCCTGTTCGACCAGCCGCGCCAGTTGCGACAGGCGGGTGGCGCTGCCGGTTTCGGTGACCGCCAGCCGGGCCGGGTGTTCGCGGCAGACGGTGCCGGCGTACACCGGATCGCCCGCGGACTTGTCGACCGGGCTGGACTCACCGGTGAGCAGCGCTTCCTCGAAGCGTGCGTGGGCATCCAGCAGGCGGCCGTCGGCGGGAACGACCTCGCCCACCGCCACGCACGCGATGTCGCCGATCACCAATGCCGGCAACGGGATCGACTCCCGGCTGCCATCGGCCAGCTCGCGCGTGGCGAACGCCGGACGTGCACGGGCCAGCGCATCGACCTGGGCGCTGGCGATGTTGCGCGCCCGTTGCTCCAGCATCCGCGCGATCGAGAGCAGGAACACGAACATCACCGCGGCGTCGTACCAGACGTGTTCGCTGCCGCGAACGGTGCCGACCACGCTGGCGAAATACGCCAGCAGGGTGGAGCCGGCGATCAACGTGTCCATGCCGAGCTGACGGTGGCGCAGCTCGCGCCAGGCCCCGCTGATGAATGGCCAGCCCGCGTAGAACACCACCGGCGTGGAGACCAGAAAGGTCAGCCAGCGGAAAAAGTCGCGGGTCGGGATCGGCATCGAGCCGGTCGTATCCAGGTACAGCGAGCCGGCCAGCATCATCGCCTGCATCGAGCCCAGGCCGGCGACGCCGATCCGGATCAGGTCGCGGTTGCGCTGGCGCCGATGCGCGCGCTCACGCGCCTCGCCACTGGCCAGATAGGGCCGGTAACCCAGCGCCACCAGCCGCTGCAGGGGTGCCGACAGCGCGGTTTGCGCCGGATCCCAGGCCACCCGGATGCGGCCGGTGACCGCGTTCGCGCCGGCCTCCAGCACGCCGGCCTCGCGTGCCAGCACGCGGTCGATCAGCCACGCGCAGGCCGCGCAGCGCATGCCGTCGGTGAGCAGGGTGATCTCGCGGCCGCCGGGGATGTCGTGGGCGTGTTCAGCGAGCAGCTCGTCGCGGTCCCAGACCGCCAGGTCGACGGGATCGGCATCGACCCGGCCGGCGTGCTGGCTGCGCAGCTGGTAGTAGTCGCCCAGGTCGGCTTCGCGGATCCACTGCGCGGCTGCGGCGCAACCGTCGCAGCAGAACCGGCGCGATGAGCCATCCAGTTCGACGCGTGCGGGCGCTACGGGAAGTTCTTCCCCGCAGTGGTAGCAGCCGTCGGTCTCCGCGAGCAGCGAATCGCTGCGCCCGCTGGCGCCTGCGCTCATCGCGGCAGCCATCGCACGGCTACTCGGCCTGCAGGGACGGCCGCAGGTTGGTGGCCTGCTGGCCCTTGGGGAGACGCCCTTTCAGGCGCCAGTGCGCGTCTTCCGGTCCCAGCTCGACCTTCCAGTCGTGGCTGTCGTCCAGCCTGGCGTCGACCCGCCAGCCCAGCTCGCCCGGGGCGAGCAACAGCACGGTATCGCGCGCCGAGTCGGCCGGGTGGGCGAGGGTCAGCCGCAGCGGTGCGGTGTGGTCGAAGTTGCCACTGACCGGGAGCACTTCGATGAAGCCGCCTTCGAGGTCGGTACGCACGATCGCGCTGAGCTTCTGCTCCCCGGCCACCGCATCCGCGCTCAGGTCGGCGGTCTGGATCTGCGCGGTGCGCTGGACATCGTCGCGGACCACGTCATTGCCATCGCCGCCGGCGATGAAGATCAGGCCGATGCTGGCAATCACCACCACCGCGGGCAGCGCGATCACCAGCCAGACGATCGGCATGCGCCAGGGCGACTCGGGCTTGTCGCCGCCGTCGACCGGCGCGCCGCGTTTTTCCGGGGAGTTGCTCATGGGTTGGGTCCAAAGAAGCTGCTGTCGGCGACCTGGCGGATCTTGCCGTCGGTGGACTCGATGATGAACCGCACCTCGTGGCGGCCGTGCACGCTGGACGGCGCGGTCACCTCCACCGGCACCGACGCCACCTGCGCGCCGAGCACGTGCACGTCGGTACCCGCCTCGCGCAACTGGATCCCCGGCGTGTCGGTTTCCAGGGTGATGCGGTACGCCTGCTCCAGGTCGGTCTTGTTCACCAGCTTCAGGGTGTAGCCGTTGTCGACCCCGTCGGCGGTGACGCGGTAGAGCGCGTTGCGGTCGCGCAGCACGTCGACGATCAACGGACTGCGCGCGGCGATGCCCCACGCCCAGGCACCGACCAGGACCACCAGCAGCGTTGCGTAGATGAGCACGCGCGGGCGCAGCACGCGGGCCGGCTTGCCATCGATCGCGTTCTGGGTGGAGTAGCGGATCAGGCCTCGCGGGTAGCCCATCTTGTCCATCACCTCGTCGCACACATCGACGCAGGCACCGCAGGCGATGCAGTCGTACTGCAGGCCGTTGCGGATATCGATGCCGGTAGGGCAGACCTGCACGCACAGGGTGCAATCGATGCAGTCGCCGGCCAGCTCGGGATCCGGACGCGGCAGGGCGACCTCCAGGCTGGCGCCAAATTCCGCGTCGTTGGGCAGCCCGGCATCGGCGCGCGCCACTTCCATGGCGTTGCCGGCGGCGTCGTGGCCACTGGCGCGGAACACCAGCTCATAGGCCAGCACCTTGTCGAGCAGCCCGCGGCCGCGCGAGACCACGTCGCCCAGGCCACGGCGTCGCGGGCCCCGCGGCTCGCCGCGCATCGGGTCGTAGGCGATGATCAGCGTGTCGCGGTCGAACATCGCGCTCTGGAAGCGCGCGTACGGGCACATGTAGCGGCACACCTGCTCGCGCAGGAAGCCGGCGTTGCCCAGCGTGGCCAGGGCGTAGAAAAACACCCAGAAGGTCTCCCAGCCGTTCCAGCCAAACGGCCAGATGCGCTGGCCGAGGCTGACGATCGGGGTGAAGAAGCCGACGAAGGTGAAGCCGGTCCACAGCGCGAACACGATCCACAGGGCGTGCTTGCTGCCCTTGCGCAGGATCTTGTTGCGGTTCCACGGCCCGGCATCAAGCTTCATGCGCTTGGCGCGGTCGCCCTCGGTCCAGCGCTCCATCCACAGGAACACCTCGGTCCAGACGGTTTGCGGGCAGGCGTAGCCGCACCAGATGCGTCCGGCCAGGGCGGTGACGAAGAACAGCACCATCGCCAGGATGATCAGCAGCATCGCCAGGAAGGTGAAATCCTGCGGCCAGAAGGTCAGCCCGAAGACGTAGAACTTGCGCGCCGGCAGGTCGAACAGGACCGCCTGGTGGCCGTCCCACTGCAGCCACGGAAACACGTAGTACATGCCCAGCAGCCAGAACACCGCGGCCTTGCGCAGGCGGTCGAACCGGCCGGTGACATCGCGCGGATAGACCTTCCGCTCCTTGACGTAGACGGAGCTTCCGCTGCCGTCGTCAAGGAGGTCGATGTCGATTTTCTTGCTCACCGCAGACTGCCTGTATTGGATTTACTTCGGGGGTAACGACTGGTTGAACCGGCTTGCCGGCCGCAGCAGCAGCCAGGTGAAGAGGCTTGACGACGCGGTCGCCAGCCAGAACATGAAGAAGCCGATCGTGTAACCCAGCCCGGAGGTGATGGACACCTCCGGAAAGGTCATGTCGCGCAGCTGCAGGGGATCGACGAGGGCGAAAAACACCATCGTGGCGACTCCGGCGGCGAAAAAGCTCGGCCACAGGATCGCCCCCACCCGCTGCGCCATCGGGCGTGGCGGGTGGTCCATCGGCGTGGGCTGCGCGTACCGGCTCATGGCGCGGTCGCCGCCGGCTTGTTGGACAACGACCACACGTAGGCAGCGACCAGACGCGTGCGGGTCTCGCCCAGCAGGTCACGGTGCGCCGGCATCACGCCATGGCGCCCGTTCGCAATCGTCTCGTACAGGCTTTCCTTGCTGTCGCCGTACATCCAGTAGTCGTCGGTCAAATCGGGCGCGCCGAGGGCCTGGTTGCCCTTGCCCTCGACCCCGTGGCAGGCGACGCAGACACCGTCGTAGAGCTTCTTGCCGCGCGCGGCCATGAAGTCGTTGCGGGTTGACTGGTCGGCGGTGCCGAGCGCGCGGACATAGGCGATCACGTAATCGACCGCGTTCTCGCCGCCCATGCCGGTCAGCACCTTGCCCCACTCGGGCATCACGCCTTCGCGGCCGTCCAGGATGGTCTCCAGGATGGTCTCCGGCTCGCCGCCCCAGTGCCAGATGTCGTCGGTCAGGTTCGGGTAGCCGATGGCGCCCTGCGCGGAGGAGCCGTGGCAGGTCGCGCAGGTGTTGGCGAAGATCGAGCGGCCCAGGTTGAGCGCGACCGGATCACCGGCAAGCTGGTCGATCGGCTGGCCCTCGTAGGGACGGAAGGTTTCGGCCAGGGTCTCGTCCCAGACGGCCTTGTCCTGGGCGTGTTCCTGGGCCGAGCTCCAGCCGCTGAAGCCGGGGTACTTGCCCAGGCCGCCATACCAGAAGAAGTAGGCCAGACCGAACACCAGGCTGATGTAGAAGCCCTGGATCCACCAGCGCGGCATCGGCTTGTTGTACTCGGTGATGTCCTCGTCCCAGTAGTGGCTGGTTTCCTCGGGCTTGGGGTCGCCGGGGCGGCGCTTGGAGGTCCACCACAGCAGCCACGCGATACCGATCAGGTTGAGTGCCGCCAGGGCAATGACATACCACGACCAACTGGTGCTCATGCGTCCTGTTTCCTTGCATGGTGGGCAGCGACGCCAAGGTCGTCCGGTTCGTCCTCGAGGGCGAGGCGGGCGGTCTCCTCAAACGACGCCTTGTTCTCCGGGCGCCAGGCCCAGATCCAGACGCCGATGAAGACCAGCATCAGGAAGACGGTGATGAATCCGGAAAGCATGGCTCAACCTCCGCGCGGCGCATGCAGGCCGAGGCCCTGCAGGTAGGCGACAACGGCGTCCAGTTCGGTCTTGCCGGCGACGTCCTCGGCGGCGCTGGCGACTTCCTCGTCGGTGTACGGGTCGCCCAGACGCTGCAGCGCCTTCATGTGCCGGGTGATCTTGGCGCCGCTGACCTCGTTCTTCGCCAGCCACGGGAAGGCCGGCATGTTCGACTCGGGCACCAGCGCGCGCGGGTCGACCATGTGCACGCGGTGCCAGTCGTCGGAGTAGCGCCCGCCGATCCGGGCCAGGTCCGGCCCGGTGCGCTTGGAACCCCACTGGAACGGGCGGTCGTAGACCGACTCGCCGGCCAGGGAGTAGTGCCCATAACGCTCGGTCTCGAAGCGCAGCGTGCGGATCATCTGCGAGTGGCAGTTGTAGCAACCCTCGCGCACGTACACGTCGCGCCCGGCCAGTTGCAGCGCCGGGTAGGGCTTCACGCCGGGCAGCGGCTCGATCGCCTCGGCCTGGTACATCAGCGGCACGATCTCCGCCAATCCTCCAAGCGAGACCGCCACGGCGACCAGCACCGCGAGCAGGCCGACGTTTTTCTCGATTTTTTCGTGTCCGATAGCCATCTTTTCGTCCTCAGCCCTGTGCCTCGGCCGCATGCGGCGGCAGTACCGGGTGTGCAGCAGGAACCTGCACGCTCTGGCGCGTACGCCACATGTTCCATGACATCAGGCAGACGCCCGCCAGCACCATCACCCCGCCCAGCAGGCGGCCCAGGTAGTAGGGGTAGGTGACGGCCAGCGACTCGACGAAGCTGTAGGTCAGCGTGCCGTCGGCGTTGGTCGCCCGCCACATCAGGCCCTGGGTGATCCCGGCGATCCACATCGAGGCGATGTAGAACACCACGCCGATGGTGTGCAGCCAGAAGTGCGCGTCGATCCACTTGATCGAGAACATTTCCTTGGCACCGATCAGGCGCGGATACAGCGAGTACAGCGAGCCGAAGGAGATCATCGCCACCCAGCCCAGGGTGCCGGCGTGGACGTGGCCCACGGTCCAGTCGGTGTAGTGGCTGAGCGAGTTGACGGTCTTGATCGACAGCAGCGGGCCTTCAAAGGTCGCGATCATGTAGAAGCTGATGGCGACGATGAGGAACTTGAGGATCGGGTCGGTGCGCAGTTTGTGCCACACGCCAGACAGGGTCAGGATGCCGTTCATCGCGCCGCCCCAGCTGGGAGCCAGCAGGATCACCGAGAACACCATGCCCACCGACTGCGCCCAGTCGGGCAGGGCGGTGTAGTGCAGATGGTGCGGGCCGGCCCACATGTAGACCGAGATCAGCGCCCAGAAGTGCACGATCGACAGGCGGTAGGAGTAGATCGGGCGCTGGGCCTGCTTGGGGACAAAGTAGTACATCATCGCCAGGTAGCCCACGGTCAGCAGGAAGGCCACCGCGTTGTGCCCGTACCACCACTGCGCCATCGCATCCACGGCGCCGGTGTAGAGTGAGTAGGACTTGAACAGCCCGGCCGGCATGGCCAGGTTGTTGACGATGTGCAGCATGCACACGCCGATGATGTAGGCGCCGTAGAACCAGTTGGCGACATAGATGTGCTTGACCCTGCGCTTGGCGATGGTGCCGAAGAACAGCCAGCCGTACGCCACCCAGACGACCGCGATCAGGATGTCGATCGGCCATTCCAGCTCGGCGTATTCCTTGCTCTGGGTGATGCCCAGCGGCAGGGTGATCACCGCGCTGACCATGGCCAGCTGCCAGCCCCAGAAGACGAAGCTGGCGAGCCTGTCCGACAGCAGGCGCACATGGCACGTGCGCTGGACCACGTAGAGGCTGGTGGCAAACAGCACCGAGCCGCCGAAGGCGAAGATCACCCCGTTGGTGTGCAGCGGACGCAGCCGGCCGTAGCTGAGCCAGGGCGTGTCGAAGTTGAGCGCCGGCCAGTACAGCTGGGCGGCGATGAACACGCCGACCGCCATGCCCACGATGCCCCAGAACATTGTCGCCACCACGAACTGGTGAACCACCTTGTCGTTGTAGTAGCCGCGCGGAGCGGCAGCCTCGGGCACGCCGGGAGCGCCCGGCCTTGCCATGGCATCGTGATGCACAGTCATGAATGGACCTTCATTTGCGTTAGCACCTATTTTCCCGAATGCAAGCTGTCGGGTACTTGATCTGGATCAATCCGGTGGGGTGTGGTCGGTGGTAGGGGTGCCTGCGGGATGCCGGGGCCGACCACTTTCCGATGAGTCCGTGGCACGTCTTGGCGCGCACCGGCATCAGCACGGAGGAACGCATACCGCATCGCCGTGATGGACCGGCTGGGCGCGTTGACTGCCCGCCTTCCTGCCGCCGCTGGAGACCAGCGCTGCGCGCGGCCAGGTACGGACATTGTAGATGATCGCGCAGAGGAAGCGCAGCCTCGCGCACCCCGCGCGGCGGCGGGCTGTGGCGAAATAGGCGCCACCCGCGGCGGGCCCGGGTGGCGCGGGGTTTACCTGAGGGCCTTGCGCACTGCCTCGACGAACTCGGGGTCCGGCTTGCTGCCCATCTTCTCGGTACGCGCCAGGATCCGGCCTTCTCCATCGAGCAGGACCAGGGCGCTGGTGTGGTTGAACTCGCCGTCGGCCAGCGCGCGGTAGCGGATGTTGAGCACGCCGGCCACCGATCGCACGTCCTCGGCCGCCGGACTGGCCAGGGTCCACTGCGCCGGATCGAGCTTGCGCTGGGTAGCGACCTTGGCGAGCGCCTGCGGTGTGTCCCGGGCCGGGTCCATGCTGATCAGGGTGATGCCGAGCCGAGCGCGCTCCGCGTCGCTGAGCTGCTTCTGCACCGCCTTTCCGCTGTCGATGATCAGCGGGCAGATGTACTGGCAGGAGGTGTAGAACATCGACACGAGCTGGGGCTTGCCGCGCCTGTCGCGCCACGCGCTGGTGCGGCCGGCCTGGTCGGTCAGTTGCACGTCCAGCTGGTAGACCGAATTGCCGGGCAGGGGCGCCTTCTGCGCAGCGGGTGGGGCGGCAAAGGCCGCATCAGGGGTCACCACCGTAGCGCCAGCGAGCACGGCAAGCACGATGGAAAGGGCCAGTGATTTCATGGTGTGTCCTTGACGCAGCGGAAACCCAGGTTGGCGGTGGTCGCCTCGGCGCTGAGCGAGGACAGCATCGCCACGCGCATCAGTACCGCGTAGTTGTCACGGTCGTTCATGGACAGCGCGCCGGCGCCGCAGAAGCGCGCGTTGTCAGCGTCGCCCTGGTTGCGGTTGTCGGCGTCCATCAGCATCGATGAGAAATCCTCGGTCCACTCCCAGACCAGCCCGTGCAGGTCCTGCACGCGGTAGACGTTGGCCGGTTGCAGGCCGGCGCGGGGCAGGGCGGTGTTGGAGGGACGCGAGTACCAGCGCAGGATGCGCTCGCGCCAGATGCGGTCGCTGCGGGCGTCGCGCCGCGTCTCATCGGCGGCCGCGGCGTACTCCCACTCCGTCCACGTCGGCAGGCGCGCGCCCTGGGCCGCGCAGTAGGCATCGGCGGCGAACCAGCTGACCTGCACCACAGGCTGGTCCGGCTTGGCGGTATCGCCCAGCTCCAGCGGACCGACCCAGTGCGAGAGGTAGCGCTTCTCGGCCATGACGGTCGGGGCGCGGCCGCGCTGCCACTTCGGGTTGGCCTTCACGAACGCCAGGTACTCGGCGTTGGTGACGGGGGTGCGCATCATCGAGTAGGCCGCGACCGGCTGTTTGCCGGGCGCGTCTTCGTAGTTCAGCGCGCTGGCAAACCGGCCGGAGGGTATCGGCAGGTAGCTCCCTTCGCCGGCGAGCGCGCCGACGAAGGGGCTGGCCACCAGTACCGCGGCGGCGATCACGCGGATCACGTCAGTGGCCCGCCGAGGCGTTGGCCGGCTTCTGCTTGCGGATTTCGGCAACCTCTTCCTTGCTGATCTTGCCGCCCGGATTGTTCCAGCTGTTGAGCACGTAGGTGGAGATGTTGGCCACCTCGTCGTCGGTGAGCTGATTCATCGGCGGCATGATCGAGTCGTAGTCCTCGCCGTTGACGGTGACCTTGCCCTGCAGGCCGTGCAGGATGACCCGCGGCAGCGATTTCGGATCGGCCTTGATGTAGTCCGAGGCCGCGATCGGCGGGAACACGCCGGCCATGCCCTCGCCGTTGCCCTGGTGGCAGGTCGAGCAGGTGCCCATGAACAGTTCCTTGCCCGCCGCCATCTGCTCCTCGACGGTCAGCTCGCCGCTGGCCTCGGCCTTGGCCGCCACCGCCACCGCGCCCAGGCTGTCGCCGGCGCGATCGCCGATGTACATCTCGTCGACTTCCAGGCCCGAGTAGATCGCCTTGTTCTCCGGGCCGTCGGCCTTGAGGATCGCCAGCGCGCCCTTGTTGAAGGCGCGGAAGATGCTGTGGTCGACCAGCACGTAGCTGCCGGGGACTTCCAGGTGGAACTCCATCATCGCCGCGCCGCCCGCCGGGATCAGCGTGGTCTGCACGTTTTCCTGGTAGTTGGTGCCGCCCTCGTACCAGACCTTGTCGAAGATCTCGCCGATGACGTGGAAGCTCGACACCAGGTTGGGGCCGCCGTTGCCGACGTACATGCGCACGGTCTCGCCGACCTTCGCGGTCAGGGAGTTGTCACCGGTGGTGGAGCCTTCCGAGCCGTTGAACAGGACGTAGGTCGGGTTCTCGTCGATCGCCTTTTCCATGTCGAAGGGCTGCAGGCCCTTCTCGCGGTACTTGCCGGTGGTGTAGAAATCGCCCTGCATCACGTAGTACTCGCGGTCGACCTCGGGCAGGCCCTCCGGCGGCTCGACCAGGATCATGCCGTACATGCCGTTGGCGATATGCATGCCGACCGGCGCGGTTGCGCAGTGGTAGACGAACAGGCCGGCGTTGAGCGCCTTGAAGGTGAACTGGGTGCGGTGGCCGGGCGCGGTGAAGCTGGATGCGGCGCCGCCGCCCGGACCGGTGACGCCGTGGAGGTCGATGTTGTGGGGCATCTTGCTGTCGGGCATGTTGCGCAGGTGGAACTCGACCGTGTCGCCCTGGCGCACGCGGATGAAGCTGCCCGGCACGGTGCCGCCGAAGGTCCAGAAGGTGTAGTCCACGCCCTCGGAGATCGGCATGACCTTCTCGATCACGTCCAGCTCGACGATCACCTTGGCCGGCGCGGTGCGCCCGGTGGCCGGCGGCACCATCGGCGGACTGGTCAGGATCGCGTTGACCGGCTCGCCCTGCGGCGGACCGAAGTCGCCCTTGCGCGAGCCGACGATCCTGTCCTGGCTGGCGCCGGCGGACGCGTTGTCGGTGGCGGGGCCGGAGCGGTCGCAGCCTGGCAATGCCAATGCCAGAGCCGCCAGCAGCGGTATCACGTAGATGGTCTTGCGCTTCATGCAGGGCTCTCTGTGCTGGACGATGGATGATGGGGCGTCGCGAGTTCGCTGGAGTTGGAGGGCTCGACGCCGGGTTCGCGCTAGCGTCGCAGCAAGCGCGCCGGGTAATTTGATCCGGATCAAATTTGCACCCGTGGGACGCACGTATCCGCCCGGTTCTTGACCGGGGTCACGTGGCAGCGTGTTCCTCGCCGCTTCGCTGGCAAACCCGGTGCGCGAGCGTAAAGTGACCCGCAAGGACCGGCTGGGCGCATGTCGCCGGTGCGGTCGCTCCGCCGCACCGCGTCGCGGTCACGTACGGATACGTACGGCGGAGTGCATTGATGCCGGTCAACACATTTGTTTCGCCAAACCGGCAGAATCCAAGGTTTCCCCTGCGCTGTGTGACTACATGAATCGACCTTCTTCCTTTGATCGCGAGCAGTTGTTGTCCTGCGCCCGCGGCGAGATGTTCGGCCCCGGCAACGCGCGACTGCCGGCGCCGCCGATGCTCATGTTCGATCGCATCACCGAGATCAGCACCGAGGGTGGCAAGTACGGCAAGGGTTTCGTGCGCGCCGAGCTGGATATCCGCCCGGACCTGTGGTTCTTCCCGTGCCACTTCGAGGGCGATCCGGTCATGCCCGGCTGCCTTGGGCTGGACGCCATGTGGCAACTGTGCGGGTTCTACCTGCCGTGGCTGGGCGCCCCCGGCCGCGGTCGCGCGCTGGGCGTGGGCCAGGTGAAGTTCAGCGGCCAGGTGCTGCCCGATGCGAAGCTGGTGACCTACGAACTGGACATCCGCCGGGTCATGCGCGGCAAGCTGGAACTGGTGATCGCCGACGGCCGCACCCTGGTGGACGGGCGCGAGATCTACGTGGCCTCGGACCTGCGGGTGGGACTGTTCACCTCGACGGAGGGGTTCTGAGCATGGGCGGTGTGGCAAACAGGCGCGTGGTGGTGACCGGCATGGGCATCGTGTCCTGCCTGGGCAACGACCAGACCAGCGTGACCGCGGCGTTGCGCAGCAGCACCCCGGGTATCCGCTTCATTCCCGAGTACGCCGAACTGGGCCTGCGCAGCCAGGTCGCCGGCGAGCCGCAGATCGATCTCACCGAGGAGATCGACCGCAAGGTGAAGCGCTTCATGGGCGACGCGGCCGGGTTCGCCTACGTCGCGATGCGCGATGCGATTGCCGATGCCGGCCTCAGCGACGAGCAGGTGCGCGACGTGCGCACCGGGCTGATCGCCGGGTCGGGTGGCGGATCGCCGCAGTGGCAGATCGAGACCGGCGACCTGCTGCGCAACCGCGGCGTGCGCAAGGTGGGCCCGTACATGGTGCCGCGCACGATGGGTTCGACCGTGTCGGCGACGCTGTCGACCGCGTTCGGTATCCGCGGCCTGAGCTATTCGATCTCCGCTGCCTGCGCGACCTCAGCGCACTGCATCGGCGCCGGGGCGGACCTGATCCGCCACGGCGCGCAGGACATCATCATTGCCGGCGGCGGCGAGGAGCTGCACTGGGGCATGACCTCGCAGTTCGATGCGATGGGCGCACTGTCGACCAAGCGCAACGACACTCCCGAAAAGGCCTCGCGTCCCTACGACGCGGACCGCGATGGCTTCGTCATCGCCGGTGGTGGCGGCATGCTGGTGCTGGAGGAGTACGAGCACGCCGTCGCCCGCGGCGCGAACATCATTGCCGAGCTGGTTGGCTACGGCGTGACCTCCGACGGCGTCGACATGGTCGCCCCCTCGGGCGAGGGTGCGGTGCGCTGCATGCAGATGGCCATGGCCGGCATCCACGGCACCCCGGTCGGCAAGGTGGACTACCTCAACACCCACGGCACCTCCACGCCGGTCGGCGACGTGGTCGAGCTGCAGTCGATCCGCACCGTGTTCGGTGACGACGTGCCGCCGCTTTCGTCGACCAAGGCGCTCAGCGGCCATTCGCTTGGCGCCGCCAGCGTGCATGAGGCGATCTATTGCCTGCTGATGATGCGCGAGGGCTTCATGGCCGGCTCGGCCAACATCGACACCTTGGACCCGCGCGTGGAAGGCTTCCCGATCGTGCAGCAAAGCCGCGATGCGACGCTGGACACGGTGATGTCCAACAGCTTCGGTTTCGGCGGTACCAACGCCAGCCTCGTGTTCGCGCGGGTCTGATTGCGCCCCCGTTTTTCAAGGAGATGGATCGTATGAAGACACAGACCACTTTGGCCGTTGCGCTCGCTGCCGCGATCGGACTCGGCGCGGCAATCGCGCCGTCGGCCGCCCAGGCGCAGGACAAGACGCACAGCCACGCCGAGCACGAGCAGGCCAAGCCTGAGAC
The DNA here is from genome assembly GCF_015209725.1 of Lysobacter ciconiae. Lineage (NCBI taxonomy): Bacteria > Pseudomonadati > Pseudomonadota > Gammaproteobacteria > Lysobacterales > Lysobacteraceae > Novilysobacter > Novilysobacter ciconiae. Next base: position 2,504,962 of record NZ_CP063656.1, on the reverse strand, counting down.
GGCGGCGGCGCAAGCGCATGGCAGCCACGCGCAAGACACCCACGCGCACGACACCCAAAAGCGCGACACCCACGCCCATGCCGACCATCACCCCGAAGCAGCGGTGATGCCGATCCCGGCCGACCACGTCAAATGGGAGCCCGACGCGCCGCTGATGGAAGGCATGCGCCGCATGCGCGAGGCGATGGCCGGCCTGCATCACCACCAGATGGGACACCTGAACGATACCCAGGTCGATCAGCTGGCCACCCAGGTGGACGAGGCGGCGGCGTACATGTTCGCCAACTGCAAACTGGAGGCGGAGCCCGACGTGGCCCTGCACGGCGTCCTCGCCCGGCTGATGGCGGGGGCCGAAGCCCTCCACGCCGATCCGGCCGATCCGGCACCGGTTGCCGACATGAGCGCGGCGCTGGCGGACTATCCGCGGCTGTTCGACGATCCGGAATTCAGCGATGCGAAGACCGGCGGGGAGCACGTCGCGCACTGAGTGCTTCGACACCGGCCCGGGCTCTGATCGGCCCGGGCCGGCCTGAACCGGCCCAATAGTGGCGCGCCGCCGTCAGCTGGTCGGATGCCATTCGCCGCTGGCCAGCGTGGCGCGCAACGCGACCTGCGCCGGGGCCGGGTCGATGCCGTTCTCGGCCAGCCACGCCGGGTCGTACAGCGTCTGGTCGTAGCGCTCGCCGGGATCGCACAACAGGCTGACGATGCTGCCGCGCTCGCCGGCGGCGCGCATCCGCGCAGCCAGTTCAAGGCACGCTACCAGGTTGGTCCCCGACGAGCCGCCGTAGCGACGGCCCAGCTGCTCTTCCAGCAGGTGCATCGCGGCCACGGAGGCGGCGTCGGCCACCTCGATCACCTCGTCCACCACCTCGAACAGGAAGCCCGGCTCCACCCTCGGCCGGCCGATGCCTTCGACGGCGGTCGGCTGGCTGGCGATCGCGCTGCGGTTGCGCGTGCGCCAGCCGTGCACGAAGGCGCTGCCGGCCGGTTCCGCCACGCACAGGCCGGTCTCCAGCGCGCGGTAGCGGATGTAGCGCCCGATCGTTGCCGAGGTGCCGCCGGTACCGACGCCGCAGACGATCCACGCCGGCTGCGGGTGCGGCTCGCAGGCCAGCTGGCCGATGATCGACTCGGCGATGTTGTTGTTGCCGCGCCAGTCCGTCGCGCGCTCCGCGAGGCCGAACTGGTCCAGGTGGCACGCGCCGTTGGCGGCATGCCAGGCGGCGCGCTCGTGCACCTGCGCGGGATCGTCGACCAGGTCGCAGTGGCCGCCCAGCGCATGCACGTCGGCGATCTTGCGCGGTGCGGTCGCGGTCGGCATCACCGCGGTGAAGGGCAGGCCGAGCAGTCGTGCGAACCACGCCTCGGAGATCGCGGTGCTGCCCGAGGACGCGTCCACCACCGGCTGGCCCGGGCTGAGCCGGCCATTGCACAGCGCATACAGGTACAGCGAGCGGGCCAGCCGATGCTTCAGGCTGCCGGTGGGATGCGCCGCCTCGTCCTTGAAGTAGAACTCGATGCCCGGGAAGCCGGGAAACTCCAGCCGCAGCAGGTGGGTGTCCGCCGAACGCGCCGCCTCCTGGCGCAGGCACAACAGGGCCCGCGCGGTCCAGCTGCGCATCGTCGCGCTGTCACAGACGGTGGCCGGCGGCCTGGCCGCGCTGGCCGGGAGGAAGTCATTGCCTGGATGGAATGCGTCGGGACTCATGGGCTTGGGCTCCCCAGCAACGCCCGGATCCTTCGGCCCAGGTGTGCCAGATACAGGTCGATGTAGCTGATGCCGTTCTCGTGATCGATCAGATACGGGTTCATCAGGGTGTGACGCAGGATCACCAGCCGATCGGCATCGGTGTCCTCGTCGTCATCGACCAGTGTCGCAGGGTCCAGCTGCAACTGCGTCAGGATCCGGTTCATCTCCGTCTCGCCGAGGGCCTCCGGGCGCAGGGTCGTCATCGATCCGAAGAATTGCTTGAGCTGGAGGGGCTGGCTGGCGTCGGCGCGCAGCTCATCGTGCAGGCGGCGGACGAAGGCGTTGGCCCGTGCGAGGTCCGCGTTGCCGGTCGGGTTGATGGCCACGCACACCAGGTTGCTGTCGGGCGCGAAAGGCACGGTGACGCGGGCGATGCCATCCAGCTCCACGGCGAGGCGTTCGGCGCGGGCGTGGAACGCTTCGGCGGCAAGCACCGTCTGCCGCGGCAGGCGACCGAAGTTGGCGTGGTCCAGCGGCAGCACCTTGTGGGTGACATACACCGCCGCGGCGGCCGCCCCGGACTTGGAGCCTTCCGGGACAAACTGGCCAAGTCGGCGGTAGCGGCTGAGGTAGTCGGTGGCGCGGGTGTCGTGGAAGACGTAGTCGGCAGCCTCCGCCAGCAGCGCGGTGGCGCGGTGGTCGCGGCAGATGAACGCACCGGCGCCGTAGGGCAGGTAGCCCAGCTTGTGCGGGTCGACGGTGACCGAGTCGGTGCGGCCCAGTGCGGCGAACGCGGCGTGCACTTCGGGCTGGGGAAAATGGGCGAAGCCGGCGCGGACCTCGTCGATGCCCCGCAGGCTGCCGTCGGGGTTGCGGAACAGGGTCGCCAGGTAGCCGCCCCAGGCGGCGTCGACGTGCACGCTGAAGCCCAGCCCCAGGGTCTGGAACCGATCGCGCAGGTCGACCACCGCATCCACCGGGTCGACGGTGCCGTACTCGGTCGTGCCCAGCACGGCGACGGTCATCAGCACCGGCTGGCGCTCGCGCCGGCACTGCTCCAGGGTCTGCTCCAGCGCCTGCGCATCCAGACGCATGCCTTTTTCCGGCAACAGGCGCAGTTGTTCCCGGCCCAGGCCGAGCAGCTTCAGGCCCTTGCTCCAGGAGTAGTGGGCGGTGATCGGGGCCAGTACCAGCGGCACCTTGAGGTCACGGTGGCGGGCGAAGAACTCCACCATCCCCAGATGCTCCAGGCGCTGGGTCTGCACCGCGTCGCGCCACCGCCGGCGATCGCGCGCGGGTTGCCCGGCCAGCCAGAGCTGCCACTGGCCGAGCAGCTCGATGCCGGCGTCCGGGCCAAGGTTGAATGCCTCCCAGTCATCGGCCGGCAGCGCCAAACCCGGCACCTGGGCGGCACGCAGGGCGACCGGAAACGCCTTCAGTGCCAAGGCAAGGCGCAGCGCCTGGTAGTTGGCGACGGTGCCGCCGGAGGTCAGGTGGCCGAACGCGCAGTCGGGGCGGTCGGTGTCATCGGGGTAGCCGAGCATCCGCGCCAGCTGCAGCCCGACCTGGACTTCCAGGTCGATGGTGACGGGGGCCGCGTCCTCGCTGACGTTGTTGGGGTTGTAGGGCAGGGTGAGGATCTGCGCCGCCAGGCCGGGCAGCAGCAGGTCGGAGGCCATGTGGCCGATGTAGCGCGGGCTGTGGAAGGGCACCGAGCGCTTCAGCGAGGCGGAGAGCTGGTGCAGTTCCCGCCGCAGGCGCGACTCGAACGCCTTGTAGTCGGGATGCTGGGCGGCGTGGGTCGGGATCGCCGGCGGGTCTTCGGGGTGGAAGTTGCGCCGCCAGTAGACGTGGTCGCGCAGGAACTCCACGACGAGCTTTTCCAGCAGGGTGTCGTTCTCGCCGTAGGGGCCAAGGAACAACGCATCGAGCATCGGCCGGTCCGGATCGGCGACCCCGGGGGTGCTGGCGGCGAGGGCCAGGGCGTTGCCGGAACCCGCGGCAGCGGCCCGCTCAGCCGAGGAAGGCATTGAGGAACCCCCACGGGCTGTGCGCGCGCGCGATCGAATAGACCATGCCAAAGGTGACAAGGGCGGCGACGTAGAAACCCGCCTTGGCCAGGCGGGTGCGGCCGCGCTTGATCGCAAACACGCCCAGCACGATGTAGACGACGAGCAGCAGCAGTTTCACCGTCAACCAGCCGTTGGCGAACATCGCGCCCGGCAGCATGGTCAGCAGCATCAGTGCAGCGGTCAGCAGCGCGGTATCCACGGTGTAGCTGGTCCAGCGCACCGGCAGCCAGTGCGGCCAGCGCATGCCGGCCAGCACGCCGGCTCCGCGCAGGGCAAAGATCAGCCCGCTGGTGATGGCCATGGCGATGTGGATGCTTTTGATTTGCGGGTAGAACTCGATCATGGGGTTTCCTGTGCGTGACTCAGCCCGGACGGCCGTCGGAGCGTGGGGCCAGATAGATCCGCCCCACATGGGCGACCCAGGGCAGGAAGGCGGCCAGCCAGCCCACCGCGGCGACTGCCTGCCAGGCCGTGCTGTCGGGAAAAACCTCTGCTGCGACGCGGATCACCGCCACCAGCTGGATCGCGACGAAGGCGAACCAGGCCGCCGGATACATCGTCAACGGCCGGCCGGCGTGCCCCTCGGTGACCCGGGTCACCATCGCGATGAGGATGCTGCCGAAGAATCCGATGAACAGCGCATGCGCCGGGCCTCGACCCAGCCAGTACACGCCGGTGATGGCGTAGCTGATGCTCTGGGCCGAATACAGCGCGAATGCCAGCGGCAACCACGACAGGCCGACAAACAGCACCGACAGCAGGCCCGGATTCTTTCCGCGTGGCCACCAGCGCCACACCATTGTCGCCGTTAGCGCCAGCAGGGGCAGGTCGACCAGCCACAGCCAGCCGTAGAAATGAAACAGCTCCAGCAGCAAATGGCCGATAAACAGCGGCCAGGCCGCGGCCAGCAGCCACATCGGCCGCCACGGCTGGTAACCGGGCACGACCCGGCTGGCGAAGAACGGGAACATCCGGTGCGCCACGGTGAAATACACCGGCAGCAGCAGCCCGAAGCTGCCGATCTTGATGCTGGCGAAAACCCAGATTGGCGAGGCGCCCAGGACGTAGGCACCCCAGGCCAGCACGCCGAGGAAGCCCAGGCACAGCGCGGCGAAGCACGAACGCGCATGCCAGGTGGTGCCGCTCTCGCGCCACAGCAGCGGCGCCATCACCGTCAGGCCGGCGAGCCAGCCAGCGGCGGTCATCAGGGCCCCGACGATGATCCCGGCCTCCCAGCCCAGCGCACCCAGCAGGGTCGCGATCTGGCCACCAAAGATGCCCAGCCCGACGGGCACGTAGCGCCAGCGGTCGATGTCCGGCAGGCCCAGCCATTTCGGGAAGGTGGTCAGCAGGAAGCCGAAGAAGAAGCTCGGCAGCACCTGGTACTGCATCACGAAGGCGTGCACCCAGCCGGTATGCAGCGGTGCCTGCGGTATGGCCAGATCGGGCCAACGGGCACCCACCAGCCAGGCCGCCCACCACGCCATGGCGATCAGCAGGTTCATCGAGCCGATGAAAAACATCAGGCGGTGCGGTGCGATGGCAAGTCGGCCCGGCGAGAGCGCAGCGGGCCTGGGTTCGGGATGATTGTCCATGGGCGTCAGTGTGCCTTTGATGGGTGCTGGCGTTATTGACCTGGGTCAGCCGGGCGGCGTGCATGAGCGCGCTTGCATGAGCGTGCAGATACAAGCAGGCGCATGAAACCACGCGCATGAAAAAGGGGCGGCCTGAGCCGCCCCTTCACTTGTCAGCAGTCGGGCCGGTCAGAGGCTCGACTCGGTCTCCAGCACGCCGGCGATCGGCTCGCGTGCCCGCCGTGGCCCCAGCCACAGCGAGAGCACGAACAGCGCGATCATGAAGGCACCGGCAGCGAAGACCGTATCGCCCGGCACCCGCAGCCAGACCAGCACGTCGATGATCGGACGGGTCATGAACTCGGCCGAACGTGCGTACCAGTAGCCGTTCTCCAGGTTGGCTTCCAGCTGCAGCACGCCCATCGGCAGCAGGGTCAGCGTCATCATCAGCAGCAGGCCGATGTTGAGCGCCCAGAAGCCGCTGCGCAGCAGGCCCTCGCGCCAGACCAGGTCCGGCTTGAGGCCACGCAGGCAGTACAGCATCAGGCCGATGCCGAGCATGCCGTACACGCCAAACAGCGCGGTATGGCCGTGGGCGGCGGTCAGGTTGGTGCCCTGCATGTAGAACAACGCCAGCGGGGTGTTGATCAGGAAGCCCAGCAGGCCCGCACCGATCAGGTTCCAGAAGCTGACCGCCAGGAAGAACATGATCGGCCACTTGTACTGTTGCATCCATGGCGTGGCGCGGCTGCTCTTCCAGGTTTCGTGCGCCTCCAGGCCGATCAAGGCCAGTGGCACCACTTCCAGCGCGGAAATGCTCGCACCCAGCGCGATCACCCCGGTGGTGACACCGGCGAAGTACAGGTGATGGAACATGCCCAGCACGCCGCCGGCCATGAACACGATGGTCGCAAACAGCACGTTGATCGTCGCCGAGCGCCCGCGCACCAGGCCGAGCTTGACGAAGATGAAGCTGATCACCGCGACGGCGAACACCTCGAAGAAGCCCTCCACCCAAAGGTGGACGATCCAGAACTTCCAGTAGGTGACGATCGAGATGTGGGTGTTTTCCTTCCACATCAGGCCGGCGGCGTAGAGGATGCCGATGGCCACGGTGGACAGGAACAGCAGGCCCGCGATCGAGGACGTCTGGTTCTTGGCCCGCATCGCCGGCCACAGGGCGCGACCGACCAGGGTCAGCCACAGCATCAGGCCGATGAACAGGTAGATCTGCCAGAAGCGGCCGATGTCGACGTATTCCCAGCCTTGGTGGCCGAACCAGAAGTTCGGGATCTTGCCCAGCTTGCCCATCACCGCCATCCACTGGCCGGCAAACGCGCCCACGACAATGATGATCAGGCTGATGAAGAGGAAGTTGACGCCGAATTTCTGGTATTTCGGCTCATGCCCGGAAATCGCCGGCCCCAGGTACAGGCCGGTGGCCAGCCACGCGGTCGCAATCCACAGGATCGCGAGCTGCGTGTGCCAGCTGCGGGTGACCGCATACGGCAGCCACTCGGACAGGGCGAACCCGTAGGCCTCCTGGCCCTCGACCTGGTAGTGCGCGGTGGTGGCGCCCATCAGGATCTGCACCAGGAACAGCGCCATCACCAGCCAGAAGTACTTGGCGGTGGCGCGCATCGACGGGGTCACCACGATCGCCCGCGCGGGATCCTGGGACGGCGGCGCCAGCGGCTTTTCCTTGCCGTGATACGCGGCGTAGTGCCACGACAGCAAGCCGATGCCGGCGATCATGAACAGGATCGAGAACATCGACCACATGAAGCTGCTGGACGTGGGCACGTTGCCCACCAGCGGTTCGTGCGGGAAGTTGTTGGTGTAGGACTTGACGTCGTCGGGCCGGTTGGTGACGGTCGCCCACGAGGCCCAGAAGAAGAAGCCGGTCATCAGGCGGCGGCTGTTCTCGTCGGGCACCGGGTTCTCGCGGATCGCATAGGCCTCGCGCAGTTCATGCGTGGCCGGATCGTTGGAGAACACGCTCATGTAGTGCGCGGCGACCTGCGAGATCGCCTGCGCGCGCTCGTCGCTGACCACGATGGAGCCGGTCTGGGGATCGTAGGTGTTGGCCCGGATCTCGGGCTTGATCTCCGCGTGCAGCTTGGCCTGCTCGCTCTCGTTGAGCTGCTCGTAGGGCATGCCGAACTCGATCCGCGAGCGGATGTCGAGCATCGCCACGACTTCCTTGTGCAGCCACTCGGCCGACCAGTCGGGAGCGACGAGCGCCCCGTGGCCCCAGATCGAGCCGCTCTGCTGACCGCCCATCTCCTGCCAGACGCGTCGTCCGGCCTCGATGTCAGCCCTGGTATAGAGCACCTCGCCACTTTCGGTGACCACCTGCTCGGGCATCGGCGGCGCCGTCTGGTACAGGTCCTTGCCGATCCACAACATGATTCCGAAACTGACGATGAGCAGGGCCCCCAGGCCCAGCCATAGTCGCCTCGTTATCTGCACGCTCTTTGGTTCCATCGATGCTTCTCCCGGATAATGGCCGTCATAGTGGCCAGTCGGAGTTCAGGTCTCGTTGACCTGGATCAAGCACCCAACCCACGATCCACGCGCGTTCGCCTCCGCTCACGTCCAGCAAGCCCGGACGCCCGTTGCAGCGGATTGAAAACCGCGCGTGGATCGGGAGTTCGGGCACAGCGTCCTTTCTTCCCGCGCCCAACGGTGCCGTGTGGCCGGCGCAGGCGCAACCCCGCCGCTCGCATAGTGCGACCGGCGTGCGTGGTTCAGTTGCGTTGCGTGATCCACTTCGGGAAAACGCACGCGCGGAGGCGGTGCCTCAGCGGTGCAGGATCGGGTCGGCGAGCGCGGCCAACTGGTCGCGGTCCAGCAGTTCCACTTCGCGGCGATCGACCATCAGCAGGCCGTCCTTCTGGAAGCGGCGCAGCACGCGGCTGACCGTTTCGGGTGCCAGGCGCAGGTAGTTGGCGATGTCGGTGCGCGCCATCGTCAACTGGAAGCGGTGCGCCGAGAAGCCACGCGCCGCCAGCCGCCGCGACAGGCCGATCAGGAACGCCGCCATACGCTGGTCGGCCGACCAGTCGCCGGCCAGCAGCGCGGCGCGGCCGATGTCGCGGCTGAGCAGCCGGAACAGGTGGCGCTGCAGTCCCGGCAGTTTGGTCGCCAGCACCGCGATCTTCGGGAACGAGAACCGGCACAGCATCGCCGTATCCAGCGCGACCGCGTTGCACGGGTAGGTCTCGCCGTCGATCGCGTCCAGGCCGATGACCTCGCCGGGCAGGTGGAAGCCGAGCACGTGCTCGCGGCCGTCGCGGTCGATCATGTAGGTCTTGACCGTGCCGGCGCGGACCGCGGCGATCGCCTCGAAGGGGTCGCCCTCGCGGAAGATGTGCTCGCCGGCGTGGAAGGGACCGACGTGCTCGACGAGCACGTGCAGGTCCATCAGCGAGCGCTTGTCCATGCCCTCGGCCAGGCAGGCCTGGGAGAACGCGCAGGTCGAGCAGAACGTCAGCTCATCGCCGTCGTCCGCCATCGTGGTCGCGTCCTGGCGCGGGAACGCGGTCGGGCTCACGCGCGCCACCACGCCGCGTCTAGATGGCGCGGGAGAAGCGGGGCGAGGCGGTCGGTTGGGTCAGGTAGTGGTCGAAGCACATCGCTATGTTACGCAGCAACAGGCGTCCGCGCGACGTTGCGGTGATGCGGGACGGCTCCACCTTGACCAGCCCGTCGGCGACCAGTGGCTCCAGCTGGGCGATCGCGTCGGCGAAGTAGTCGTGGAAGTCGATCAGGTAGCGCCGCTCCAGCGGGTCGATGGGGATCTCGCCCTGGCACATCAGGCGCTGGATGACGTCGGCGCGCAGCTGGTCGTCCTCGCTCAGGCGCATGCCGCGGAACACCGGCAGCCGGCCCTCGTCCAAGGCGATCTGCCAGCTCGGCAGGTCTCGCGGGTTCTGACTGAAGCTGTCGCCGATATGGCTGATGGCGCTGACGCCCAGCCCGATCAGGTCGGTATCGGAATGGGTGGTGTAGCCCATGAAGTTGCGGTGCAGTCCGCCGCGGTCCTGGGCAGTGGCCAGGTCATCCTCGGGCAGCGCGAAATGGTCCATGCCGACATAGGAATAGCCGGCATCGGTGAGTTTCTCGATCGCCAGCTGCAGCAGCCCCAGCTTGACCTCTGGCGAGGGAAGGTCCTCGGCATTGATCTGGCCCTGGGCCTTGAACAGGTCGGGCAGGTGGGCGTAGCTGTACACGGCCAGCCGGTCGGGGCGCACCGTGATGACCGTGTCCAGCGTTTCGGCGAAGCCCTCCAGCGACTGCTTGGGCAGGCCGTAGATCAGGTCGACGTTGACCGAGCGCATCCCGCTCTGACGACAGGCATCGATGATCGCGACAGTCTCCTCGACCGACTGGATCCGGTTGACGGCCTGCTGCACGGCCGGGTCGAAGTCCTGCACGCCCAAACTGGCGCGGTTGAAGCCGATCGCGGCCAGTTCGGCGATGTCGGCGGGCTTGACGAAGCGCGGGTCCAGCTCGATCGAGAGGTCGCGCTTGGGCGAGTCGGAAAAATGGAAATGGCTGCGCAGCGAGTCCACCACCTCGCCCAGCTGCGCCGGCGAGAGGAAGTTCGGCGTGCCACCGCCGAAGTGCAGCTGGATGACCTCGCGGTCGCGGTCGAACATCGCCGCCGTCATCGCGATCTCGCGGTACAGCCGGACCAGGTAAGTCTCCCCACGCGCCAGGTCGCGGGTGATGATCCGGTTGCAGCCGCAGTAGAAGCACGGACTCATGCAGAACGGCACGTGCACGTACAACGACAGCCGGCGCGGGATCGGATCGCCATTGCTGGCCAGGATGGCCTCGCGCAGCGCCTCCTCACCGAACTCAGCGGAGAATTGCGGCGCGGTCGGGTACGAGGTGTACCGCGGACCGGGCCGGTCGTAGCGCTGCAACAGCGACGCGTCGAACTGGAGGGGACTGGACATGACGCTCAGGCTATCGACGGCCGCGGGGGTGCGCCTTGATCGGGGTCAAACGCGGCCGTGCCGCATCCACGGTCGTCCGGCCACGCGAGCGCCGCTAGTGGGAGGTCATCGCCCCCATTAATCTTGCAACTAGGCGCGATCGCGCCTGTTAACGTAGTGCGCCCGCCCACGAACGCCCCGGGAGAGGCTGGAGCAAGGAATGGATAGTTCGGTCAAACCCTGGGTGATGGTCGTCGAGGACGACCTCGAGCTGCGCGAACAAGTTATTGTCCCGGCGCTGACGCAAGCGGGGTTCCACGTCGCTGCGGCGGGAAGCGCGTTGGAGATGTACCGCGCCATGCTGACCCAGCAATTCAACTTTTTCGTTGTCGATGTGGGTCTTCCCGACGAGAACGGATTCAACGTCGTGCGTCATCTACGCGGTGTGACCCACGCGGGAATGATTCTTCTGACCGGCCGCCATGCGCCGGCCGATAAGGTGCATGGCCTTGAAATGGGCGCGGACGCATATCTGACCAAACCTGTGGATCCCGCTGTTCTTGTGGCCACGCTGCGGAGCGTCGCTCGCCGGGCATTCACCGAGCCGGTCAATACGCCGACCGTTCCCCAGTTGCCCCGTGTGGGCGGGTGGACATTCGACCTTGATCGCTGGCGTTTGCTCACGCCCGACGATTCGACCGTCAAGCTCTCTATTGCCGAGCGCGAGCTGCTACGGATATTGCTGGACGCTTCGGGGCAGGTCGTCCCGCGCAAACGCATCATCGAGGGCCTAACGGCGAAGATCAGCGATTTCGAAGAAGAACGACTGGAAATGCTGGTGTTCCGGCTCCGTCGCAAAGCCGAGGCTGCCGCGGAGGGAGAGTCGTTGCCCCTTCAAAACGTTCGTGGCGTGGGATACGTCCTGTTGGGCTAGCGGGCCCAACGGCACCGCCTTTCGTTTAATTTCAAAAGCTTTCGCTTTATATCCAACGCTTCGTGTTTCGCAATGAAGCGCGAGTGTTTTTCGTGACGCCCGTCTATATGCTGCGCCCCCAATCGGGTGGGTTTGCGTTTTGCAGCGACTTTGAGTGCGCGTAGTTTCCACGCGCAGCCGAGCCGACCCTATTTACCGGACATTCTGCGGGCCTTCCGGCTCGCCGGGACGGGCGTTTTCGTGCGCGCCGTGACGAAAACAGGGCGAGCGTAATGGTGTTTATCCAGGTAGCCCCGCTCTCCCATTTGAGTTGGGCCAGCGGCGACTCCACGCATGGCGCAGCGTTTCGTACAGCGGGCTCTCGCATCCCTATTTCGAATCACTGAGAGGAATTCAGATTGAACAAGATCCATAGCAAAGTTTGGAGCAGGAAGCTGGGCCGGATGGTAGTGGCTTCGGAGCTCGCCAAGGGCGGCGGCGGTGCAGGCACGTTGCACGACGGCACCGCCGCAAGTGGACGGCGACCGGGCGCGCTTGCCTTGGCGATCGGATTAGTGCTGGGTCTGACGGCATTGGCTGGCATGCCGGCGTTTGCCCAGCATGCGCCGAGCTGGACCGTGACCGACGGCAGCAACGGCGCCGTGATCGGTGATAGTGGGACGGTGACGTTCCAAGGCGACAGCAACATCCATGTCGCGCAGGCGGGAGCCGATGACGCCGGCGTCATTGAGATCACCCTCGACGACGATATTGATCTCGGTGTCGATGGCAGTGTCACGATTGGCGACACACGGGTGGATGGCAGCGGTGTGGCGATCGGCAGCAATGTCGTGCTTGACAACACCGGCCTCACCATCAGTGCAGGCCCCAGCGTGACCGCCGCAGGGATTGATGCCGGCGGCAAGGTGATCACCGGCGTGGCCAGTGGCACCGCCAGCCACCACGCGGTGAACTTCGGCCAGCTCAGCACCGTCAGCACCGCAGCTTCGGTCGCTCAGTCCACGGCGACCAACGCGGCGGCTGCCGCGGCTGCCGCGCAGATTGCTGCCGATGCAGCAGGCTGGATCATCAGCGACGGAGCCACTACTACCGATATCGGGCCCGGTGGCACCGTGACCTTCCAGGGCGACGGCAATATCAGCGTGGCGCTCACCGGCGTTGACGACGACGGAAAGGTGACCGTCACGCTCGACGAGAATCTGACGGTAACAAGCATCACGGCAGGCAATTCGACCCTCAATAATGCCGGGCTGACCTTCAGCAGCGGCGGTCCCAGCGTCACCGCCTCAGGGATTGACGCCGGTGGCTTGCGGATTACCGGCCTCGCCGAGGGCGCCCTGACGGCGACCAGCAGCGACGCGGTCTCCGGCAAGCAGATCTTCGACCTGTTCATCGAAGAAGGTGCCGGTGGCGTCCGCTATTTCCGCGCCCGTTCGGCACAGCCTGACTCCCAGGCCATGGGCGATGAGTCCATCGCCATCGGGCCCAACACCGTGGCGGAAGGCGTCAGCAGCTTCGCAGCCGGTGACGGTGCGGCCACCACCGCAAGCGCTGAAAGTGCCATCGCGATCGGGCAGGGTGCGACAGCTGGGGGTGAGCTGACCGGAGGCGAAGCCGCAATTGCCATCGGCCGTGACAGTGAGGCAACGGGCAACAGCTCGGTGGCACTCGGTGACAATGCCAACGCTGGCGGTGCCAATGCCACGGCGCTGGGCGCACGAGCAGCAGCGGGCGGTGCCGGGGGAGTGGCGCTGGGCCAGGATGCGGTGGCCGCAGCGACCAACAACATTTCGATCGGTAATGCCGCGGGGCAGGGCACCGGCCAGGTCCTGCCTGGCGATCAATCCCACAACATCGCGATTGGCAACCAGTCCGGCCAGAACGTGGCCGGCCAGTTCAACGTGGCAATGGGCGATGGCGCCGGCAGCAACGTGGATGGCGACGACAACGTGGCCATGGGGCGTGGCGCGGGTGTGGGCATTGCCGGTGAGGAGAACGTCAGCATCGGCTTGGACGCGAACAGCGGGGTAACTTCGAATCGCGCCGTCGGCATTGGTCAGTCAGCCCGAGCGCAGACCGAAGGCGTGGCAGTCGGCTTCAACGCCTCTGCCGGCAACACCGGCGTCGCGCTGGGGCGGCAGACCACGGCGCTTGGGACAGGAACGGCCATCGGCCCCAACGCCCATGCGGACAGCAATTTCGTCGCCTTGGGTCTCAACTCGTGGGCGACCCAGAGCGACGTGTCGGGGAGCAGTGAGTTTACCAACCGGACGTTCAACGGCAGTGCCGTCTCCGTCGGCAGCAGCCAGAGCGGCGCCTCGTTCACGCGCCGAATAGTCAATGTGGAAGACGGTGCGAATGACACCGATGCAGTCAACGTCCGCCAGTTGAAGCAGGCCGTGTCGGGCATCGACCTGAGCGACATCGACTTTGCCGGCGGGGTCATCGCCAATCTCCAGGACCAGATCGACCAGAACATGCTGAACTACGTCAGCATCAATGACGGCGGCATCGACAAGGGCAACAAGAACAACAACGGCGCCGATGCTGCCGCCGTTGACTCGGTCGCGATCGGCCCGGACGCAACGACCAAGAACCGCGACTCGATCGCCATCGGCCATCAGGCTGGCGCCGAAGGTGATTCCGCGGTGGTGCTGGGCCACAACATCAAGGGCCTGGGCAAGAACTCGACCACCATCGGCAACTCGCAGTCCGAGGCACTCGGCGAAAGTGGTATCGCCATCGGCACGCACGTGGAGAGCCGTGACCAGAATTCGATCGTCATCGGTCGGGATTCCTATACCAACCGCCAAGCCAGTGGCCCGGCAGTCGATAACTCGATCGTCATCGGCACCCAATCGTCGTCGACCGCGGTCGAAGGCATTGTCATCGGCAAGGACTCGTTGGTGAATGCACCCCGGGGCATTGCCCAGGGCAGTGGCGCGCATTCGACGGCGAGTGACGCCACGGCGTTGGGTACCCGAGCCAGCGCGAGCGGGGCAAGTGCGCAGGCCAGTGGCACCGACGCAAGGGCTAGCGGCGCCAACGCCATTGCCAATGGAACCGGCGCCACCGGCTGGGCCAATGACGGCATCGCCATGGGCACGGGCGCGGTGTCCGGTTTCAACGACCCTGCAAACCTCCAGCCGCGCCGCAACATGGGCGGCGTCGCCATCGGCCAGAACACGCTGGCGGACAACTACCATGCGTTGGCGATTGGCGTGGAGGCCCGCGCAACCGATGAATCGGCTACCGCCATTGGCGACGCTGCCGAGGCTTCCGCAGAAGATGCGTTGGCAATAGGTTCCAGCGCACGCGCCAGCGCGGAAAACGCGGCCGCGTTCGGTCAGGACGCCAGCGCCACGGCGGAAAATGCGCTCGCGGTCGGATCCGGCGCACGCGCCTCGGCCCGGAACGCTTCCGCATTCGGCCAGGGCGCGCAGGCGTCGCATGCCGGCTCGGTCGCGCTGGGCAGCGGTGCCATCACCGCAGCGCCCATCGGTACCGCCAGCATTTCGGTCGACAAAAACACCTACAACTTCGCCGGCACCACCCCGGTGGCGACCGTCAGTGTTGGCGCCGCGGGTGCCGAGCGCACTCTCACCAACCTTGCAGCGGGCCGCATCAGCGCCACCAGCACCGACGGTATCAACGGCAGCCAGCTGCACGGCACCAACATGGCGCTGGAATCGCTGGCCGATGACCTGGATGCCGCAGGCGACTCGATTGCCGACGTGCTGGGCGGCAACGCGGTATTCGATCCCGACACGCATCAGGTCACGATGAGCAATGTCGGCGGCACCGGAAAGGGCACGGTGCATGACGCGATCGAGTACGCCGCGCAAGGCTGGGCGGTAGGGGCAAACGGCGAGGTGACGGGCGCCAACGTAGCACCAGGCGGTTCGGTCGACTTCAGCAACACCGACAGCAATATCGTCATCGCGCGCAACGGCACCGACCTCATCTTCGACCTGGCCGAGAACATCGACCTGGGCGCGGACGGCAGCCTGACCACGGGCGACACCGTGGTGAACAACGACGGTCTGGCGGTTGATGACGGCGCAGGCAACAACACTACCGTGGGTGCCGGTGCGATTGCGGTGACCGACGCTGCCGGCACAACGACGATCGGTGGCAACGAGATCTCGGTGGGTGGGGCCAACCCGATCGTGATCAACGGCGACGCCGGCACCATCGGCGGGCTGACCAACACCACGTTCGACCCTAACAACTACACCAGCGGCCAGGCGGCGACGGAAGACCAGCTTCGAGTGGTCCATGGCATAGCCAACTCTGGCTGGAATGTCAGCGCTCAGGGGGCAAACGCCACCAACGTGGGCGTCAACAGCCCGACTGGCAATTCGGTCGACCTGACCAACGCCGACGGCAACATCGTCATCACCAAGGCCGACGACAGCAACGACGTCACCTTCGACCTGGCCGAGAACATCGACCTGGGCTCGGACGGCAGCCTGACCACCGGCGACACCGTGGTGAACAACGATGGTCTGGCGGTGGACGATGGCGCCGGCAAGGTGGCGAGCCTGACCGCGGATGGCGCGTCGGTGAGCGACGCCGACGGCAACAGTACCGTTGTGGGTGCGGGCACCGTCGCGGTGACCGACACAGCGGGCACGACCACCATCGGGGGCGATGTCATCGTGGTGGGCGGCGCCAGTCCGATCCTGATCAGCGGTAACGCCGGTACGATCAGTGGCCTGCAGAACCAGACAATCAACTATCCGGGGTTCGCCGATGGTTCCGGCCGTGCGGCGACCGAGGAGCAACTTGTTCTTGTAAACCAGACGGTCAACGCGGGGTGGAATTTGACCGGTTCCGGCGTCGACCAGGTCAATATCGGGCCAAACGGTTCGGTGGACTTTCAGGGTGACCAGAACATCACCGTCGCCCAGACAGGCGATGACCAGGACGGTGTGATCGCCGTCACCCTTAACCGTGATATCGACGTGGACAGCGTCACCGTTGGCGATACCGCTATCGACACCGCCGGCGTTGCGGTGGGCGGCAACGTGCACCTCGGCAACACCGGCCTGGTGATCAATGGCGGGCCAAGCGTGACAATGAGCGGTATCGACGCGGGCACCTTGGTAATCACCAACGTGGCGGCGGGTGATGTCAGTGCCACCAGCACGGATGCCATCAACGGCAGCCAGCTCCACGGGATGGGTCAGTCGATCGTGAACGTGATTGGTGGCAACGCCGGGCTCAACCCGGACGGCACCATCACCACCAGCGACATCGGCGGCACCGGTCACGACAATATTGACGATGCGATCCGATCGGCGAACGAGGCCGCCAACGCGGGCTGGACGGCGACCGATGCCAACGGCAATGACGCCAACATCGGCCCCAACGGCACGGTGAACTTCACCGGCGACCAGAACATCACCGTAGCCCAGACGGGCGCGGACAACCGCGGCCAGATCGAGATCACCCTCAACCGTGACCTGGACGTCGACAGCCTCACTGCCGGCGACACCGTGGTCGATACCGACGGCGTGCACGTGGGCGACGACGTGCACCTGGGCGATACGGGCCTGGTGATCGAGGGTGGCCCGAGTGTGACCACCGATGGCGTTGATGCCGGCGGCCAGGTCATCGGCAACGTCGCGGCGGGTGTGGCTGACACCGATGCGGCCAACGTGGGCCAGCTCAACGACCTGGCCTCCAACATCGTCGACAACAGCAGCCGTGTGACAAACCTGGAGGAGGGTTCGACCGGTCCGTTCCAGGTCAGCCAGGAAGCCCCGATCGTCCCGCCGACCCCGACCGGAGCCAACTCTGCGGCCGGCGGCAGCGGCGCGGACGCCAGCGGTGACAACAGCACCGCGCTGGGTAACCACGCCGTGGCCGCCGGTTCCAACAGCACCGCGGTCGGCCAAGGCGCAAAGGCCACGCACGACAACAGCGTGGCGCTGGGCCAAGGGTCGGCGACGACCGTGGGCGCCCAGTCCGGTTACGACGCGGCCTACGTGGGCACCAGCAACTCGTCGGGCGAGGTCAACGTCGGCAACCGCACCATCAGTGGGGTCGCTCCGGGCGTGGCCGGCAACGACGCCGTCAACGTCAACCAGCTCAGTGCCGGTGTGGATCACGCGGTAATTACCGCGAACAACTACACCGATCAGCGGTTCAGCCAGATCCACGGGGATGTGTGGGACCTGGGCCAGCGGATCGACGGGCTCGAGCGTGACCTCAACGCCGGCATCGCGACCGCAATGTCGATGCGGCAGGCGCCTTACGTGGCCGGGGCGACGACTTACTACGCAGGTTTCGGAGCCTACAAGGGTGAAGGCGCTGTCGGCGTCAGCCTGCGGCGTACCGCCGACAACGGACGCTGGAGCCTGGAGGGCGGCTTCTCGTCCAACCGCGAAGGCACCGGCGGCTACGTCGGCGTGAGTGGCGTACTGGGCGGGAAGTGACGCAGCGCCGGCCTTCCGAAACAAACGGAAGGCTGGCAGCGAATCCAATCGGAACAAATCAGGAATGACACACATGGTAATCAGGAACATGCTTCGCGGAGCCCTCGCTACCGCCGTTTGTGCGCTGTTGTCTGTCCCGGCCGGGGCGTTGGCGCAGGATGTGGGGCTTCCCTCCACAGCGGTGATGCCGGTGCAGGGCGTGGTGGGCGATACCGATTTTCCGGAGGCCTCCCGCAGCCGGATCCGGAATGGCGACTTCGTCAACGTCGACAACCTGCGTCAGATGGGGCGTGGACTCGGGAAGAGCCAAGTCAGACGACTGCTCGGCAATCCGCACTTCAGTGAGGGGGTCGCCGGTGTCTCGCGCTGGGACTACGTCTTCAACTTCCGGACCGGGGTCGACACCCACGTCACCTGCCAGTACCAGGTCAACTACGAGCGCGCCAACGGAAACTACGTGGTCGACTCGATGCATTGGGATGGGTCGGCCTGTCTGGACGCATTGAATGACCGGCCGGACCCGGTTGTTGGGCCGGACCCGGTTGTTTCCACGGCCGCACCGGCAGTGCATACCCTGTCGGCCGATGCGTTGTTCGCGTTTGACGGTTCGCGTCCACGGGACATCCTCCCGCAGGGGAAGGAAGAGATCGCCGCACTGGCACAGGAGCTGTCCCGCTCGGGAGCGGAGCAAATCACCGTCGTCGGCCACGCCGACAGGCTGGGCAGCCATAGCTACAACCAGGCGCTGTCGGAACGGCGGGCGGCAACGGTCCGGCAGTTGCTGGTCGAACAGGGCCTGCCCGGAGCCGGCATCACCGCAGCCGGGCGCGGCTCTTCGGAGCCGGTCACCAGCTGCGACCGGTCCTTGCCACGGGCCGAGCTGATCGAATGCCTGAAACCTGATCGACGGGTGGAGATCCGGGTGGCCGGAACGCACTGATACGGCGAAACAAGAACGGGGCGGCTTGCGCTGCCCTTCCGTTTTGTCCGGCCATTTGTCACACCTCCGCGCGGTCTCCAGCACGCTGGCGACCGGCTCGGGTGCCCATGCCGAGCATGCCGTATACGCCGAGCAGCGCGGTATGACCGTGGGCCCCGGATACGACGTCTTTTTCAATATCATCAACCGGGTCGGCAGCTACTTACGGGGAAGGCGAACGCCGCGGGCGACTGAAAGGGTGCCGCGGCGTGCAAGCCCGAACGGCAACGGATGACCGCATCGCGCGGCCGCGCTAGCCTATGGCGCTTCGAGGTTGGCGCGACGCAGGCGCTCGCCGCATCCACTGCCATCCGAGCCGCTCATGGAACCTGTTGCAACGTCTGAGCCTGTTTCCGTGAGGTCTGCCCGACTGCCGCCGTGGCAAGCGTTGATGCGATGGCTTCGCGACGTGCCTGTGGCCGACCCGGTCGACCGGCGCAACGCTCCGGTCCTGCAGGTGGTCATGCTGGTCATTCTCGGCACGGCACCGCCGATCTGGGCGTACCGGTTCAGCCTGCTCAAAGACGTCCCGTGGCGCGAAGACGAGACGCTCGGCTTTGCCTTGAGCATGGGCTTCTATGCGCTGGCGGGCTTCAGCCTTTATCTCGTGCGTACCGGCAGGTTCCAGTGGGCAGTCAGGCAGCTGATGGTGGTGACGGCGGTGCTGATGCTGGTGTCCCACTCAAGCGTGGGTTTCACAGGCAACCGGTTCGAGCACCCGTTGCTCACCGTCTGGATCGTCACCACCGGGTTGATGATTGGCCGGACCGCCGTCTGGACGATGTGTCTCGCCGTTCTGGGTGCGTTCGCGCTCGGCGTGCGGGTGGACGTCATGGCCGGCGAGCCCGCGAGCGGGATGGTCACCGACGGGATCATCAGCGGTCTGATGTTCGTGCTCATCACGGCCGTGGTGGACCGGGCCGCGACAGCGCTGCGTGAGAGCCTTGCCGCTGAGAAGCTCCGCAGCGATCAACTTGTGGTGTCAAACGAGCAGCTGGAGGCGGAAATCCGTGAGCGAGAGCGCGTGATGGACCAGCTCGTCCACGCCCGCAAGATGGAGGTGGTGGGACGACTGTCCAGCGGACTGGCGCACGATTTCAACCATCTGCTCGGACTGGTGCAGGGATACGCCGGGAAAGGGCTGCAGAGTGCGGAGCCGGCTGCCATGCGTGAAGCACTGCAGGGTGTGGATGGCGCATCGCGTCGGGCCGCCGCGGTCGCCACCCGCTTGCTCGACTTCGGGCGCGCGGATGCCCGCTCCCTGGAAACGATTGACGTGGCAACTGCGGTCAATGACCTCCGGCCGGTGTTGCGGCAACTCCTGAGCCCCGACATCGCGATCGATATCGAAGGGCCGCTTGTCCCGGTCCATATCCGGTTCGATCCGGCACAGTTTGAGTTGATGGTGTTGAACATCGCCGCCAATGCCGGCGACGCCATGCGTGAGGGCGGGCACTTCAGCATCTCCGTGACTGCCAGCGACGGGCACGCGCGGATCCGTTTTTCCGACACGGGTATCGGCATGAGCGAGCCCGTTCGCCGCCAGGTGCTGGAGCCGTTCTTCACCACCAAGGCGCGTGGAGAAGGCACCGGCCTGGGCCTTGCCCTGGTCTCCTCGATGGTCGGCGACGCCGGCGGGAGGATCGATGTCAGCAGTGCCCCCGGCGAGGGGACCGACTTGGTCATCCGAATCCCGGCGATCGCACCGGACACCCCCACGCGTGCGCGGCGCCAGTTGGCCGGGAGTGCCGGATAGGGACCGCTTGATTGCGCGCCATCCCGTCGCGTCCCGGCCCCCGAACCGCTACAGTAGCGCGATGACTCCAAGGGCGAACCTGCATTTCCGCAATGCCGACACCGGTTGGCGATGGTCGCTTGTCGCCGTCGTTCCCGATCCGTCGCATCCCCAGGAAATGCCGCATGTCCCCGCCAGACAGTTCCACCCCAGACAGTCCGCAGCACCAGCCATACCAGCAGCACGTCGCTGACGGCCACACCCGCATCCCGGTGGTGCGCGAGGTCCTGTCTGACCTGGACACGCCGCTGTCGGTGTACCTGAAGCTGGCCGACGGGCCGCACACCTACCTGTTTGAATCGGTCGAAGGCGGCGAGCGCTTCGGGCGCTATTCGATCATCGGCCTACCGGCGCGTCGCGTGTACGCGTTTGCCGGCAACACCCTGTATGTCACCGAGCACGGCGAGCTGGTCGAGGCGCGCGATGTGGCCGATCCGTTCGCCGAGGTCGAGCGCCTGCGCTCGCAACACTCGGTGCCGCGCATCGACGGCCTGCCCGGATTCACCGGTGGCCTGGTCGGCTGGTTCGGCTTTGAGTGCATCCAGTACATCGAGCCACGGCTGGGCGGGCCCGGCGCGGACGGCGAGGCCAAGACCGACGAGCTGGGCACCCCCGACATCCTGCTGATGCTCAGCGAGGAAGTCGCGGTGTTCGACAACCTCAAGGGCCGGCTCTACCTGATCGTGCATGCCGACCCGTCCGAACCGCAGGCGTGGGCGCGCGCCAACCGGCGCCTGGACCAGCTGGTCCACCGCCTGCGCAACAGCGGCACCGCGTATCCGGAAACCCTGGATTCCTACGGGCTGGACGAGGCGGACTTCGTCTCCGGTTTCACCCGCGAGGGCTTCATCAAGGCCGTCGAGCAATCCCAGCAGTACATCCTCGATGGCGACATTTTCCAGGTCGTCCTCAGCCAGCGCCTGAGCGTCCCGTTCAAGGCGCGGCCGGTGGACGTCTACCGCGCGCTGCGGGCACTCAACCCGTCGCCCTACATGTACTTCCTCGACGTGGGCGACATGCAGGTGGTCGGCTCCTCGCCGGAGATCCTCGTGCGCCTGCAGTTTGACGAGGCCGGGCAGGGCATGGTGACGGTCCGCCCGATCGCGGGCACGCGACCGCGCGGCGCCACCCCGGCCGAGGACGAGGCGCTGGAGGCCGAGCTGCTGGCCGATCCCAAGGAGCGCGCCGAGCACCTGATGCTGATCGACCTGGGCCGCAACGATGTCGGCCGGGTCAGCCAGCCCGGCACGGTGGAGGTCGGCGAGCAGTTCGTGATCGAGCGCTACAGCCACGTCATGCACATCGTCAGCGAAGTCACCGGCACCTTGAAACCGGGGCTGTCCTACGCCGACGTGCTGCGCGCAACCTTCCCGGCCGGCACCGTCAGCGGCGCGCCGAAGATCCGCGCGCTGGAGGTCATCCGCGAGCTGGAGCCGGTCAAGCGCAACGTCTACGCCGGCTCGATCGGCTACCTGGGCTGGCATGGCGATGCCGACACCGCGATTGCGATCCGCACCGCGGTCATCCAGGACGGCCGCCTCCACGTCCAGGCCGGCGCCGGCATCGTCCACGATTCGGACCCGCAAAAGGAATGGGAAGAGACCATGAGCAAGGGCCGGGCACTGTTCCGCGCGGTCGCCGAAGCGGCAAGGGGGCTGTGACGTGCTGCTGATGATCGACAACTACGACAGCTTCACCTGGAACCTCGTGCAGTACCTGCAGGTGCTCGGCGCGGAGGTCAAGGTCGTCCGCAACGACGAGCTGTCAGTGGCGCAGATCGAGGCGCTGGCGCCGGAGCGGATCGTGATCTCGCCCGGCCCGTGCACACCCGATGAGGCCGGCGTCTCACTGGAGGTCATCCGCCAGTTGGGCCCGCACACGCCGCTGCTGGGGGTGTGCCTGGGTCACCAAGGCATCGGCCAGGTCTACGGCGGGCAGGTCGTGCGCGCCGGCCGGATCATGCACGGCAAGACCTCGCCGATCCGCCACCTCGGCACCGGCGTGTTCGCCGGGTTGCCCGATGGCTACACCGCGACCCGCTACCACTCGCTGGTGGTGGACAAGGCCAGCATTCCGGACTGCCTGGAAATCACCGCATGGACCGACAACCAGGACGGTTCGATGGAGGAGGTCATGGGCCTGCGCCACCGCGAGCACCCCGTGCAGGGCGTGCAGTTCCATCCCGAGTCGATCCTGACCGAGCACGGCCACGCCCTGCTGAAGAACTTCCTCGACGGCTGAGGCCGCGTCCACCTCGACAATACGAGCCAGCAATGCCAATCACCCCGCAAGAAGCCCTGCAACGCACGATCGAACACCGCGAGATCTTCCACGACGAGATGGTCGAGCTGATGCGCCAGATCATGCGCGGCGAAGTCAGCCCGTTGATGACCGCGGCGATCATGACCGGCCTGCGGGTGAAGAAGGAAACCGTCGGCGAGATCGCCGGCGCGGCGCAGGTGATGCGCGAGTTCGCGGTACCGGTCGAGGTCGCCGACCGCACCCATCTGGTCGATATCGTCGGCACCGGCGGCGATGGCGCCAACACCTTCAACATCTCCACGGCGAGCATCTTCGTCATTGCCGCGGCCGGCGGCCGGGTCGCCAAGCACGGCGGTCGCAGCGTGTCCTCCAAGTCCGGCAGCGCCGACGCGCTGGAGGCGCTGGGCGCGGCGATCGAGCTGAGCCCGGGACAGGTCGCGCAGTGCATCGCCGATACCGGCATCGGCTTCATGTATGCGCCGATGCACCACCCCGCGATGAAGGTGGTCGCGCCGGTGCGCCGCGAGATGGGCGTGCGCACCCTGTTCAACATCCTCGGCCCGCTGACCAACCCGGCCAGTGCACCGAACATCCTGATGGGCGTCTTCCACGAGGACCTGGTCGGCATCCAGATCCGCGTGCTGCAGAAGATGGGCGCCGAGCGGGCGCTGGTGGTCTGGGGCCGCGACGGCATGGACGAGCTGTCGCTGGGCGCCGGCTCGCTGGTTGGCGAGCTGCGCGACGGCAAGGTGCGCGAGTACGAGCTGCATCCGGAGGATTTCGGCATCGCCATGTCGGCCAGCCGCAACCTGCGCGTGGACAGTCCGCAAGCGTCCATCACCATGCTTTCCGAGGTGCTCGACAACCGGCCTGGCCCGGCGCTGGACATCGTCGCCCTCAATGCCGGCGCCGCGCTGTATGTCGCCGGCGTGTCCGAATCCATCGCCGCGGGCGTGGAACTGGCCCGTGCAGTGCTCGCCTCGGGCGCCGCGCGGCTCAAGCTGGACGAGTTCGTGGCCGCAACGCGCGCGCTGGCGAAGCCGTGATGGCCCCCATTTCCGGAGTTCGTTGCACACCATGAGTGACATCCTCGACACCATCCTCGCCCGCAAGCACGAGGAGATCGCCCAGCGCAGCCAGATCCGCACCCTGGACAGCGTCCGCGCGCGGGCCCAATCGCAGCCGCCAACGCGCGGCTTCGTGGACGCGCTGAAGCAGCGGCACCTGGCGGGCGAGGCGGCGGTGATCGCCGAGATCAAGAAGGCCAGCCCCTCCAAGGGACTGATCCGCAAGGACTTTGATCCGGCGGCGATCGCGCGCAGTTACGAGGCCGGCGGTGCGGCCTGCCTCTCGGTGCTGACCGACGTGGATTTCTTCCAGGGCAGCAACCGCTACCTGGGCGAGGCACGCTCGGCCTGCTCGCTGCCGGCGCTGCGCAAGGATTTCATCGTCGATCCCTACCAGGTCTACGAGGCGCGGATGATCGGCGCCGACTGCATCCTGCTGATCGTGGCTGCGCTGGAGGACGGGCCGATGATCGAGATGGCCAACCTCGCCCACGAGCTGGGCATGGACGTGCTGATGGAGGTCCACGACATCGACGAGCTGGAGCGCGCGCTGCAGACCGACTGCGAGCTGATCGGCATCAACAACCGCAACCTGCGCACCTTCGAGGTCTCGCTGCAGACCAGCATCGAGCTGAAGGCCGCGGTGCCGCCGGACCGCATCACGATCACCGAAAGCGGCATTGCAACGCGGGACGACGTGGCGAAAATGCGCGGCGCCGGCATCGAGACCTTCCTGATCGGCGAGAGCTTCATGCGCGAAGCCGACCCGGGGGCGGCGCTGCGGCGGATGTTCCAGGCGTGAGCGGGGCCGTTCTGCCAGCCGCAGGCGACACGCCGCCCCTGGTCGTGTTCGACTTCGACCACACCCTGTACGACGGCGATTCGGGCAGCCACCTGTTTGCCTGGATGATCCGGCGTCGCTGGTGGCGGACGGCACTGGCCCTGCTGCTGGCGCCGCTGTTCGGGCCGATGGTCGCGTACCAGCCGACCCGGCGTGTCGGCATCTCCGGGTTCGTCTGGGCCGGTACCGTCGGTCTGCGCGGTCCGCGCGAACTGGATGCATTGATCGACCGCTATGTCGCGCTGCATGCCGAGCAGATCCGCGCGCGCCTGCTGCCGGTCGCGCTGGCGGTGTTCCAGCAGCACCGCGTTGCCGGCGACCAGGTCGTGGTCGCCACCGGCGCCCCGCCCGAACTGGCGCGCGCGATCCTGGCCTTCGTCGCGCACGAGGACGTGCCGGTGGTGGGAACGCTGGTCGGTCCGCGCCTGGGCGGGCTGGGGGCGGCGCGCCACTGCCACTTCCAGATGAAGATGACGATGTTGCGCGAGGCAGGCTTCACGGCGCCTGTGGCGGTGGCCTATTCCGACAGCAGCGCGGACCTGCCGCTGCTGCTGGCGGCGGAGCGGCCGGTCGTGGTCAACCCCAAGCAGGCCAATGTCGCGATGTTCCGCAACGTGCTGCCAGCGGGTACGCCCATCCTCAACTGGGGTTGCCCGGGACGCGCCGGCGAGCCGGTGCCCGGGTCAGCCGGTGGCGCGCCTCAGCGCGTGCCGTAGAGCACGATGGTCTTGCCGCGGGCGTGCAGCTTGCCGTCCGCTTCGAGCTTCTTCAGGACCCGCCCGGCCATCTCGCGCGAGCAGCCCACCAGCCGCGACAGTTCCTGGCGCGAAACCCGCAACTGGGTGCCGTCGGGGTGGCTCATCGCTTCGGGTTCCCGGGCCAGGTCGTGAAGCGCGCGGATGATGCGGTCGGTGACGTCCAGGAACGCCAGCCGGCCGGCCTTGCGGCTGGTGTCGAGCAGCCGCTGGGAGATCTGCGAGGCAATTGAATACAGCAGCTTGGGCGCATCGTCGGCCAGGCGCGTCAGCATCAGGTCGTACAGGCGCTCGTGGCCGATTTCGGCCAGTTCGCAGGGCGTGCGGGTGCGCAGGATGACCTCGCGCTGCTCGCTTTCCACGAACAGGCCAAGCTCGCCCACGAACTCGCCGGGGCCGAAATAGCCCAGAACCAGCTCGCGGTCCTCGTCCTCCTCGGCGATGATGCTGACCGATCCGGAGATGATGTAATAAAGCGTGCTGGCAGGATCCCCGGGCCGGAACACGTCCGTCCGCGTCGGGTAGCGACGACGGTGGCAGTGAGCCAGGAAGCGTTCGATCGTGGGGCCGTCAGGCGTCAGGGGGCTGTTGAATTTACGCAAAGCATTCAAATTGATCCACCGGGATGGCGTGATGTCGGAAAATTCGTATCCGGGCAGCTTAGGGTGAATGGGCGCTGAGTGGCAAACTTTGCCATTTCGCGGCACGTCGGGTGAACCGTCGCTGGACGCGCGTTTTCAACCGGCGGCCAATTGCCGCATAATCGCGCCTCTTGTCATTGTCCGGATAAAGCCTAGTGGTCAAGCCGTTGCCGCGTCTGAGGTTGCAGGGGTTCAACAACCTCACCAAAGCGCTCTCGTTCAACATCTACGACGTCAGTTTTGCCTACTCCGAAGAGGAGCGGCAGCGCTACATCGAGTACATCGACGAGGAATACAACGCCGATCGCCTGACCCAGATCCTGACGGATGTGGCGGACATCATCGGCGCCAACATCCTCAACATCGCCCGCCAGGACTACGATCCACAGGGTGCTTCGGTGACGATCCTGATCTCCGAGGAGCCGGTGGTCGACAAGTCCGATGCCAAGGGCGTGATCTCCGAGGCGGTGGTAGCGCACATGGACAAGTCGCACATCACCGTGCACACCTATCCGGAAACGCACCCCGACAACGGCATCGCGACCTTCCGCGCCGACATCGACGTGGCGACCTGCGGGGTGATCTCACCGCTGAAGGCGCTCAACTACCTGATCGAGACGCTCGAGTCAGACATCGTGGTGATGGACTACCGCGTGCGCGGCTTCACCCGCGACGTGAAGGGCAAGAAGCACTACATCGACCATCGCATCAACTCGATCCAGGACTACCTTGCCAAGAACATCAAGTCGCGCTACGAGATGCTCGACGTGAACGTCTACCAGGAAAACATCTTCCACACCAAGATGCACCTGAAGGACTTCGACCTGGACCAGTACCTGTTCGAGGAGAAGGCGCGCAACCTGTCGTTCAAGGAGCGCATGAAGATCGAGGCGCGGCTCAAGCGCGAGATCGAAGAGCTCTACCACGGGCGCAACCTGGTCGACTGATCGGGCTCAGACCCGGTAGGCAATCGCCTTCATTACCCGCGAGGCGGCCGACATGATCGACGGCACCGGCGGCGGCAGGATGCGCGCGCCGGCGGCCTGGGCATTGTCCGCATGCCGCGCCTCGTCCTCCTTCATCACCTCCAGGATCGCCCGGCTGCGGGAATCGGCCGCCGGCAAGGAGGCGAGGTTCTCATCGATATGGGCCTCGACCTGGCGCTCGGTTTCCACCACGAAGCCCAGGTTCCAGCCGTCGCCGCGCAGGCCGGCCAGCACCCCGATCGAGAAGCTGCTGGCGTACCACAGCGGGTTGAGCAGGCTGGGACGGTCTTGCAACTCGACCAGGCGGCCGGCGCACCAGGCCAGGTGGTCGGTCTCCTCCTGCGCCGCCTCCAGCAGGTGGGCGCGGGTGGCCGGGTCGCGCGCGACCGCCGCCTGGCCGCAGTACAGCGCCTGCGCGCAGACCTCGCCAACGTGGTTGACGCGCATGAGGCCAGCGGCATGGCGCCGCTCGCTTTCCTCCAGCACGACGTCCGGTTGGCCGGCCGCCGGGTTGGGGCGCACGGCGGCGGGGGAGCCCAGGACGGTTTCCAGCGCACGCTGGGCATCGTCGAGGATGCGGTCGATCCGGCTGAGACGGCGGGTGGTTTCCATGCCGCCAGTTTAGCGCGCGCCGCGGGCGCCCGAGGTGTCGAGGTGCGGGTCAACCACATCCTGTCGAATCAGCGCCTCGGCGAGAAACTCCAGCGGGTGCTGCACCGGCAGCGCCGTGCCGTTGCCCAGGTGCAGGCGACAGCCGATGTTGGCGCTGAGCAGGCGCGTCGCGTCACTGCTGGCCAATTGATCCAGCAACGGCTGGCGGTACTCGCCGGCGCGCACCGGGTCGGTCAGCATCTGGTTGCCCGCCGCGCCGCAACAGCCGAAGCCGGCATCGATCTCGATCACCGTCAGTTCCGGGATCCGGGCCAGCAGGCGACGCAGTGCCGGCACGCTGCCGCTGGCATTGCGCTGGGTGCAGGGCAGGTGCAGGGCGACGCGTTCGGGTTTCGACCGGAAAGTGAGCCGATCGGCGCGCGCGTCCAGCAGCGCGAGCGCGTCCATCGCGGTGCCGTCGATCGCAGCCGCGACGGCCCTATGGCAGCCGCTGGCGAGCGTGAGCACCTTCGCGTGCCCTGCAAACGCCTCGCGATTGCGCGCCGCCAACTGCGCCGCGCCGTCGAGATGGCCGGCGTGGGCGTGGACGGCGCCGCAGCACGTCTGCCCGTCCGGCACCGCCAGTTGCATGCCCGCCGCGGCACAAAGCCGGGTCAGCGCGTCCCGGGCCGGACCCTCGTAGGAGCCTGCAATGCATCCGACGAAGAGGGCGGCCGATGGCGTCGACATCGCAGGTTGCGCAGCCGTTGCATCGCGCAGCGGACGCATGCCGTCGCGTGCGAGTGCCGGAGGCGCAGGCAGCAGCTGCAGTCGGTGAGGAAGGAGGCTGCGGGTGCGGCGGTAAAGGCCCACAAGTGCGCCCAGCAGTCGGGGCCGGACCACGAGGCCTTCCAGCGCCTTTTGAAGCACGCTGGCACCGCGCCGCTGGCGTTGACGGCCGCGCGCGGACACCAGCAGCGCGTCATACTCAACGCCGGCCGGGCAGACCGCCTCGCAGTTGCCACACCCCAGGCAGTGGTCCAGATGGGCATCGCCGAGCGGGCCCGGCTCGATAGTGTCCAGTGCCCAGGCCCTCGCCAGCGCTATCCGACCGCGCGGCGATTCGGCTTCCATGCGCCCGCGGCCGTAGGTTGGGCAAACCAGCAGACACAGGCCGCATTGGACACACCGGTCAGCCAGTGCGACCAGCGGGTCGGAGGCAAGCGGACGGCTGGCAGGGCGCATTTCGGGATGCTAGCATGTGCGGCTCGATGGCTTGCGCTGCGTTGCGGCGACCGTTATCATTCCGCCTCTTTACGCTCCACAGCGCATCTTTCACCACAACGCGTGGCGAAGTTCCGGCCATCTCCCTTCCCGGGACATGGGCGCAACAAGCCCGGCAAGGTACCCAAGAAGATCAGTCATGAAGACATTTAGCGCCAAGAACGAGACCGTCCAGCGTGACTGGTACGTGGTCGACGCCTCCGGCAAGACCCTGGGCCGCCTGGCCGCCGAGCTTGCCCACCGCCTGCGCGGCAAGCACAAGCCGGTCTACACCCCGCACGTCGACACCGGCGACTACCTGGTAGTCATCAACGCCGAGAAGATCGTGGTCACCGGCAACAAGCTGGCCGACAAGAAGTACTACCGGTTCACCGGCTACATCGGCAACCTGAAGTCCGAGACCCTGGGCCAGGCGCTTGAGCGCCATCCCGAGCGCGTCATCGAGATCGCGGTCAAGGGCATGCTGCCGAAGAATCCGCTCGGCCGCGCCATGTACCGCAAGCTCAAGGTCTATACAGGCCCCGAGCATCCGCACACTGCCCAGCAGCCGCAGCTGCTGGAACTCTAAGGTCAACGACATGGCAATCCAGCAGAACTACGGCACCGGCCGCCGCAAGTCCTCCACCGCTCGCGTGTACCTGCGCAAGGGCGAGGGCAAGATCACGATCAACAAGCGCAGCATCGAAGAGTTCTTCGGTCGTGAGACCGCTCGCATGATCGTGCGCCAGCCGCTCGAGCTGACCAAGTCCACCGACAAGTTTGACGTCAACGTCACCGTTGCCGGCGGCGGCACCACCGGCCAGGCCGGTGCGATCCGCCTGGGCATCTCGCGTGCCCTGGTCGAGTACGACGAGTCGCTGAAGAGCGAGCTGCGTCAGGCTGGCTTCATGACCCGCGACGCCCGCGAAGTCGAGCGCAAGAAGGTCGGTCTGCACAAGGCACGCCGCGCGACCCAGTTCTCCAAGCGCTAAGATTGTTTGCGTTACAATCCGCTTTATAGCCCCGTCGCCAAGCGGTAAGGCACCTGACTCTGACTCAGGCATTCGGTGGTTCGAATCCATCCGGGGCTGCCATACAACGAAGAACCCGCCCACGTGGCGGGTTTTTTGTTGCCTGCGCGCCAGCGGTTACAATTGAAACCATCGCGCCGTGGCGCCGTTATAAGGAGTTCCCGATGAAGCTTGGTTCCCTCAAGGAAGGCGGCCGCGACGGCACCCTGGTGGTGGTTTCACGCGACCTGACCCGCGCCGTCCGCGCCACCGGTATCGCCGACATCCTGCAGCGCGCGCTGGAAGACTGGAGCAATATCGCTCCCCGGCTGAACACCCTCTACGAATCGCTGAATGCCGGCAACGCCCAGGGCGCCTTCGACCTGGACGTGTCCGCACTTGCCGCGCCGTTGCCGCGTGCCTACGAGTTCGTCGATGGCAGCGCCTACCTGCCGCACGTGGAGCGGGTCCGCCGCGCGCGCGGCGCCGAGGTGCCGGAGAGCTTCTACACCGACCCGTTGATGTACCAGGCGGTCAGTGCCGGCTTCATGGGGCCGCGCGATCCGGTGCGGGTGACCAGCGAGGAATTCGGCATCGACCTGGAGGCCGAGCTGGTGGTCATCACCGATGACGTGCCGATGGCGGTGTCGCCCGAAGCCGCGGCCGGGCACATCCAGCTGGTGGGTCTGGTCAATGACGTGTCCCTGCGCAACCTGATCCCGGGCGAGCTGGCCAAGGGCTTCGGCTTCCTGCAGGCCAAGCCGCGCTCCGCGCTCAGCCCGGTGTTCGTCACCCCGGACGAGCTGGGTGACGCCTGGTGCGACACCAAGCTGCACCTGCCGATGCTCACCCACGTCAACGGCAAGTGGTTCGGCGCCCCCGAAGCCGGCGTCGACATGCAGTTCAACTTCGCCCAGCTGGTCGCCCACGCCGCGCGCACCCGCCCGCTGTCGGCGGGTACGATCGTCGGCTCGGGCACCATCGCCAATGAGGACACGTCGCTGGGCGCCTCGTGCTTCGCCGAGCTGCGCACGGTGGAGGCGCTGCGCGACGGCAAGCCCAGCACCCCGTTCATGTCCTTCGGTGATACCGTCCGCATCGAGATGCTGGACCGCGACGGAGCCAGCATCTTTGGCGCCATCGAGCAGCGCATCGAACGCCAGGACGGCTGACCCGCATACGCCCAGGAGACAGGCATGACCGAGCAGTTGACGCTGTATTCGTACTGGCGCTCGAGCGCGGCGTACCGCGTGCGGATCGGTCTGAACCTGAAGGGGCTGCCCTACAGGACTGTGCCGGTGCACCTGGTCCGCGATGGCGGCCAGCAGCACGCCGAAGCCTACCGCCAGCTCAATCCGCAGGAACTGGTGCCGGTGCTCATGCACGGCGACCGGGTCATGCGACAGTCGGTGGCGATCCTGGAATACCTCGACGAGACCTGGCCGTCACCGCCGCTGCTGCCGGCGGCCAGCCGCGACCGGCAGCGCGCGCGGGCGATCGCCCAGGTGCTCGCCTGCGACATCCATCCGCTCAACAACCTGCGCGTGCTGCAGTACTTCGACCGGACCTGGAGCGTGCCCCAGCCCGAGCGCGAGGAGTGGGTCAGGCACTGGGTAGCCGAAGGCTTCGCGGCGATCGAGACGATGCTCACCGACCATCCGTCCACCGGCGTGTTCTGCGAAGGCGACATCCCGGGCCTGGCCGATTGCTGCCTGATACCGCAGATGTACAACGCGCGCCGGTTTGCGGTGGACCTGACGCCGTATCCGACCCTGGTCAGGGTCGAACAGGCCTGCCTGGCGCTGCCCGAGTTCGACGCGGCCCGGCCGGAAAACCAGCCAGATGCGCCTGCGCCGGAGCCCGCGCCCGCCTGACAACGCCCGGCGGCGCGGCTGGCCCTGATCACAGGGCCGACGCGGCTCAGAACACCGACGCGTACTGGTCGTGCTCGGCGTCGGCACCTTCGGACAGGCGGAACTTCAGCGCCAGCCCGTCGCGTGAGTCGGCCGCGCGCAATGCCTCGTCGATGTCGATCTTGCCCTGCTTCTGCATCCGGAACAGGCACTGGTCGAAGGATTCGATGCCTTCCTCCAGCGACTCCTCCATCGCCTGCTTGATCTCGTGGATCTGGCCGCGCCGGATCAGGTCGCGGATATGCGGGGTATTGATCAGCACCTCCGCCGCAGGCACCCGGCGCCCGTCCACGCCCACCACCAGGCGCTGGGAAATCACCGCCCTCAGGTTGAGCGACAGGTTCATCAGCACGTTCTTGTGCGCCGCCTCGGGGAAGAAGTTGAGGATGCGCTCGATCGTCTGGTCGGCGTTGTTGGAGTGCAGCGTCGCCAGGCACAGGTGGCCGGTCTCGGCGAAGGCGATCGCCGCCTCCATCGTCGACTGGTCCAGGATCTCGCCGATCAGGATCACGTCGGGCGCTTCGCGCATCGCGTTCTTCAGCGCGCTGCCGAAGGCGTGCGTGTCCAGGCCGACCTCGCGCTGGTTGACCAGCGAACGCTTGTGCCGGTGCAGGTACTCGATCGGGTCCTCGATGGTGAGGATGTGGCCGGAGACGCTGCTGTTGCGGTGATCGATCATCGAGGCGAGCGTGGTCGACTTGCCCGACCCGGTGGAGCCGACGATGAGGACCAGGCCGCGCGGCTCCAGGATGATGTTCTTGAGCACCTGCGGCAGCTGCAGTTCCTCGATCGAGGGGATCACGCTGCGGATCGCACGGATCACCATGCCGACTTCGCCGCGCTGCCTGAACACGTTGATGCGGAAGCGGCCGGTGTCGGGCAGCGAGTACGCCATGTTGAGCTCCAGCTCGCGCTCGAACTGCGGCACCTGGCCTTCGCCCATCAGCGAGTAGGCGATCTTCTTGACCATGCCGGGCGGCAGGCCGGTATTGCCCAACGGATGCAGCCGGCCCTCGATCTTGATGTACACCGGCGCGCCGGTGCTCAAGAACATGTCCGACGCGTTCTTCTCCGTCATCAGCTTCAGAAAATAGCCGATGTCCATGCACCCACTCCCCGTTGACGGACGCCGTCGTTGCAACCTTGACGCCGGATTGCCCACAATGGCCGGGCGATACACCTCCGCCACGGCTCCCCTTATGCATCCAAGCTTCGCACAATTCCGCCATTTGCTCGCGTGCACAGTTCTCGCTTGCGTGCTCGGCGCATGCGCCACCTTGCCGCCGCCGACCAGCGAGTTGGCCGATGCACGCCAGGCCGTCTCCAGGGCGACCGATCTGGACGCGGACCAGTACGCCAGCCAGCCGCTCGCTTCGGCGCGCGATGCCCTGGGCCGGGCCCAGGCGGCGATGGCGGAAGGCCGCAACGACGCCGCGCGCGCACTGGCCAACGCCGCCAGTGCCGATGCCGATCTCGCGATCGCCCTGAGCGCCAAAGCCAAGACGTCCGCGGAGCTCGCCCAGCGCCGCAGTGAAGTGCGCGAGCTGCGCGACCGCTTCGAGGGAGGGAACATCCGATGAGGATTTCCACCGATATCCGCTGTCTTGCCATCGGCCTGTTGCTGGCCGCGACCATCCTTCCCGTCCACGCGCAAAGCCGCACCGATGCCGGCGTCGAGGCACTGGGTCGCAAGCTGGTCGCACTGGAGGCCAATCCGGACTACGCCAATGCCGCGTCCTTCGAGCGCCTGCAGGCGCGCAACGCCGTGGATGCGCTGGCCAACGCCCGCCAGAGCCAATACGAGGCGGCGTACTACGTCGCTGACCGCCGGGTGCAGATCGCCGAGGCGGCGGCCGAGACCGCGGCCATGCAGCAGGAAATCCGCGAGCTGGACCGGGAGCGCACCGAGCTGTTGCTGGAGGCCAGCCGCCGCGATGCCGCCGCCGCCCGCGCCGAAGCCGAGCGCCTGCGCATCCAGGCCCAGGTCCGCGCCGAGGAGGCCGAGCGCCTGCGCATGCAGACCCAGAGCGACGCCGACGCCATGGCCGAGGTGGAGACCGCGTTGAAGGACGTCGCCGGTGCTCAGGCGGCCCGGCTGAAAGCCGCCCGCGCCCGCCAGGCCGAACTGGCCCGCCAGGAAGCCGAGCTGATGGGCGGCAAGCCCGACGAGAGGCCGAAGAAGAAGTAGTTCGGCCTCGCCGTCGCGGCGATTCGTCAATAAATCGTTGGTTGTCAGCGGTTTAACTACGCAGAGCGTGTCCTGGCAAGGGCCGTGCCGGTTTCCGGCATGCGCGCCGGCAGCCGCCATACGAACGCGTGTTGCCGCCCCTGGGTACGCGGAGTAGGGTCGGATCACCGGGCGATCGATTCCCGCCCGGCGGTATCCATGCGCTGAAGGAGGCTTCAATGTTCGATGATCAACCCCAGCCCGAGATCGATGCCCTGATCGACTCCAACCGCGAGTTCAAGCAGCTGTACCAGCGCCACAAGAAGCTCGACAAGAAGGTGATGGACGCCGAGTTGGGCGTGTTGCCGATCGACCCCACCACGTTGGCCCAGATGAAGCGCGAGAAGCTCGCGGCCAAGGACCAGCTGGTCAGGATGTACGCCGCCCAGGCCACCTGAGCCGCGCCGCGATGCCGGCACGGTCGCCGCTGTCCCGGCCGCCGCTGCCGGCATCCCTTAGAATCCCCGGGTCAGCCGCGATTGCCGGCGCCAAGAACCCGTGATTCGCATGCAAATTGCCAGCTCCGTACTCGACCTGATCGGCAACACGCCGATCGTCAAGGCGCAGCACCTCGATACCGGTGTGTGCGAACTGTATTTCAAGCTGGAATCTCAGAACCCCGGCGGCTCCATCAAGGACCGCATCGGCCTCAAGATGATCGAGGCCGCCGAGGCGCGCGGCGATATCGCTCCCGGCGACACCCTCGTGGAAGGAACGGCGGGCAACACCGGTCTGGGACTGGCCCTGGTCGCCCAGCAGAAGGGCTACAAGCTGGTGCTCGTGGTTCCCGACAAGATGAGCCGGGAGAAGATCTTCAACCTCAAGGCGATGGGCGCGCAGGTGGTGCTGACCCGCTCCGATGTCGCCAAGGGCCATCCCGACTATTACCAGGACCTCGCGGCGCGTATCGCCAGCGAGACGCCGGGCGCGTTTTTCATCAACCAGTTCGGCAACCCGGACAACCCGGCCGCACATGAGCAGGTCACCGGCCCTGAGATCCTCGCTCAGATGGCCGAGGTCGGTGGCCTGGATGCGATCGTGTTCGGCTGCGGCAGCTCGGGCACCATGGCCGGCCTGTCGCGCTGCTTCGCGGAGAAGTCCCCGCACACCGAACTGATCCTGGCCGATCCGGTGGGCTCGATCCTGACCGAGTACATCAACGAGGGCACGCTCAGCGACAAGTCCGCCAGCTGGATGGTCGAGGGCATTGGTGAGGACTTCCTGCCGTCAATTTCCGACTTCAGCCGGGTCAAACAGGCCTACGCCATCAGCGACAAGGAGAGCTTCCTGACCGCGCGCATGCTGCTGGAGAAGGAAGGCATCCTGGGCGGATCCTCCACCGGCACCCTGCTGGCGGCGGCGCTTAAATACTGCGCGGCGCAGACGGTACCCAAGCGCGTGCTGGTGTTCGTCTGCGACACCGGCAACAAGTACCTGTCGAAGATGTACAACGACTACTGGATGCTCGATAACGGCTTCCTGGAAGCCGAGCGCCACGGCGATCTGCGCGACCTGATCCTGCGTCCGTTCTCGCGCCGCGACACCGTGGTCATCGGCCCCGACGACCTGCTGGTCACTGCTTATCAGCGCATGAAGCTCTACGACGTCAGCCAGCTGCCGGTGATGGACGGCGACCAGCTGGTCGGCATCATCGACGAGTCCGATCTGCTGCTGCATGTGTATGGCAATGAAGCGGGCTTCCGCGACCCGGTGTCCACGGCGATGGTGGGCAAGGTGGACAAGATCGACAAGCGCGAGGCGGTCGAGGCGCTGCTGCCGGTATTCGAGCGCGGACATGTGGCGGTAATCGTGGATGGGGAGAGCTTTTTGGGGCTGATCACGCGGATTGACCTGCTGAACCACTTGCGGCGGCGGGTGGAGTAGGGGGTGATAAACTTGCCGGCTGATTCGTCGCGGTAAGGAGTGGCCACAATGAGCAGTGATGATTCCAGCAGCGCTGGCCGAAAGCAGGGGTTGGGCACACTCGCCATCCATGCGGGACAGTCGCCGGACCCAAGCACCGGCGCGGTGATGACGCCGATCTACGCGACGTCCACCTATGTGCAGTCCAGCCCGGGCGTGCATCAGGGATTCGAGTACTCGCGCAGCCACAACCCGACGCGCTTCGCCTACGAGCGCTGCGTTGCGGCGCTGGAAAGTGGAACGCGCGGCTTTGCATTCGCCTCGGGCTCGGCGGCGAGCTCGACGGTGCTGGAACTGCTCGACAGTGGCAGCCACGTCATCGCGATGGACGATGTCTACGGCGGAACCTACCGATTGTTCGAGCGTGTCCGTCGGCGCAGTGCCGGCTTGGATTTCAGCTGGGTCGATCTGACGGATCCCGCCGCTTTCGAGGCCGCGATCCGACCGGATACCAAAATGGTCTGGATCGAGACGCCGACCAATCCGCTGCTGAAGCTGGTCGACATCGCAGCCATTGCGGCCGTCGCGCACAAGCACGGACTGATCGTGGTGGTCGACAACACCTTCAGCTCACCGATCCTGCAGCGACCGCTGGAACTGGGCGCAGACATCGTCGTGCACTCGGCCACCAAGTATCTCAACGGCCACTCCGACATTGTCGGCGGCATCGTGGTAGTGGGCGATAACAGCGAGCTGGCCGAACGAATGGCCTTCCTGCAGAACTCCACTGGCGCGGTGCAGGGGCCGTTCGACAGCTTCCTCGCGCTGCGGGGACTGAAGACCCTGCATCTGCGGATGAAGGCGCATTGCGAGAACGCGCAAGCGCTGGCGGAATGGCTGGAAGGGCATACGGCGATTGAGAAGGTGCTTTATCCCGGCCTCAAGTCGCATCCGCAGCATGAGCTGGCCAAGCGGCAGATGGATGGCTTCGGCGGTATGGTCAGCATCTACCTGAAGGGCGGCGCCGAGGCCGCGAACCGGTTCTGCGAAAAGACCAAGCTGTTTGCGCTGGCTGAATCCTTGGGCGGCGTGGAAAGCCTGGTCAATCATCCTGCGATCATGACGCATGCTTCGGTGCCGGCGGAGCGTCGAGCGGAGTTGGGTGTTGCCGATAATCTGGTGAGGTTAAGCGTGGGAGTGGAACAGCTGTCCGACCTGCGCCATGATCTTCAAGTCGCGCTGGAACAGCGGACGTCACCGGAAGGAAGCAGAAGCCGTGGCTCGGGGCTGCTCATTTGAACCAGAGAATCGCGATGCACTCCCTGTCGCCGATCGCGCTGGTCCGGACCCTCACCCAACATCGAAGCCTAATCCGAGGTCTCGTGGTGCGTGAGGTGATCGGCCGCTACAAGGGCTCCGTTATGGGTCTCATGTGGTCTTTCTTTACGCCGATCATGATGCTTGCCGTGTTCACGTTTGTATTCAGCTATGTGTTTAATGCTAGGTGGGGGGTGGGAACGGGGTCGAAGACAGAATTCGCTCTGGTTTTATTTGCTGGTCTCATGGCATTCAATCTGCTCGCAGAATGTTGCAATCGTGCGCCCCTCTTGGTCACTGGTAATGTTGGTTACGTGAAGAAGGTGGTGTTCCCGATTGACGTGCTTCCTGTGGTGTCAGTGGTGGCAGGGGTATTTCACTTTGCCGTGAGTTTTTTTGTATGGTTCGTATTCCATCTGATATTGATTGGAATGCCCCCTTCGACGTTCTTGCTCACGCCCTTGGTGATTTTACCGCTTGTGCTTATGACACTTGGATTTTCGTGGGTGCTGGCATCTTTGGGAGTTTATTTGCGTGATGTTACTCAGGTGGTCGGCTCTCTGACGTTAGTGCTCCTGTATCTGTCACCCATCTTCTATCCTGTTTCGGTTATGCCGGAGCAATATCGATCCATTATGAAGATGAGCCCGCTCACGTCCACCGTTGAGCAGATGCGTGGGTTGATGATGTGGGGGCATAGTTTTGACTGGGGCTTGTGGGCGATCTCGATGGCGACTGGCATCGCGATCGCGTGGCTCGGTTTCGCTTGGTTTCAGAAGACGCGTAGGGGGTTCGCCGATGTCCTCTGAACCGGCGATCTCCGTTTCGGGAGTCTCTAAGTGCTTCGAGATGTACAACTCGCCGCGGGACCGGCTCCGGCAATTCTTTGCACCCAGTGGTCGTAAGTACTACCGTGAATTCTGGGCCCTTCGGGACGTCTCATTCGATGTAATGCCCGGCGAGACGATCGGCATTCTCGGGCGTAACGGCAGTGGCAAGAGCACGCTCTTGCAAATCATTGCAGGCACGCTTACTGCCACGAATGGCGATGTTCGGGTCAACGGCTTGCTTGCCGCACTTCTGGAACTCGGTTCCGGCTTCAATTCGGAATTCACCGGGCGCGAGAACGTCTTCCTGAACGGTGCTGTGCTCGGGTTCAGCCGGAAGCAGATGGAGGCGAAGTTCGCGGAGATACAAACCTTCGCCGACATCGGCGAGCATATGGACCAGCCGGTAAGGACGTATTCGAGCGGTATGTACGTGCGGCTAGCCTTCGCCGTTCAGGCCTGCGTGGATCCGCAAGTGCTGATCGTTGACGAGGCGCTTTCGGTCGGAGACGAGAAGTTCCAGCGCAAGTGTTACGAATACATTGAGGGACTCAGGGCGCGCGGTTGTGCGATCGTGATCGTTACCCACGCGACGTCGACCGTCGAGAAGTTTTGCCAGCGCGCGGTCCTACTCCACCATGGGCGACTGCACGGCATCGGTTACGCTAACGCGATAATTGACCAGTACCATGCCCTGCTGTACTCCGACGAGAAGGCGTATCTGCGCTACCTGAATTCCGAAGCGACCAATGACGCGGCTGCTATTGCACCGTTAGATGTGGCCGTAGACCTAGATGTCGGCGCCGATGTGCCGAGTTCGCCCGAGCCATTGCCAGCGGCGCCCGCGGATGATCATGCTCCGGATGAGAATGTACTGCCGGCGGCGGTACAGGAGACCCACACGCGGTTACGCGCCTATATCGAGAACTGGTCAGCTGAAGACGCCCGTGGTGAACGTTGCGAGGTGTTCATGGTCGGCGAGCCGGTCATCGTCTCCGCACGTGTCCGGGTGCTCGACGATATTGACGAGATGCAGTTCGGCATTCTTTTAAGAACGGTCGAAGGCGTGTCGGCATTCGGCAGCAGCACCATGTATCACAATGCGAACCTTAAGTCGGCCACCCGAGGTGGCGTGTACGAAGTCAGATTCGAGATCGATCTAGCATTGTGCGAGGGGACGTACTTCGTGACCCTGGCTTTGGCCGAGGCGATCAGTCATGCCGATATGGCGTATCTCGATCGCAAGACCGACATCATCATCCTAAAGGTGCGCGAGCCGCGTACGAAAGGTACAGGAATCGCCGCACTGCCCGTGTCGGTCGCATTCACAAAATTGCGCTGAGAACGCGGTTCTCGCGAGTGCACGGCGTCGGAGACCCCATGAAGAAATCGTTGTTGATCGTCACGGAAGCGTTTGAATTCGGTGGCGTCGAAAGCTACATACGCTGCGAGGTCGCGGAGTTGAAGCGGCTCGGCTGGGAAGTGCATCTCGCATGCGGTAATCGCTTCTCCAACGCGATGCTGCCAGACGGACTTGCGTCCCTTACTGCGGGTCTGGCGTTGGGGCCCGAAGCGGACATCGCAGGATTCCTGGGAGCCGTCGACTCCTTGGTCGGGGTCGCACGTCGTGAAGGGGTGACCGCCATCCACGCGCACCCCTTCACAGCGCTGTTGCCGGCGGTGGCGTGCGCGATTAGCCTCGGGCTGCCATGCGCGATCACGCTGCACGGGCCCGCTTCGATTTCCGGCAGTTACGGCGAGGCCTACGATTTCATGTTGGCCTCGCTCACCTTGCCATTCGTGAGTCATGTCGTCGCCGTCTCCGACGAAGTAGCGGAGCTCGCCAGCCCCTACATCGACCCTCGTCGCATGAGCGTGTTGCCGAACGCGATCGAGCCGGTGGCTGCCGCCGCCAGCGCAGCGAACGGGCGATGGCTCACGGTGGGCAGACTGGATAACGCCA